>CAZBCE010000004.1:0-44047 GCA_964490555.1 uncultured Elusimicrobium sp. | reverse complement strand
GAAAAAACAAAAAAGAAACCAAAAGCCGAAGAAAAATCTTCCTTGAAGGGAACATTAAGCGAGCGCAGAGAGCGGAGCAGAAGCAATGCGAAGCCATCAAATTACACCAATAAAAAAGCCCCCGCTAACGCAGGGGCTTTCTTCAACAAAACTTACTTTTGTAACCCTACCATTTCCTTAACTGCGCCTACCGCGCCAAGTATGCCTGTCGCTTCGTAGGGCATATAAACAATCTTATTGTCTTTGCCGCCCGTCATATTCTGCAATGCTTCAATATATCTTACCGAGATAAGATAATTTGCGGGATTAGAATATTCTTTAATGTTTTCCGTAATAGCTTTAAGCGCTATGGCTTCCGCTTCCGCCACTTTAATTCTGGCTTCCGCTATACCCTGCGCGTCAAGTATTTTGGCCTGTTTCTGGCCTTCGGCTCTATTTATCTGGGCTTCTTTTTCGCCTTCCGCTTCTAAAATTTTAGAGCGTTTCTGGCCTTCCGCTTCAAGGATTATCGCGCGGCGTTCGCGTTCCGCCCTCATCTGCTTTTCCATCGCATCTTTGATGGCGGGCGGGGGAGTAATATCCTGCAATTCCACGCGGTTAACTTTAACGCCCCATTTATTGGAGGCTTCGTCAAGTATCGCTCTTAATTTTGCGTTAATAGTTTCGCGCGAAATTAAAGTTTGGTCCAACTCCAGTTCGCCTATTACGTTTCTTAAGGTTGTCTGCGTAAGCTTTTCAATAGCCATAGGCAGGCTGGCGACTTCGTATACGGCTTTAAGCGGGTCCGTAATCTGGAAGTAGATTAAAGCGTTAATCTGTATGCTAACGTTATCTTTTGTAATAACGTCCTGGCGGGGAAAGTCGTAAACCGTTTCTCTTAAGTCAATGCGTTCAAGCATTTGCAGGTAAGAAAACGGCCTTCCGCCTATTTCTTTTGTAGATTTCCATTCTATCGGTCTGGGTTTATCCAGCCACGGAATGATAAAGTTAGGGCCCGAAGTTAAAGTTTTGTAATAACTTCCCAGCCTTTCTATCACAATAATTTCGGCCTGCTTTACAATTTTAATACCGGCGGTAAAAAATATTATCGCCAGAATAAAAAACGTTATAAATACTGATTCCATTTAATTTTCCTCCCTTTTAACTAAAAGTGTTACACCTTCCACTTTTTCCACTACAACGCCGTCGCCTTTTTTAAGCGCGGTATTGCAATGTATATTCCATAAATCCCCGTCTATTTTTACTGTGCCTTTTTTATCGTCTTCGGCAGAAACCTCAAACACTCTTGCTTTTTTACCCGCAAGCGCGTCCACATTGGTTTTAACGTGGCGGTCGCCTTTATGCAGATATTTAAGAAAGATAGGTCTTAACGCAAAGAGCAGAGCAAAGATTACAACGGCCCCTATGCCCAGCTGCCAGTATAAACCCAGACCGAGCCAGCTTAAAAATGCCGCCACAAAACAGGCCAACCCAAAGCACGTAAGGGAAAAATCCATAGTAAAAACTTCCCCTATAAGCAACAGTACGCCCAAAACAAGCCAATAATTTGCAGCCATTTGCTAACCTCCGTTTTAAGGTCTACTTTATTTGATTGTATAATAAAAATCTTATAGAGTAAACTATGGTATAATTATTTTGTATTTTAATTTTTAAAGTTCTCTACGGGTACGGAGGAACACAATGTTTTCATATAATAAAACGCTTGCCGCGGCAATATCTTTTATTTTAATGGCGCAGCAGGCTTTGTTCGCTTTTCCGACGTCTGCGGCTTTACAGCGCGACGCAAGCCGTTTCAAAAACCTTCAACAACAGGGTCAACCAGAGCAAAAAGTCCAGCTTTCCCCTGCCATGGCGGTAGGGTTAGAAAGATTTAACGAAAAAACAGATTCTTCTTATACCGTAAGGGTTAATGCCGCTACAGGCGCCGCAAGGGCTTTGGTGGAAGGCGATAATTTAAGCATCGGTGAGACGGAAGGCGGCGCGCTTTCTTTTATAGGCTCGTACAAAGATTTATTGGGCGTTGACAGGGGCAGTTTAAAATTAAAACTCAAAAGACAATCCCCCGTCGGCTATCACTTTTATTTTGAACAATATTACAAAAACCTTAAGGTGGAAAACGCTTACGTAAAAGTTAATACCGATAAAAACGGCAGACTTATTAACTATCAATCCACCTATGTAAAAGATTTAACTTTGGATATTAAGCCCGCAAAGACGGCGCAGGAAGCCTCCGCAATAGCGGCGCAGGACTGCGCGGGAACTTCCGAAAGCGCGGAACTTGTTGTATATTCCGACCAAGCCTCCTCTGTCGCGCTTGCGTGGAAGATTAAAACAATCGGCGGCGCGGCGGAACCGGGCAAATGGATTTATTATATAAACGCTTCCACGGGCGAGGTTATTAACAGAATCAGTCTTGTTATGTCCGCTACGGAAACTTTTAACGCCAAAATTTACACTGTATACCCGGGCTTCGGCTCTAATGTAAAAACCACAGTTCCTTTAAGAGATATGGACGTTTACTACTTCAGCAGCGGCAGTACCGTTGCAAAAAGTACGACGGACGCTTCAGGTCAGGTTAATATTACAAGAACGGGCCGCGCTTTTACGACGTTTTCTGGGCCTTATTTTACCGTTACAAACCAAAGGCAGGCGGGCGGAACAACGGGGTATTATGTGGAGCAGGGCAAGGACGTCAGCAACGCCGTTGAGCCTGTTGTTGTAGATTTCTCGGCCTGGACTTCTTTTACCAAACCCACGGGCGCGCCTACCCCCACTTACAATGCCTGCGCGGCAGGCAGCTGGCCTGTTTTTACCGCGCCTTTGATAGAGTCTGATTTCTCCGTAGGCTATATGGACAATTACGGCGTAATATCCGACAAAGTTTTTATGAAGGTTACCAATCCTCTTGAGTCAAACCGCGTTTTGGGCGCGTATATCGGCAACCCGGGCGATGCGGTTTACGGCCCTGTTGTTCCAACGGCGTCCTCGTCCCAAACTATGGGTACGGCGCTTTATCCTGCGGGCTCCTCCGGTACTTATAATATAAACACTTTAAGGAAGCTCTGCATTCCTTACAATATAACAGCCGGTTATAATCCGCTTTCCTCGCACACTCTTACGGATATGCCAAATAACAATGCGCCTGCCACAACATTTTACAACCTTAACGAGATGCGCAACTTTTTTGTCGGTCTTAACACGGGCGGTTATATAAA
Source organism: uncultured Elusimicrobium sp. (assembly GCA_964490555.1). GTDB lineage: Bacteria > Elusimicrobiota > Elusimicrobia > Elusimicrobiales > Elusimicrobiaceae > Proelusimicrobium. Next base: position 40,832 of record CAZBCE010000004.1, on the reverse strand, counting down.
CCTTAACAATCACCTGCCCGTTATGATTAACGCTTACGGCTTGCCTTATTCCTCAAGCGGATATAACGGTATGGTAAACGCTTTCTACGATGTTGACCAAAAAGTTATTATGTTTGGCGAGGGCGAAAAAGTGGACGGAGATTTCAGACCTTTCTCCTTGGAAAGCGCCATAGTCCGCCACGAATATGTCCACGCAGTTGTGGATAATATCTGGCCTATACTCTATTTTAACGAAGGTGCGGCGGTGTCGGAAGCTTTATCTGACTACTTTGCTTTGTCTTCCATTAAAGACGGCTCAAATAATCCCTATACCTCCAAAATAGGCAGCTGGGTAAGCATAAGCGCCAGCGGCGGTGAAGGTGTAACCAGAGATTTAAACAGCGCAAGCGGCCTTGAATCTTTTAATCCCGTTACCTGGACGGCAAACGGTATAAACGGACAGCATAAAAACAGCTTGGTATTAAGTCAGGCTTTATGGGATTTAAGGACGAACGCCGCAACCTCCGCCTATGCCGACAGGCTTGTTTGGTATTCTTTAATGTTCTTCCCCGATTCTTTGTTGGAATTCAGGGACGCTATGATATCAGTCGCACAGTCAATGGCTTCCACATGGGGCGTAAACTTAAGTTCGCAAATTGCGACGGCTTTTGATAATCACAATATCAACTTTGCCTCCATTGTTACCGTTAACGGCGATATTTACGAGCCCAATAACAGCCCCGACAGCGCGGCCGATATTGATATAGCCTCCGTGGCAAGAAGGCAGTTGAGCGGCAAAATAAATCCCTCCAGCGATATTGACTTTTATTCCGTTTCCCTGCCCGAAGGCAACTTTGAAGCCTCTCTTTATCTGCCTAAGGTGGAAAATATGTCGCCCGACAGATACCTCGCTTTCGGCTTATTCCTTTTAGACGCAAATCTTAAAACGGTTGTTGATATTGTTTCTCCCGAACTTTCCGGCGGGCAGTATAATATCACCACCTCCAGCCCCTCCGTAACGCTTAATTTTGCCGCGCCCTCCCGCCTTAACGGCAATACGGGCCGCTATCTTTTGGGCGTGTTTAAAATGGACCAGGGATATTACCCCGCCACCGTTACAAATGATACGGGCTCGTACAGGCTGGCGTTTAAATTTGCCTCGGGCAGCAATGTGGGTAATTTACCCACTTCCGTTACCGATTTTACCGACGGTTTGCAAATGACTTTAACGGTTCCTTATGAAACTTCAAGAGCGGTTAGCGGGTCTTTACCCGTCGCCCTCGGCCTAAGCCAATGGATGCCTAACAGGGTAGACTCTTTCCACCTTGTGCGCGTTTTGGACGAAAACCTAAACCCGATTACGGGCGCGGATACTTTAACGGGCACATATCTTTCTATGGTAGGCTCGCCCGTTTACAATACGGCAAACGGAACCATTACCGCAACGGTACAGTTCGGCAGCGGGTTCAGCACGCTGGGCAATAATACTATTTACCTTCAGGCTTTCGGCAAGTTAAGAAGTGATGTAACAGGTACAAACTCAAGCTATACCACCTTGCCCGAACACGATTACGGCATAGTTTCTTTGGGTATCTCCAACCCTATCAGAAACAGCGTTACAAGCGGTAAAGAAATTTACATAAGACAAGCTGTTTTTAACCCTGCGACAGGGAGCAAAATTAAAATAGAAATTGCTCCGCCCGTAGCGGGAAAAATAAAGGTACAGATATTTACCATTGACGGCCTTTTGGTAAAAACCCTTAAGGACGGCGACATTACCACTTCCCTGCCCGATGTTCTTGAATGGGACGGTACAAACGAAAGCGGCAATACGGTGGCCAGCGGCGTTTATCTGCTGCGCGTTGACGGCGCGGGAATAAACAAGCAGCTTAAAAAGCTTGTGGTGGTGAAATAATATGAAAAATATAAAAACTATCATACTTTCATCTTCTTTAATTTTTTCCTCCGCGGCTTTTGTCTGCGCGGCCGACAGCGGTATAACGGCCCTGCCTTTTCTTAAAATGGATATGGGCGCAAAGTATTACGGTATGGGCGGCGCGGCGGTTGCTTATGCCGACGATATCACGGGCGCATCTTTTTATAACCCCGCCGCTTTGGGAAGGGTGGAGAGCTTTCAGCTTTCAGGCACTACTTTTGAAAGCGCTATGGATATGAACTATACCTACGGCGGCCTTGCCGCGCCTGTAGGTTTTTTAAGTTTCTTCGGCAATCATCCGCTTAATATCGGCGCGTCGGTTTATATGTTTGACAAAGGCGATATGGAAGACGGCGTTACAACAAGAAGCGTAGGTAAAGATACCTCACTCGCTTTAAGCGTGGGCGAACATATCGGCACGAATACCTGGGATTTTATGGGCAGCTCTTCCGATTTGGAACATTATTTGGGTATAAACGCCAAGTATATACGCTCAACCCTGCCTAAGCCTGTTTCCGGCAATGTTACCGCAGATGTTTTTGCTTTTGACGCGGGGTACCAGGCTGTGCTTGATAAACATTTCGGCGTCGGTGCGGCTTTTAAAAATATAGGCTCAAAGGTTAAATACATAAAGGAAGAAGACCCCCTGCCCTATACCATTGCGGCGGGTGTGTTTTTTACCCCTGTTGATGTGGATTATTTAAGGTGGACCTTAACCGCTGATTATCTTGCTTATGTAAGAGAAAAAGAAAACCGCGTGCGCCTTGGCAGCGAAGCTGTTTTTATGGATATACTTTCCGTACGCGGCGGTTTAAAACTTATGGAAGAAATTGAAAATGAATATTCCATAGGCTTCGGCTTAAAACTGTTTGGTTTTGAAGTTGACTTCGGCACAATTCTTAACCCGCAGTTTAACGACGATAAAGTATATCAGGCCTCAATTTCCTATAAATTCCCCGTAAAGAAAGAAGAAGTTAAGCCCGCAAAAGAAAGCGGTACGGATAAAAAGATAAAAGATTACGGCGAATATAAGCAAAAGCAAACGCAAAAAGCGCAGGAAAAGGCTGAAAGAAATCAAAGCCCTATACTATATCAGTAAGAATTTAAAAACCAATCCCCCGCTTAAACGGGGGATTGTTATTTTAAGAGTAAGTTTTACTGTTGACAATTTCGCTTATTTTATCAACAATATAGTATTATATTTTGACGCTCAAAAAGCGGCTTCTTTAAAAGAAGGTATATATTTATGAATAAAAATAATTTTTTTAAATTTTTTGCTCTGTTTTTCACTTTCGCCGCGCTTTCTTTTACTGCGACGGCGCAGGTTATGGATACAATTTCTTATGTGCCCGTCAAGCAGGGGTACTACGATAAGATATCCACAAAAAGCAAGGCTCAGTTCGCGACTGAAACAAACTCCGTTACCGTTAAATCTCTTAAAGCAAACAGCGCGACTTTAAATATAGTTACCACAACCGCTTCCTTCGGCAAGCCTGTGGTCGTAAAGGGCAATTTATTTATAAGACCTACCTCTAATACCTCCGTTATGAAGGCCAAGGCAGTTGAACTGCAGGGCGAGGCTTACGCGGGCGGCGTTGTTGTGGGTACTAAAGCGCCTTTGCTTACAACCGTTGTCGCGCGCGACGTAAACCTTATTAACAGGGTTGTAAGGCTTCCTTTATCTTCAAGTATTATTATAGACGGTATATCGTTCCCTGCTCCTTCGGGTTGTTCCGAAGGATTGGAATGGAGAAGCGTTAAAGCAAAAAATACAGCTGACGTTCTTAAAGATTATACGGTTTTAGCCTGTAAAGGCACGGGCAGCACAAATACCTGCACCGCTCCTCAGGCGGATATAGACAGATGTAATAATCAGATTGGGGACAGCTGGAATGCGACGAAGTGCTGTTGCGACGGCTCCAAATCACTGCTTTTTGTTGATGCTACAATGTGCTCGGGCTCAAACGTAATTTGTAATGCCGATAATACAATCACTTCCGCCGCTGCGGTTTGCAACCAGTTTGCTGCCGACAGTGCGGAATGTATCTGCGCCAACGGCAATCTTAAACAATGTACTCCCAAAGTTTACGGCGGCGGCAGCGACGAGGCAGGTTGTGTACAAAGCGGAGAATATCACGAAGCCTGTCAGTGCGAATATTTTATAGAGTTCCAAAGCAATTACAGAAACTATGCCTGTACCGGTATTCCCGCCAAGTGTCCTTCAGACGGCGGCGGCGGTTCAACTTATTCCTGTTCGCCCTCAACGCGTCCCATCAGCACGCAGACCTGCAAAACCTGCGGAACACAAACCAGAACTGTTACGTGCAATACAACCACGGGAGCATGGAATATCGGAACTTGGTCTGCTTGTGATACAACGGGATGTGAAGCTTTACCCTGCGACTCTGATACAGCGGCTTTGTGTTCAGACTGCGGCGGCACGTGGAATCCAACTCTTTGTAGCTGCGATTGCGGCTTTTACAATGGAAACTCTTGCAGATTTACATCAGGCGGCTGCTTATGCGGCACTTTGTACAAAGCTTGCAAATAGTTAATATTTGATAAAACAAAAAGCGGCGGTTACTTTAGTAACCGCCGCTTTTATATCTTTAAAACCATTACTTATTTATTGCATTTGCAGTCTTTAGCGTCTTTACCGCATTGGCAGGCTTTACCTTCTTCTTTTGCTTTTGCAAAAGGGCAACCTTCTTTAGCTTCTTTGGCGCACGGGCATTCTTTACCTTCTTTTGCCGCTTTATCGCAGCCGCAGCCCTTTTCCGCCCCTAAAGCTTTCCCGCAGTTGCAGTCTTTAGCGTCTTTACCGCATTGGCAGGCCTTACCTTCTTCTTTTGCTTTTGCAAAAGGGCAGCCTTCCTTAGCTTCTTTAGCGCAAGGGCATTCTTTGCCTTCTTTCGCGGCTTTATCACAGCCGCATTTTTTGCCGTGATTCTCTTTTGCGTGCTTTTTCTTTGCGTATTCCTTAGAGTTCTTCTTAAAGGTTTTATTTTTTGCGGCCTGTTGTTCCGCTACGGCTTTTTGCCCGTTTTTGCAGTCCTTGCCAAAGTGGCACGGCTCGGCTTTAACGTTGGCAGCCAGCGCAAAACAAAAAACAACTGCCGTAAGTATAAGTTTTTTCATGTCCCCTCCTTAATTTGTACTTCTTACTGAAATTCTATAAATATTTAAAGCAAACTGTCATCAATTTTTTGGCAGGAGGATTTCCTGTCCGCCATAAGTTCCTTCAGCAGGGTTTTAACGGTTTTCTTTTGCGAGGGGTGTGTAAAATCCGCCGCTATAAAGCTTAGCGGCAGCAATACAAATTCTCTTTTATGGCACAGGGGGTGGGGTATGGTAAGTTCGGGCGTTTTAAGCACGGAGTCATTATAAAAAATAATATCAAGGTCAATTTCTCTCGGGGCGTTTTTAAAGGCAGGCTTTCTGCCCAGCGCGGTTTCAATTTTTTTAAGTTCGGCTAAAAGTTCCTGCGGCGGTAAAGTTGTGGAAAGGCGCAGCGCGCCGTTAATAAAGTCTTCCTGTTCCAAAAAGCCCTCGGGCTTGGTTTTAAACAGGGGGGAAATAGCCGTAACCCGCCCCGCTCTGCCCAGCGCGGCAACGGCCGCTTTTATATTGCCTAAAGCGTCGCCCTTATTTCCGCCGAAAGAAATATAAACCGTATTATCCTTCATAGGTTGCGCTAAAGCCCTCTTTTTCATTTACTGTTACTTTGCTTATCTGCGGGTATGTTTTTGCAACCTCTTCAAAGATATAAATGGCAAGGTTTTCCGTAGTAGGGTGTTGGAAAAGTTCATTTAGATTTTTATTTTCCAAACGGGCGTTTAGTTTTTCTAAATCAGTTTGCAGCGCGCGGAAATCCACTAAAAAGCCCTCATCATTAAGTTCGCCCGCAAGTGTAACGCCGTAGCAAAAATTATGGGCGTGCAGCGGTTCATTTAAGCTTTTGTCGTGCCAGTGCGCCGCGCGGAAGGAAGATTCAACGGTTATACTTACTGTTTTATTTTTGTTCACGGGCAATATCCTCCAAAAAATCTTTTGTTTCTTTAACGTCGTGGACGCGAAGTATACGGGCGTGTGCGTCATAAGCCAGCTTTGCCGCTTTAAGGGAAAGTTCCAAAGTCTTATCCGTAAAAGACTTGCGCGACGCGCCTATTAAAAGCGGCATATTTAAGCAGTCAAAATATTTAAGATTTTCCAGCAAAAACCAATTTTGCTCTCTTGTTTTGGCAAAGCCCAGACCGGGGTCTAATATTATATTTTTTGCTTCCACGCCGCTCGCTTGGGCAAGGTTTGTTTTGGCTTCAAAAAATTCTTTTATTTCTTTAAGTATGTCGTCATATTCGCTTAAAGTTTGCCCGCCCTTTGGCGTGCCGCGCATATGCATTATTACAAGTTTGGTATTATAAGAGGCCGCTAAATCTGCCAGACGGATATCGGCAATAGCGCTTACGTCGTTTATTATTGTTGCGCCGTTTTCCACGGCGGCTTTAGCCGTGTTATAGTTAAATGTATCAACGGATATTACGGCGTCTTTAAATTGTTTTTTTATTTCTTTTATAACGGGCAGTACGCGCGATGTTTCTTCTTCTTCCGTAAGGTCCGCCGCGCCCGGGCGTGTGGATTGCCCGCCGACGTCTATAATATCCCCGCCTTGGGCAAGAATATCTTCCGCCCGCTTTAAGGCCGCGTTAAGGGCGTTGTATTTGCCGCCGTCAAAGAAAGAGTCGGGCGTAGTGTTTAAAATGCCCATTATAAGCGGTTTCACGGGGATATCTCCGCAGGTTAAATTTTTTGTACGAACTGTAAAAATTCCTGACGCACTTCGTGTTTGTTAAACACGCCGCGCAATGCGCTGGTAATCATTTCCGCATTATGCTTTTGCACGCCGCGGCTGCAAATGCACATATGTTTTGCTTTGCATACCACCATAACGCCCAGCGGGTTAAGGTTTTCCATAAGACTGTCGGCAATTTGCGCTACAAGCTTTTCCTGTATTTGCAGGCGGCGGCTGTAAATTTCCACCAGTCTGGCAAGTTTGGAGATGCCTATAACTTTTTTATTGGGCAGGTAGCCTATGCTTATTGTGCCGAAAAACGGCATAAAATGGTGTTCGCACATACTGTAAAATTCTATGTCTTTAAGTATAACCATCTCGTCGCAGGAGCCTTCCGTAAAAGTTTTAAGCACGCTTTCGGGTTTTTGGCCGTAGCCTTTAAAAAGGGTTTCCCAGCTTTTTATCATACGCTTAGGTGTTTCCTTAAGGCCTTCGCGCGAGGGATTTTCCCCGATATAAGTTAATATATCGTTTATGTGGCTGCCGATAACTTCCTGCGTTACTTTATGTTTATCAGTTTGTGCAGCTGCAGGCTTAGTTTTATTGACGGGTTTTCTTGTATTATTTTTAGGCATAATCGGGTATTCTCCTGTTTGTTGCCTTCGGGTTGAAGGTAAAGCGTTGTTTTGGCATTGGCGTATTTTTTGTATTCAAGTATCTCTCTTTCGCTTAAAGTTCCGTCTATAACAAGCTTAATAACGTCAGCTTTTTTAAGCATACTTTCAAGCGGATGCTTTTTGGGAGATACGGTTACGCAGTAAATAAGTGAAGTATCAATATCATGCGCGCCGTTTGTTTCCAAATGTATTTCAAAACCGTTTTGTTTTAAAACCTCAAGCATCGGAATAATGTTTTGTTCCGTCGGCTCTCCGCCGGTTATTATAACGGTTTTTGCGGGGTATTGTTGTATAAGCTTTAAAATCTCGGCGGGGGAAAGTTCAAAATTAACTTTTTGCGCGTACTTTGTGTCGCACCACGCGCAGCCCATAGTGCAGCCCGCAAGTCTTATAAATACGGCAGCCGTACCGGCGTATTTGCCTTCGCCCTGTACGGAGTAAAAGACTTCGTTTATCTTAAGAAGATTACTTTCTGATGATTGCGGCGGCATCGTCATTTTCCCACACTTCAAGGGTTTTAAGGATAAGATTTTTTTGCCCCAACAGGGCGGAAATTTTATCAAAAAGGTAGGCGCAAAGGTTTTCCGCCGTCGGGTTGGGCAGCAAATCGTTTAAATATTTATGGTCGGGCAGGGCGTCTTTAAGCATAGCTTTTAAAAGCTTAAAATCATATATCATTCCGCTTTGCCCAAGCGGCCCTTCTATCTCAAAGACCACCTGCCAGGTATGCCCGTGCAGATTGCTGCAATCACCGTCGTAACACGGCAGTCTGTGGGCGGAACTGAATTTACTTTTTATCTTCAGTATCATGGCCATGGTCCTGCTCTTCTTCAAAAGATTTATCTTCTGGCAGGGGAAGGTCTTGGTTAATATCTTCAAACGAATCCTGCTCTTCTTCTTCTTTCTCCGCCGTTAAAGGGGAATTATCTTCTTCTTCCGCTTCGTCTTCCTGCGCGGGGTCATATTTAGAGATAACCAACTGCGCGTATATGCCGAATATTATCAAATACACAAAGAATATAAGCGGCATCTTAACGGGGGAAGCGTAATTTATAATGTAAAGCGCGGTTACGGGGGCCTGCATATAGCAGGAAAGTTTAAATATCTTGGAAGGCGCCAGCGCGGCGCGCGTAAAAGCGTTTACTATGGCTGTCATTATAAAAGCGATAATTATCAAAAGCGGAATTTTTATAATCTGCGCCAAAACTATAATTATCGTAACGGTATAAAGTATGATATTACCTATTGTTGTCTTATTTTGCAGTATTGTCTGCGGGGTAATGGACATATTGACGTCTTCTGGTATTTCCGTTGCCTGGAACTGGTCTTGTATATTAAGATATGCCGTGTCGGAAGTTACCGCCAAAATGGTATTGGCCTGAGTCATTTCCGTAGGATAAAGCGGCTCTGTTCTGCCCGTGTCAAAAAGTATATTATAACCGTCAAGTTCTTTGGGTTCTATTAAAAGCGGCTCGTCGTTATTAACGGTAACTACGCCCTGCTGCACGGTAATTTCCGGCGTGTAATAGGCTATCTTATCAATAATATTATCCACTACGGGTTTGCCAGTAAAGTAAGTTATTACCACAATAAATACGGCGGTTATAATAAAAAGGTATATATTAAACAAAACCGCTTTCCATGCCGATTTGTTAAGACCGGAAAGATAATATTTTATGTTGTATAAAGCTTTTACAGGACCAAGAAGCATAGAACCTCCGCAGAAATTATATTTTTATAAAATATGTTATAGTGCTGATATATTAAGTATAGCAAACTTTAGGGGGTTTTAAAGATGAAAAGGCTTTTTTTTACGGCTGTAGTTTTTTTGACTTTAAGCGGAGCGGTTTGGGGGCAGCTTCAGGCTGTTTCTATGCGCCCGCAGGGCAATTTGGACGAATACGCGGCGGAGATTACTCCGTCTGTAACTTTTAATAAGCCTGTTGCCGCGCTTGGCGCGCAAAGTCAAATTGATTCCGCCTCCTGCCCATTGGAAATATCCCCCGCAATTAAAGGCGACTGCCGCTGGCTTGGCACGCAAACTTTAACTTTCACGCCCGCCGCTCCTTTGCCTGCCGCAACCGCGTTTACCGTAAAGGTTAAAGCGGGCCTTAAGGCCGCGGCATCAGGCGACGCGCTTGCAAAAGATATTGAATGGACTTTTTCCACCCCGCGCCCGCAGGTTTTGCAAAGTATACCTTACGACGGGGAAAAGTGGATAAGTCCCGCGCCCAAAATTATGGCCGCCTTTAATATGCCGCCCGATATGGCGCAAATTGCCGCCTATACGGAACTGGTTAACGCGGGCGCGCGCGTCAGCATAAAAATAAGCAAAATAACCCCCGAACTTTTTGACAAATATTTTAAATATTCCGATATCCCCGCCAAAAATATTATTGTTATAGAGCCTTCCGTTCCGCTTAAAAAAGACGCTTCCTACAAACTTATTTTCAATCAAGGTCTTTTGTCGGAGGTCGGCCCTTTGGGTATGGCAAAAGATTATATCTTAAATTTCCAAACATACGGTCCTTTGGCATTGGCGCAAAATCCGCCTAATGATTGTTTGCCCAATACGCCTGTTTTATCTTTCAGCAATCCTGTTGAAGCGGGGGAGATATATAAAAATATTTCCTTTTCGCCCGCTTTGGACTTTAAACCCTGCGACGAAAGTAACAGCGGTTATCAAAGCGAAATTAAAATAAACGGCAAAAAAGTTTCTGTCTATCAAATGCCTCTGTGCGGTTTGTATTTTAAAGCGGGGCAGACATATAAAGTAAAAATAAACGGCGCGTTAAAGGATGTTTTCGGTCAAAAACTCGGGCGTGATATTTCCTTTGACTGGGGCAATGACGGTTATTGTCCTTCCGTGGATTTTAAGGGCGGCTTCGGCGTTATAGAAAGCTATTTAAAGCCCTATCACCCCGCCGCCGCGGTTAACGCGGGGCAGATTAAGGTGGAAAAGCAGCTTATAGATTATGCTTCGTTCATTCCGTTCTTTAGAAACACGCAAAACTGGTGTGAGAGAAAGGAACTGAGCGGCAGCTTTATTACAAAAATCTGGCAGCCTAATATAAAGAAGGACGAGGGTGTAAATTCCTTTATAGATTTATCGCCTGCGCTTGCGCCCTTAAACGCGGGCATTGTGTTTACGCAATTTCTAAAACCGTCCGCCAAAAAAGAAACCTGCTGGCAAAATTCTTTTGACAATGTTACAAATATGGGCCTCAGCATAAAAATATCGCCCAAAAATATACTTGTCTGGGCCACATATCTGCAAGACGGCAAGCCCGCAAAAAATAAAGAAGTTGAACTGAGGAGTGCGGAAAATAAAATTTTATGGCAGGGCAAAACGGACGGCAGCGGCATTGCTCTTGCGCCCGGTTGGGCCGAGCTTAAAGATATTGTGCAGGAACCCTGGGGCGCGCCCGAAATTTGGGCTTTTGTTAAAGACGGGGAAAATATTGCCTTAATCTCCTCCTCTTTTAACGACGGCATACAGCCTTGGCGCTTTAATATCAGCTATGATTACAGCCCTAAGGCGCAGCCGCTTAAAGCCTTTATATTTACCGAGCGCGGCATATACAGAACGGGCGAAGACGTGCGTATAAAAACCATTTTACGCAGTATGCAAAGCGGCGGTATTACTTATTCTTCCGCAAAGCAAATATCTTTAGTTATTACAGACCCGCGCGGCGAGGAAGTTGTAAATAAAACCCTGCCCGTAAATGACGGCGCGGCGGATTATGTTTATTCCCTGCCTGCTTCCGCACCGACGGGTACTTATAATATCCGCGTAGAGGCGGACGGGCAAAACTTTAATCAGGACTTCCGCGCGGAAGCCGTTAAAGCGGCGGAGTTTAAGGTTCAGCTTGCGCCGCTCTCCAAGCGTTATTTTGCGGGCGGTAAGGCAGATTTTGCTTTAAGCGCGCAATATATGTTCGGCGGGGTTTTGGACGGGGCGGAAGCCAAATGGGATATTAAACTTGCGCCTTTATACTTCTCCCCCAAAGGGTGGGAAGGTTATAATTTTACCGACTATAATTTATATTCCAACCTTACGGAAACGCAACTTTTAAGCCAAACTTCCAAACTGGACGGTAAGGGCGGCGGCGCTTTATCCGTAAAACTGCCCGCGCTTAATTACGCGGCAAGCGTTTACGCGCAGGCTGGCGTGTTAAGCCCGCAAAATCAACAGCTTTTCGCGCGCGCTTCGGCGGAGGTTTTACCGTCTGATATTTTTATAGGTATTAAAACGCCTTCCAATATTGCGGAGGAAGGCAAACCGTACAGCCTACAAATAGTCTGCACGGACGCGCAGGGCAACCTTGTCCCGTCAACGGACATAGAAGCCGTGCTTGAACGCAGGGACTATTTAAGCGTCAGAAAAACAGGCGTCAGCGGCAGGCTGGAGTGGATAAGTAATGACCGTATTCAAACCATAAGCCGCTTTAACTTTTTAAACGATACGGGCAAAACGGATTGGAGCTTTACGCCGACCAAAGCAGGCAGTTACTCCCTTATTTTAAAAGCTAAAGATAAGCAGGGCCGAGTTAACACAAGCAGCGCAAGTTTTTATGTTTCCGCGCAGGGCGAGGCTTATTGGCAGCAGCAGGACGACGATATTTTGCAACTGGTTGCCGATAAAGCGCAGTATGCCCCAGGCGACAGCGCAAAAATTCTTATAAAATCCCCTTTCAAAACAGCCTATGCTTTGATTACCGTTGAAAGAGAAGGGATTTTGTACTCCGACGCGGTTAAAATTAAAGGCGGCGCGCAGTATGTAAAAATACCCGTAAAAGATAATTTTGCGCCCAATGTTTTTGTAAGCGTTGTGCTTACGCAGGGCAGAAGCGCACTTGCCGCATATGGCGCGAAAGGCGAGGACTTGGGCAAGCCTCAGGCCAAATTCGGCTACATAGCTTTAGATATTGCGCCCGCACAATTTAAACTTACCCCGTCCATTACCACGGATAAGCAAAATTACGAACCCGCTCAAACGGTAAATGTTACGGTAAACGTAAAAAATTATAAGGGCAAAAATAATGCCGCCGCGCTTACGGTTTACGCCGTGGACGAGGGCGTTTTGGCATTAACGGATTATAAAACGCCTGATATATTTTCTTACTTTTACGAACCCGTGCCGCTTGCCGTTACAACCGCCGACAACAGGCTTTTCCTTATCGGGCAGCGCAGCTTTGGGCAGAAGGGGGAAAACAGGGGCGGCGGCGGAAGCAACAGTAAACTGGGCGGTATAGATTTAAGGAATAATTTTAAATTTGTTCCGTTTTACTCCGCCACGGTTAATACGGATAAAAAAGGTCAGGCAAAACTTTCCTTTACTCTGCCCGATAACCTTACAAAATTCCGCATAATAGCGGTTGCGGCCGATAAAGATAAATTCGGCTCCGCACAAAGTTTTATAGATGTTTCAAAACCGCTTATGGTAAAACCTTTACTCCCGCGCTTTGCCAGAATTAACGATACCTTTGACTGCGGCGCGGTGGTATATAACTATACCAAAGAGGATAACCTTAAAACCGTTGTTAATATTAAGACGGAAGGGGATTTGACTTTTAGCGGCGCGCAGCAGAGCGAAGTTTATATAGGCGCGGGCAAAAGCGCTACCGTAAAAGGCCGCTGCACCGTTAAAAAAGCGGGGCAGGCGGTATTTGCGTTTACCGCGCAAAACACGCAGGGTAGCGACGGCCTTAAGGTAAATTTACCGCTTTTGGGCTTTAGCCCGCGGCAAAATTTTGCGTCTTCGGGCGTTACGCAGGGCGAGGCGGCGGAAGTTATACAAAAGCCGTCGGATATACTGGCGGGCCAGCCTGTAGATTTCCAAATTACTCTTGGTTCAAGCGCCGCGCTTAATATAAAAACGGCGGCGGACTTCCTTGATAATTATGCCTATTACTGCCTTGAGCAAAGACTATCCAAACTTACGCCTTATATCTTTGGCGGCGATATTTTGCAGACTTTCGGCGTCAAACCCGAAGATATAAAAAAGATTGCGCAGGAAAGTGTTGATAAGATTGCGGGCTATCAAACCCCGTCGGGCGGCTTTGCTTATTGGCAGGGCAGCCGCTATGCCGACGCTTACCTTACCGCCTATGCGCTTGATGTTTTGTTTGCCGCGCAAAAGCAGGGTTATACTACGGATAAAGAAACTGTTGATAAAGCCGTTTTGTGGCTTAATTCTTATCTTTCCGCCAAGCAGGAAAGCGTTTATAAATACAGCGCGCAGGAAGATTATTTAGCCAAAGCTTACGGCGTTTACGCGCTTGCGCTTTACGGCAATAATAACGCGGGGGCTTATTTTAATAATCTATATGCGGCGCGTTCCTCTTTAGGCTTGGAAGGCAAGATTTATCTTCTTAAGGCGGCGCACGCGCTGGAATTTGGCGCGCAGGCGGCGGAACTTAAAAGAGATATTTTAAATTACGCGGCGCAGACGCCTCAAACTTTACATTTTGAATCCGCTCCCGAAAAGTGGATATACAGCAGCAGCGCAAAAGTTACCGCGCTTGCCTTGGAAGCCTTGCTTGAGGAAGGCGGTTTTGCGCAGGATTATAAAGCCGCCGCGTGGCTTAACGCCGCTTTGGGCGCAAAGGGCGGCCTTGGCGTTACGACGGATAATGCCGCCGCTTTCAGGGCCTTAAGCGAGTATATAAAAACTAAGGAAGCGCAGCCAGCGGACTTTACGGCGGAAGTTAAACTTAACGGTTCAGCCTTTGCCTCCGCCGTGTTTAAAGACCGCGCGGAAGAGCTGCAAACTTTTAAGGAAGATTTAAACCCTCTCTTTAAAAATAAAAATTCGCTTCAGGCTCAAATCAGCAAAAACGGACAGGGCACGCTTTATTATCAAACGGCTTTAAGTTATTATGCGTGGCCTTCAGCTGCGGCGCAAAACGCGGGTTTTACCGTCAGTAAAGTAATAAACGCCGCACTGCCTTTAAAGACGGGGCAAAGCGCAGAAATTGCCGTAACCGTAACAACGGGACAGGAGAGAACTTTTGTAATATTGGAAGATTTCCTGCCCGCAGGGTTTGAGGTTATTGATACCACGCTTGCCACGGAAACGCGGGAAGATTCCGCCCAGGAAGGGGAAGATTTTTATGCTTCAAATCCTTTTGAGCGTGTGGAAAATTATGACGACCGCGTTGTTGCCTTTGCAGATTTTATGCCTAAGGGAACTTATACCTTTAAGTATAAAGTACGCGCTGTTGCGGCGGGTTCTTACGCCGTGCCTTTTGCGACGGCAAGTCAAATGTACGCGCCCGAGGTTTTCGGCAGGTCGGCCGCGTTTAACACATTGCAAATACAATGAAGTTTAAACAAATAATATCTTGCGTTTTACTGCTTTGCGCTGCCTCTTTTTCGGCGGCGCAAAGCGGCGTTTTGCCCTCGGCTTCCTGCACGGTAACGGACAGATATTATAATCCCTTAAGAAATATAATTTCGGGCAAGGATAATTTTTTACTGCCCGTTAATTTAAACGATGTCAGCCCGTATTTTGTACTTGCGGTTTTGGCGGCTGAAGATAAAAGGTTTTTTGAACACGGCGGCGTGGATTTACAGGCTGTCGCCCGCGCAGCGTGGCAAAACTTCGGTGCGGGGCAGGTGGTATCGGGCGCGTCTACAATAACCCAGCAGCTTGTAAGCGCAAGCAAGCCTAAGCAAAAAACAATTACCGCAAAAATAAGGCAGGCTTTGGGCGCGTTAAAGCTGGAGGGGGAACTTAGCAAACAGCAAATACTGGAAGCTTATTTTAACACGGTAAACTTGGGCGGTAATATTTATGGTGTGGAGGCCGCCGCAAAAATATATTTTAACAACAGTGCGGCGGGGCTTTCGCTTTCCCAGTCGGCATTTTTGGCGGGCATAATAAAATCCCCCGTCAGATATAATCCGCGTAAAAACTTTTCCGCCGCGCTTAAAAGAAGAGATTTTGTTTTGGAGCAAATGTTTAAGAACGGTTTTATCAACGCGGAACTTTACCGCGCCGCGCTTGGCGAAAAAATAATTCTCTCCTCCGCGCCAACCCCTTTCAGCGCGCCGCATTATGCGGAATTTATCTCTAAAAACTATCCCTGCACGGGCCGCTTAAAAACAACCATAGACGGCAATATACAGCTTTATATAGAAAAAATTGTACCTGAATATCTTAAAAAATTGGAAAAGCATAAAGTTTCCAACGCGGCTGTTATTGTGCTTGATAATGCCACGGGCGATATTCTTGCTTTTGTCGGCTCGGCCGATTATTTTAACGAAAAATCGCAGGGTTTTGTTAACGGTGTTTTAGCTTTGCGTCAGCCCGGTTCGGCCTTAAAACCTTTTGTTTACGCCGCCGCGTTTGAAAACGGTTTTCTTCCCTCCGACAAAATTAAAGACGAGGATACTTTTTTTGAAGGCGGCTTCCGCCCCAAAAATTACGACGAAGAATACCACGGCGATGTAACTTTGCGCCGCGCTTTGGGTTGTTCTTACAATATTCCCGCCGTCGCGGTGGCGCAAAAAATAGGAGTGGGCAGAGTTTTGGAAACTTTGCGTAAAGTCGGTTTTACCACACTCACAAAACCCGCTCAGGATTACGGTCTTGGCATAGCTTTAGGTAACGGAGAGGTCAGCCTTTTAGAACTTGCCAATGCCTACCGCGCTCTGGCAAACGGCGGAATGTGGACGCCCGTGCGCTTTACGCTTGAGCCTACCGATTATCAGACGGGTACAGCCCGCCGCGCAATATCAACGCAGGCCGCTTTTATGACCACAAATATTCTTGCCGATAACGCCGCAAGAAGCCCCGCCTTTGGCCTTAATTCCCCTTTAAATTTACCGTTTAGTTTTGCCGCCAAAACAGGCACCTCCAAAGATTACAGGGATAATATTGCCGCAGGTTACAATAAACGTTTTACCGCCGCCGTATGGACGGGTAATTTTGACGGCGAGCCGATGAGAAAAGTGTCGGGCATAACGGGCGCTGCGCCGCTTTTAAAAGATATTTTTATGTTCTTGGAGGAGCAATATCCTCAGGCGCAGGTGAACAACAATACTTCTTTTGATAAGCCCCAAACAATTGCCGTGGCGGAAGTTTGCGCGCAAAGCGGCCTTTTGGCAGGCAAGGACTGTCCTTTAAAAATTACGGAAGTTTTCCCTTTAGGCAAATTGCCAAAGCCGTGTAATTTAACTAAAGCGCAACACGGCGGCTCGGCGCAGGAAAGTAAGACGGAGGCGGGCATAATCTTTCCCGCAGACGGGGATATTTTTAAGGTTGACCCCGCCGTTCCTCAGTCCTCCCAACAACTGCTTTTTAAGGCGGACGCGCAGGGTAAATGGTTTGTAAACGGCAGGGAATATAAATGTAATCCGCAAAAATGTTTTTGGCCGCTTACCGTCGGTAAATTTAATTTAAAACTGGTAACGCCCGCAAAAACCTATCAGGTAAACTTTACCGTGCTTAAATAACTTTCCGCAGAGATACAAATAAAAAACCCCCGCCTGATTAAGCGGGGGTTTTGTGCGTCAGGATTGATTATTCGCCCAAAATTTCTTTTGGTGTGTTTATAATTGCTTTCTTTAAGAAAGGTTTCTTTTTAAGTTCTTTCTTTAAGGATTCATCTCTTAAAGAATTTCTGTAACCTTTCTCCTGAAAGGAATATTTGAAGTTTGTATGTATGTCGTAAGTGCCGTTACATATTGCGGCAACGTCTTCTGCAAATACAATTTCTTCGTCGGTCGGGATTACAAAGGCCTTAACGGGGCTGTCTTCCGTGGAAATTAAGCTTTCCGCATTTTTTGTCATTGCGGCCCAGTTGCGGTCCTTATCGTACTTAATGCCCATATATTCCATATCTTTAAGGGCAATTTCTCTGTATATCGGCCCGCGTTCGCCCACGCCGGCTGTAAATATAACTGCGTCCACGCGGCCTAAAGCGGCGGCGTAAGCGCCTATGTACTTTTTAATGCGGTAGCCTTCCATATCAACGGCAAGCTGGCATCTGGCGTCGCCATTTTCTGCGGCAAGTTCAATATCGCGTCTGTCCTGAAATCTTTCCGTAATACCAAGCACGCCTGATTTTTTGTTTAAGATGTTATACATTTCCTTGGGGGAAATATTTTCCTTTTCCATCATCTGGAAAGCGACGGAAGCGTCAAAATCTCCGCATCTTGTACCCATTATAAGGCCTTCAAGCGGGGTTAAACCCATGCTGGTATCGTAAGAGAGGCCGTTTTTAACAGCGTTAACGCTTGCTCCGTTGCCGATATGGCAGATAATAAGGTTGCAGTCAAAAGGGTCTTTGCCCAAAAGCGCGGCCGCGCGTTTGGCATTGTAAAGATAAGAGGTACCGTGTGCGCCGTATCTTCTCATTTTATGCTTTTCGTACCAGGCGTAAGGCAAAGCGTACATATAGGTATGCGCGGGCATAGCCTGATGCCAGGCTGTGTCGGCAATTACGATATGTTTAATGTCGGGCATTACGGCTATAGCCGCTTCCATACCCAAAACGTTGGCGGGGTTGTGGAGGGGGGCTAAATCGCAAATATCTTTTAAAAGCTGTATAACTTCTGGGGTGATGAGGACGGATTTTTCCAAAGGCCCGCCGTGTACCACTCTGTGGCCTACGGCGTTGATTTCCTTCATATCCTTAATAACGCCGAGTTCTTTATCGGTTAAAGTGGATAAAACCCACTGAATGGCTGTTTTAAAATCAGGGCAGGGAGCTGTTTTTTCGTATTTGTCTTTGCCGGGAACTTCTTGGGATATTACGGCGTCGTTATAACCTACTTTTTCTATAAGGCCGACGGCTATATTTCTTTTATTTGCATGGTCAAAAAGACTGTACTTTACGGAAGAGCTTCCGCAGTTCAAACACAATATAATCATTTAATTTTCTCCGGTATTTTATGCGCTGGCGCGCCGCCGCGCTGCTGCCTGGCGGCTTCTACAACTATATTTTACTAAATTTTAGCTATAAGGGTTTTCTGTAAAAAGCAAGAATTTGGCCCGCAACTTCAATATCGGCGTGTTTAAATCTCTTTTGCTTTTTGTTTTTGTCTTCAAGGATAATATGGTCTTTATATTTAAAGTATTTTTTAATGCAGTATCTTCCGTCCGTTTTTACAAGGGCCAGTTTGCCCTGCCCCGCCGCAGAGGAGGGGACGACTATTGCGTATTCTGCCGCGTTTGCCCACGGGCAGGCGGCCTGAGCGGTTACCTTAAGCGCAAACGGGGCGGAGGTTTTAACTTCCAGCATAACCGGTAAAAACTCTTCCGGCTGGCAGTAATAGGGCAGGTCAAAATATTCCGTGTTTACCTCGGTCATGACGCCTATATGTTTTGTGGCGGGGAAGGAGGAAAGAAGTTCGTAAATCTTCCTTTCCGTCTGTTCTTCTTCTCCGGTTTCGGCGCAGTAATTAAAGTTATCATCGGCAAAGTAGGAGACGGGTTTTTCAAACACATGGGAAAGTTTAAGCATATTATCCCTGTCGGGTTTAAATCTGTTTTTTACCCAATGTGATACAACGCTGGAATCTTTAAGCCCGAGCTTTCTGGAAAGTTCCACCTTTGTCATAGACGTAGTTTTAAGCAGCAGCTCAATTTTTTGTCCGAGGTTCATAAATAGTATCTCCATATAATTTTTAACAAATAAAGCATTAAAAGTCAAACGCAATATCGTCTAAAAATTTGACAAATTTTAAATAGTATGATACGATTGTATCAGATTTGATACGATTTTAAAACAAAATCTTACCAAATCAGGCCGACAGGCAAAACACCCGCGGGCCAAGCAGCTTTGGGCTTAAACGTCCAAGGAAGCGAGACGGCTCTCCCAACACTCCTTAAACATTTTAAGGACGCCGCAAAAAAAGCGGCACTCTCCCCGCGGGTGTTTTAATTAAAAGTAGCAGAGGTGTGTGTATGAAAACCAAGGCTTTAAACGGCAGCAAAAAACAGACTTTAAACAGCGGCGCTACCTGGGCAGAACTTTACAACATACTTTACGAATTGCTTGAAAGGCGCCAGTATCTTTTGCCTTATGCCAGAGAGTTCAATCTTATAGACGGCACTTTAAAAGATTATTTTTCGGGCGTGCCAAGCTGCTCCATAGGCGAATATAAGGTGCGCGGCAGTTATGTCCGCACCGCTTTCCCAAACGGCGGGGCAAAGGCCAAAGACGCAAAAAAAGACAAGCAGTGGACAGTTGAAATACAAAAGCAGAATAAATTATAACGGAGGTTTTTTTATGGATTATCTTTTGGCAAGATGGTATACGGTAAAGAGTTTAACCCCGCAGCGTCTTAAAACCCTGCATAATTTTGAAACTGCCGTAATGAACTACAGCCGCAATATGTCGGCGGAACTTAAAAAGCAAAAAATATTTTTACCGCTTTGGTGGCAGGAAGGCGCTTTATTTTTAAACGCCGAATTTAAAAAGTTTTGGCTTACAGACGCCAGGGACCCTCAAAAAATACAAGCCTTTAAACTTGAAACGGAAAAAATATTTAAACGCGCCGGTCTTAATATATCAGGCGGGAAAATTTTTACAGATATTAAATTTATGCATCGCTGTGACCTTGCCCTAAACGCTTCGGTCCTTAATGCGGGACCAGCTTCCGCAAAGCCCTCCTCCTCCCGGCCCGCGCATACTGCCTAGCATCAGGCAGTGTTACCCCAAAAGCCACGCAATGCAAAAGCGTCCTTGTCAAAAGGACGCTTTTTTTACGCTGTTTTTTACGTTCATAAAAATTTGTTTTTCCGCGCTGCGGGAGTGTTTTTTAAAAAAAATGTTCCAAAATCCCTAAAAATATAATATAACTAATTATATTTATTAAAAATAGCTAAAAAGTATTATTTTAAGGGGGAGCTATGCCAAAGCGCAAAAAGAATATAACAAAATCCTATACTCAAAAAGAGTACCGCCACAAGTTTAATCCCGTGCAGGAAAGCATAGTTTCCAGTCTGCAGGATGAAGGCTGGCAGATAATAACCTTTGAAAAAGACTAAATTCCGCGGCGGTTTAAACACGGCCCCAAAACCGGCTTTAAACCCGCCAAAATAAAAACCGCTATTGCATATATTACGCGTATTTAATATGGTATCATTAAGGTAAAATATGCCTTAGTGTAAACTTTTGTTTGTGCAGCTGCGGAGGATTTATGTCTAAAAACAAAAAGGAAAATACTTTTTTACAAGCCGTTAAAAACATAATGAACAGGCCCGCCGACGGCAAAGAAAAAGATATTTATCCCGACGAGTTTATTGCTCAAAGCGCAAAGGTGTTTGCGCGCCTCAAGCAGCCTTGTTTTATCTTCGGCGGCAATAAAAAAATAGTTTACGCCAATCCTTCTTTTATGGAGCTCTGCGGGCTTAAGAACCCTCCTGAAACTCTTGCCGATATTTTTGACAAAAAAGATTTAAAATTTTTCTTTTCCAAAGCCTCGGGCGCGCTGGATTTTGACGACAGCGTAACCTTAACTTTCAATTTTTCCTGCGCGCAAAAAACCTGCTGCGCGACGGGGGATATAAATTACCTCTCCCAAAGCGGGGATGTAAAATACTGCGCAGCCGTTTTAAAGGAAGTTTCCGACGCTGATTATAATTTAAAAAATGCCGAACTTGATGTTTTAAAATCCCGCAACTACCTGCAAATTTTATTTTCAACAATACCTATGGCCCTTTATGTAAGGGACAAAAACGGCAAGATAGTGATAAGCAATGACGCCGCGCAGGAAATTTTGGGTCTTAAAGAAGGCGGCAACGCAAAAGCTTTCAACCGCGCCGCCGTTACGGCCGATTTGGAGCAGGACGCGGAAGTGTTCGCGCAGGGCGCGCTTTGGCAAAGCGACTGTCAGTCTTTTACCGATGAAGGCGGTTCTCCGCGCGTGGCGCATATTTTCAAAGCGCCCGTAAAAGACGAAACGGGTAAAATAAGCACAGTTCTTACTTTATTTGAAGATATCACAAACCGCAAAAGACAGGAAGAAGATATTTTGCGCGACAGAAACCTTTTACAAAGCATTCTTGATTATGCCCCCATGGCCATTTATACGCGCGGCGCGGTGGGCGGGCTTACCTTTTGGAACAAGCGCACAATGGAAATTTTTGAAGATACGGAAGAAACCGTCGCCGCAAAAGGCGCGCACCAAAACCAAACGCAGGAAGCCGCGGAAGGTTACCAAACCAGAGAAGAGGAAATTTTAAAAGAAGGCAAAGTGGTAGTATACGAGCAGGAGCCTTACACCACAAGAGAAGGCACAAATATTATGCTGCACCTTATAAAAGTGCCTATTCCCGCCAGCGGCAATAACCCGCCCTGCGTGCTTACCATTGCTCAGGATATAACGGAAAGATATATACAGGAAGAAGAAACTTTTAAAACGCAAAACATTATTCAGACTATTTTTAATAATGCTCCTATAGCTATTTACGCAAGAGATGATAAAGGCGAAATGCTGTTTAGAAACAAAAAAACGCTTGAAATACACGGCTGTACGGAAAGCGACATATTAAACGAAAGTAATGAGCAAAAAGAATTTTATCAAAAGCGCGAGCAGGCCATAATAAAGAGCGGCAAAACGCTGGACCTGCCCGAGGAAGAATATATAGGCCCCGACGGCAAAAAGCGCATAATACACGCCGTTAAAGTGCCTGTATTTGCCTCCGACGGCAAACCTATGATGGTTATTACCATAGGCGAAGACGTTACCCATACCAGAGAAAAAGAAAAAGAAATTTTACGTTCCAAAAACTTTTTGCAGGAAGTTATTGATAACCTGCCCGTCGCTCTGTTTGCCAAAAAATACACGGGTGAATATATACTGTGGAATAAAAAGAGCGAAGACCTTTTTGGCAAAAAAGCGCAGGAAGTTATCGGTAAAACGCACCATAACGACGAGATTAATCCCGAGCAGGAAGAATTTATCCGTATGCAGGAGCAGAAGGTTTTTGACGTCGGCAGGGAAGTTGATATCCCGCAGGAACTTATATCCACCCAAAACGACGGCATTAAAATAATGCACACCGTAAAAACGCCGCTCTTTTACGAAGACGGCACGCCAAACTGCCTGCTTGGAATATCGGAAGATATTACCTCCAAAACTAAAATGGAAAGACAGGTTTACGAGGCAAAAACAAAGTATTCACTTTTGGTGGAGCATTCAAGGGAAGGCATTTTGATTATAGAGCAGGGCAAAGTTTCTTTCGCCAATAAAACCCTGCTTTCGGCCTTGGGTTATAAAGAAGGCGAACTTGACGGCAAGAGTTTTACGGAACTTGCCGCGCAGGAAAATCAGGCGCTTGCGGGCGAATTTTACGATAAGGTTTTTGCAGGCACGGCCGCACAGGAATTTGCCGTGGTAAAGCTGCAAAACAAAACTAAAGACGAGGTTGTGGAGTTTGAAATTTCCGCGGCCGTTTCCAAATATCTGGGCAAGAAAATACTTATTATGTTCTTAAGGAATATAACAAAAGAACACAGGCTGGAAGACGCCGTAAAGACTAAAGATGATAAATTCCGCCAGTCTTTTGAAAGTTCAAAAGTTCCCTTTGTTTTATTGCAGCATAACGGTTATGTGTACGAAATGAACCGCTCCGCCAGAGATTTATTCGGCTTTACCAAAGAGGATAAACCGTTATACGGCAGCATATACATAAAACCGGGTTTGCCTCTTGAGGCGCGCAAGGCTATGGAAAATCTTGAAAGTTCCGTCTTCCGCGCGCGCATAAATTTTGATAAACTGAAACAAACCTTGCAAGGCGTAGAAAAAAGCGGTACGCTGGATTTAAGCGTAAGCATGACGCCGGTTAACGAAAGGCAGCTTTCAAGCGGCAGGGTTGTGGCGGATTATTTAATGGAACTAACACAGAAAACAAGCGAAGAGGAAGTTGCCTCTCACGCTCAAAACAGCAGTATGAACGGCGATGATATACTTGCTTATCAGGACGCCGTGATTCTTTGCGACAGAAACGGTCTTGTGCTTAAATGCAATGTGCAGGCAGAGAAACTTTTTAACTTAAGTTTTAATAAAATTCAGGGCAGAATGCTGTCTGTGTTCTTCTCTCAAAACGATACCCTTGCCATTGAAGCCGATATTAACGAGCTTTACGCGCAGGGCAGTATAAAAAGCCGCTCGTACAGTCTTAAGACTTCGGGCAGCGTTATTCCCGTGGAAGCTTCCGCGGTGCTTGCAAAAAATAATAACTTCTTAATATCTTTCAGAAACAATATCGCAAGGCAGCAGCTTATTGATACTCTTCGCGAAAGAAGCCAGTATATGCAGGCCTTATATAATGTTGTGGACTCTCCCGTTTTAGAGTGCGAGGTTAAGGACGGCGCCTTTATGCCTTTTGACCAAGTAAACGCGCCCGCCTGCGCCGTTACGGGCTACAGCCGCCAACAGCTTATGGGCCTTACTCTGGCGGATTTCCTTATCGGCAGAAATAAGAAAGAAGAAAAGAAAGTAAAAACTTATCTCGCCGCAAAAATAGAACAGCTTAAACGCGACAAAATTATTTATTTTGAAGCCAATCTTCAGGTAAGCGGCAAAAATATTCTTGCTTTTGTAAGAATAAGTTACTTTGACGTTTTGGGCAAACAAAAAGCGCTTATCACCATAAAGGACAGCACGAAAGAAAGAGTGCTTGCCAGCGAACTGGAAGATAAAGCAAAAGAACTTGAAGGCATAAAAGACGCTTTGCCTGGCTTATATTTAAAGGTTGATAAACGCGGCTATATACAGGAATATAAAACCGCTGATATGAGTTATAATATAGCGGTTTTCCCCACGGATTTCCTAAATAAAAACCCGTATGAGATTTTAACTAAGGAAACGGCCGACAGTATGCTTGCCAGCCTTAAACAGGCTTTGGAAACGGATATACCCGTCCACACTTCCTTTTCAATGCAATACGGCAGCGAGCACCGCTTTTACGAGGCTTCAATATCCCGCATTAAGGGGGAAGATAATGCCGTCGTGCTTGTAAAAGCAGTTGACAGGCGCAAAGGGCTGGCCAATAAAATACACCAGCTTTATACTTTCTCCTCTAACAAAGAAGCAAGTTTTGTAGAAAATATGAATGAGGTTTTGGAATTCGGCAAGCAAATCTTTGGCGCGGATGTGGGCCTTATCTGCCACTTCAGCGGCGAGCAGGGCGAAAAGATGCTTGTAAATTACGCCACCAAAAACGAGCATAATATCGCCAAAGGCATAGAAACCCACGTGGAAGAATGTTTTGAAAGCGTGCGCGGCGGCAATATTTATTACTGCGCCGATACTTCCACACTTTCCTGCAAAGACTGCCTGCATACGCAAAAAGGCATAACCTCCATAATCTCCGCGCCGCTGTATCTTGACGGCGGGGTGGAAGGCGCAATCTGCTTCTTAACCGTCGGCACAAATAAAATGGCGATAACGGAAGAAGATAAGAGTTTTATGGGTTTTATCGGCGGGCTTATGGGCTTGGCTCTGGAACTGCGCCAAAGCAAAAAAGCCGTTGATAATACTTTAAGCACGGTAAAGAAACTTATCTCCAGCCTTGACGTCGCCGCGTGCATAACGGATAAAGCTTTTGCCCTTAAAAATATCAACGAAGTTATGTGCAGCATCTTGGGTATATATGATATATCGGACGCGGAAGGCAAAAATATTTTTGCAAGATTCGCGCTTGACGCCTTAAAGGCGGAGGGGGACTTCCGCTCCGCGCAGAGAACCTCTAAAGGTGGCGCGTTTGATTTTATGTTTGACCTTGTCATAGCCGACGGTCATACCGTAAACCTGCTCTGGCACGCCGTGGAAATAAAGGACGGCAAGGGGCATGTGCGCGGTTACCTTATGGTAAGCGAAAGCATAAAGGATAATCAGCAGCTTAAAAACGCCGCTCTTATGCCGCGCTCTCATATATAAAGTACCCGTAATCGGTATTGACAATAAGGGTGCGGACGTGTAATATATATAAAAGACTGTATAAAAGGCCTGAATTTGGGATTTTTTAAAAAAAGCAAGAGGTATTTATATGAAAAAAATTATACTGCCGTTGTTATGTTTTTTTGTATCTGCGGCTGCTTACGGGGACGATTATACCACCACCACAATACTTAATAATCCCGTCGGCGTGTTTGATAATCTTACGGTATCGGGTACAAGCGACCTCGGCACCGTGGAAATAGGAGCAAGGCAGAAAGACGCCGCTTCTCCAATAGCGCAGACGCAGAAACTTACAGTATACGGTACTACCGAACTTCTGCCGTCGGGCGGAACGCAAATAAGCGTAGGCGGAAGCCTTTATTTGCTTGGCGGGGACGGCACGCAATATTCTTTTAACAATGTTTATGTATACAAAAACAGCCTCTTGTATTTAAGCTCCGGTTCTTCTGGCGCAAGCCTTGTCGCGGACCAAATTGACGCTAAAATTTTTAGAACATTCAGCTCTTTTACGGAAGGCGCTTCCGTAGGTTCCGAATCTGTTTTAACTATCTCCGCGGGCACTCCTTTCAGAGCGGGCATATTAAAATTCAGCGACGGAACAAACGTAAAGGTAATGGACTCTCCCCGCAATTACGGTTCAAAAGGACTTTGGACTGTTGTTGAAGGCGGATACA
Source organism: uncultured Elusimicrobium sp. (assembly GCA_964490555.1). Lineage (GTDB taxonomy): Bacteria > Elusimicrobiota > Elusimicrobia > Elusimicrobiales > Elusimicrobiaceae > Proelusimicrobium. The sequence continues at coordinate 14,855 of CAZBCE010000004.1, read as the reverse complement.
GCGATGACTCCTACGGCCCCTGGAGCGGTTTAATTGCCCCCGGTTCCGAGCCTGCCGATACCTGTTATGTAAGCGGTTCCTCGGGAGATTTTATAGGGGAATTTACCTGCCCTTCAACCTTTAAAAACGCACCTTCTTCCTGTACGGACGTAAGGCTTTCGGGCATTGCGAGGGAATATTATTCAACCAACGGCGGCGTTTATTTTTCCCATGCGCGCGCAAGAAAGGACTGCATTTACATAAGCAATACCGACACATGCCAATTTTCCAGCACATATACTTATACTGATTTATCGGGCAGCCCCGCTCCCGCCAACAAATGTCCTTTTTCCTCGGCGGAAGTACAAACTCTTATAAGCGCGGGTGATACGGGCCGCGGTATGGGCTATCTTTGCTATGTTCTTTGCGGCAACGGCGAATGCACGGGTAGCGGCGGAAGCTCCTGCACCATGACGGATGATAACTATTATCCTCTTTCCAGCGGTTCGCCCCAACCGGGCGTAGCGTCCTGCACAAAATCAGGCTGGCCCGCCAACTCGGGCTTAGAATGTGTTAACGCATGGCAGGAAAAATCCGTAAGAGTTCTTCACTGCGGCGCGGGTTCGGGTAAAAAATATCCCTCAGGCAATTACTATCAAAAGAGAAGCGTTACCTGTGATACGGGCGGCTCTGCCAACCCTTCTCCTGGAACTTTCCTTACGGTCGATTACGACCGTTAGAGGTTGAATTATGAAAACAAAACAAATATTGGCCTTGGCCATGTTTTTCGCCTCTTCGGTTTTATGTCAGGCGCAGGATATTAAATATATAAGTTACTTCCCCGTACCGTTTGCGTCGCACGAACAGCTGCGCATTAAGAGTCTGGCTATATTGGGCTCGCGCGGCGGCGCGCAGATTGCCGCCGGTTCGGACAGTAATATAACGGGCGTTTTCAGCGTGGCGGAAGGTTTTCTTGCGGCGGACAGCGTATATATTTTATCTCATCAAAATTCCAATCCCGCTCTGGCCGATAATCCCGTTAATATGACGGCTGGCTTGTCAACCGCGGTCGGCTCCGAACCGGAATACGACGGCAGCATAGGCGCGGAAGGTAATATACAAATAAATTCTTTCAGCGGCGTGAACATAAATTCCTTGGAAGCTTTTAATAATGCCGTTGTAACGGGCATTAAGTGGGGCGGCAGCGGCGGCATAGGGCTTAACGGCAGCAGTAATGTTAACTGGCCTTCGCAATGCAGCGGCTCAAATTTTACAAAAAACTTAACTTGGGTTTCCCTTAAAATACAAGGCACGGACAGTTATAAAACTTATCTTACCTGCGGTGGAACGGCTGTTCCGGGCGGATGCACCACATGTTCGGGCGGTGTTCTTCCCGGCAACTATCAAGCTTGCGGCGACGGACGCCAAAGACTTTGTAAAACCGACTGCTCTTGGGGCGCTTGCGACTGTCCCGCTCCGTATACTTGGAACGGTACACAATGTGTTTCTGGCGGAAGCAGCGTAACGCCGATACAGGTAACGACTACGTCTGTAGTTTCGCCCTCCAGTTCAGGCGGTTCTTCTTGCGGCGGTTCCAGCTATACTTTATGTCAACCCGGCACCGGGTCTTGGATAGACTCGGGTCAGATAAACCCCGATAGTTGCAGACAGAGAACAACACAGTCGGTTTGCTACAACGATTATATTGCGTCCGGAGATCAACAAAAATATGTCTGTACCGAGCTCAGTATGCCTAATTGCAGCGGTACTAACTACCAATCCATTTGCAATACAAACGGCAAAGGGTATAAATGTAAAATATCCGCGAGCGGCAGTTATAATTCAGCTTGGATTTGTATGTGCGGATGGTTTGGCAATTATTGCGGCGAGGATTCAGGCTTGTCTTGCACAAATTTCTGTCTTGACGGAGAAGGAACAGGAAAATACCTTTCCTGCGAATAAAATACCTAAAAAATATTTTGCAAAAAAACTCCCTCTTAAAAAGGGGGAGTTTTTTATTTTAGTAATTCTAAAAAGATACAAATAAAATACTTAAAATAGTAAAATAAGATAAATACGGTTGCTTGTCTTGCCTGTCAAAGGTCGGCTTGCACTCTAAAAGGAGCGTTTATGATAAAAGACGGATCAACAGTAGCTATACACTACACCTTGACGGTGGACGGGCAAGTTGCCGATACCTCCTCCGGCCGTGAGCCTTTGGAATATGTGCAGGGTCAGGGCCATATAATCACAGGTTTGGAAAAGGCTTTGTCAGGCGCAAAAGAAGGCGACAAAAAATCAGTTGATATTGAAGCTAAAGAAGCTTACGGAGAAGTTAACCCCGAAGCTAAAAGAAGAATCCCCAAAACTTCCATACAAAATATTGACACGCTTAAAATAGGCGACGTTGTGGGCGCAAGCAACGGCGGGCACACCTTCCGCGCTATTATAAGCAAGATTGACGAAACGGAAGTTGAACTTGATTTTAACCACCCGCTCGCAGGTAAACAACTTCATTTTGAAGTTGAAGTTGTAAGCGTAAAATAGTTTTTTGCGCGCATAAGTTTTAACAAAACCGCGGCCTTTAAAGACCGCGGTTTTTAAATAAGATGACAAGTGCCATAAAAAATTGATAAAATTATACAAGTAATGCCGAGATAGCTCAGCTGGTAGAGCAACCGCTTCGTAAGCGGTAGGTCGTGGGTTCGATTCCCATTCTCGGCTTATTTTTTTATATTTTTTTGCCGCGGCTTTATATTTAAAGGCAAGTTGCGCCGTCTAAGATTGTGTGTCAGGGCGGGTTTTAACTTAACTATGTTAAAGACTAAAACTATGCAGGCCTCAAATATTGGGGAAAGCTTTTTTAAACCGATTATGACACGTTGGCTTTCCGTTCTGTGCTTCCTTGTATCAGTTTCCTTTTTCCTCCAGACTTACGACAGCGCCCAGGTTAAAATAACCCTATTTTACGCGGGGCTTACCGCGCTTGTGGGTTTTTGGGTAAGTTCGCTTATAAAAGACCGCGCGGATATTTTTACCCGCCGTAATTTTATTTTGCTTCTTCCTTTTTTGCTTTACTTTGCTTATGTTTCTATTTCCTTTTTTCTTCAGCCGTATCAGGCCGCGCGCAGCGAAAGTTTTTTGCGCTTCTTTTTAAGTTCCGCCTTATTTCTTATCCTTTTTTACGAGTATGACGATAAAGATATTTCCCGTCTTATAAAAGCAATAATATTTACCTGCCGGTTTGTATACGGCTACGGTATTTTGCAAATAATCAACAATTATATTATCTCCGGCGTTGACCCGCTGTTTTGGACGGATTTTTTTGGCAGGCGCGTATTTTCCACAATAGCCAATCCCAACTTTTTTGCGGACTTCTGCCTTTTTACTTTCATTCTTATTCTTGCCCGCTGGCTGCTTACCAAACAAAAAAGCCTTTTGCTGCTGGGCGCGGCAGGCCTTATTAATATATTTTTTACGGAAAGTAAGGGCGCGTGGGCCGCTTTAGCCGTCGCTCTGCCCGCGTTCGGTTTTGTTTACCTTAATTACTTTGTTGACGTGTATAAAAAACACAGGCTTAAATTTAACGCTCTTGCGCTTGCCGCGGTTATAGCTTTGGCTTTACTTGTGGGCGCGTACGCGGCTAAAAGAATACAGTCGGTAAATTTTCGTCTTTCCACTTGGCGCGCCGCGTTTGAAATGATAGAAACAAAACCGCTTGTCGGCACGGGCAAAGGCTCTTTTGAATACATCTATCCCGCCTATAAAAGGCCGGAAATATTTTATATGGAAAACCTGCATAATGCCCAAACCCAGCATGCGGAAAATTATTATCTTGAAACCTGGGCGGAACTGGGTTTATTTGGCTTCGGGCTGTTCTTATTTTGCGCGTTTTATCTTTTTAAAGGCGTTATAAAAAAACTTAAAGAGTATAATCCGCAAGACGCGCGGGAGAAAGAAAAACTTTTTACGCTTTTGGGCTGCTTCGGCGCGCTTCTGGCAATTTATATACATAATTTTGTTGACGTAAGTTTATATTTTGTTTCCACAGGTCTTTTTGCCTCAATACTAACTGCGGCAAGTTTTACGCTGGCTTTAGGCGGGGGAGAGAAAATTTTAAAAATAAAAAAAGACAGGAAAGAAAATAAAAGCGGCGTTTTTTATACAACCGCAGTTTGCGCCGCAGTATTATTTTTCGCTTTGGCTTTTGCCGCTGCGGGCGATTTTAATTTTATAACTCAGCCTGTTCTGTCCGCCCGTCCCGTTACTTTTTTTGTTTGCTGGGCTTTTTTCCTGTTTTGCTCGTTTGGCGCGGCCTCCGCTTTAACTTACGGCGTGTTTAAAGCGGGTAAAATAAAAATAACTTTAATATTAACTTTCTGCGGTTTTCTTATGTACGGCGCATGGGGTTTTATGAAGGCCGATGCTTATACATTGCTTGCCACGCGTCTGGCGGAGGAAAATGATATAAGCGCGGCTTCTTACTACACGCAGGTTTTAAAAATAAATCAGTTTTCCGCCGATACTTTTATGCACCGCGGTATGCTTTTTGCCAACAGGTTGGATTTAACGCCGTCAAACAATAAAATATATGGCGACGCTAAAGATAAAATGTTTAACGATTACGACAGAGCTTTAAGAGATTTTAATTCCTCCCTTGCGCTTGCGCCGCATTCCGCTTTAATTTACTATCAGCTTGGTTCTTTGCAGCGCAATACCGCCGTAAAACTTGCAAAGCAGCCGCAGTATCAGCAGGACGAAGTTCTAAAAAAACAGGTGAGCGCGCTTTATGCGGACGCGGTTAAAAATTTACGCCGCGCGCTTTTAACGGACCCCGTTTACGACAATACTTATTACCAGCTTGCAAACGCTGCGCTTGATACGGGCGATTTTAAGGCGGCGTATATTTGGCTTTTAAAATATATTAAAGGGCCTGCGGGCGTTGTTAACCAAGAGTATCTTGCGCGCCACCATAACGACCAAAAAGCTTTAACTCATCTTAAATTTATACGCGAACGCCTTAGCGCGCAGGAAGCGGCGGCAGCGGAGCAGGAGGCGGGTATTTTATGAAGCAGAATATCTTAAACCTCTTAACCCCGCTTAAAAAAATATTTTTTGCTTTATGTTTGTTTGCCGCGCCGCTGTTTTTTGTAACATACGGTTTGCAGAAGCCTTTTAATGTGCAGTTTTTTGTTTTGGCCTTGGGCGGCGGCGGTATTTTGTTTTGCTTCGGTCTTAAAACTTTGCTTAAGCGGGAAGTTTCTTTTTCTTTAACTCTGCCTGATATTTTATTTATCTCCTTTGCGGGCGTTTGCGCGCTTTCCGTAGTTTATAATTACTTCCATTCTCCGTATCCGCAGGCTGTTTGGGGCGAGGCTCTGCGCCGCGGTCTTTTGCTTTTTACGGCAAGCGCGGCGGGTTATTTTTTTGCCAAGGGTATAAAACCCTGCGCGGGAACGGAAAAGAATACAAAAATACCTTTGCTTGTTTACGTCTGGGCTTGTTTGTGGTTGTTTTATCCCGTTTTCAGAAGTTTTGGTTTTTTTGATTTTTACGCCGCCGCTCTTTGGGCTTTCGGCATTTACGCCTGTGTTAAATATTTAAAAAACTTTGACGCGGCGGAAGTTGCGGGGCTTTTGCTTTCCGTCGGCGCAATAGCTTCCGTTTACGGGCTTATGCAAAACGCGGGCATTGATATTTTTTGGAAGATAGATATATCGGGCGAGTTTGGCGCAAGGGCGGTTTCCACCTTCGGCAATCCCAATTTTCTTTCTTCTTTTCTGGCTTTGCTTTTGCCTCTGTCGCTTTATTATTTTTTATCGGCGCGCAAGGCGGAAGAAAAATTTTATTATTTCGTTTTAATTTTAATTTACTCAGCTTATATGGCCGTCGCCCAAACGCGTTCCTCTTGGCTTGGCGCGGCTTTCGGTTTTTGCGTTCTTTTTCTTTTTGCTGATTTCCGCGCGCTCGTAAAGGCGCAAAAGAAAGCGGCGGCATTTTTGGCCGTTGCGGCGCTTGCGGTATTTTTTGCGTGGCCTCAGGCGGCAGGGGATAAAAATTATTCTTCCGCCGCGGCGGCGCGTTTGGCGCAGACTCCTAAAATCTCCGCCTTAAAAAACTTAACTTTAAATGCGCCGCAAAGCGCGATAAACCAATCCTACCACCAAAGACTTATGATGTGGACCTGCGCCGCTAAAACCGCCCAAAAATCCCCGTTGCTCGGCGGCGGGTGGGGAAGTTTTCAGTTTAATTACGCATTGTGCCAGGGCGGCCTTATTATGCAAAACGCCGCGCTTGCGCCTTTTTTAACACAGGCCAATGCCGCCCATAACGAGTTTTTGGAGGTTTTAAGCCAAAGCGGATTTTTGGGTTTATTTATTTATCTGGCGTTTTGGATTTCTTTTATTGTTTTATTCGTAAAAAATCTAAGCCGTTTAAACGCGGGGCAAAAACTTTTTTACGCGGCCTTGTCGGCGGGCGTCGGCGCAATGTTTGCCGATAATATGCTCAATATCACAATGCAGACGGCGGTTGCGGGTTTTATCTTTTGGCTTACGGCGGGCTTGATTGCCAATAATGCCGAGGAGAGGAAAACAAAAAAACTTTCTTTCCCTTCGGCTTTAGGCGTGTTTTTGTTGTGCGCCGTTTTGTCTTTCGGCTGGATTTTCCGCCAAGGTACTGTTTTAGCGTCGGATATTTATTCCTTTGCGGGCGGCAAAGCTTATGCCAGAAGGAGTTATCCGCTTGCCGCGCTTAATTTGCGCAAAGCCTTAAAACTTTCAAAAGATAAGACGGAAACTTATTATAATCTTACAAACACTCTTATAAAATCGGGCGAGAAACCCGCCGCGCATCAAACCGTAAAAGAAGCTTTAAAATATTTTCCCGCCTATAACGAATTTACTTTTTTGGACGCTTCTTTTGAGGGGGAAAACCGCAATTACAAAGCCGCCGCGCAGGGCCTTAAAAACACTTTGATTTTAAACCCGTCGCACAGGCAGGCGGCAAGAACTTTTGCCGCTCTTCTGGTTACTTACCCGCAAATGCAGACGGAGGAAGATACGGCTTTGCTAAACCGCCTTGCGGCAATGTCAGACGCCGACAGTATGTTCCTTTTTTCCTTTACCGATATTTTGCTTGCCAAAGGTTTGGACGCGCAGGCGGCGGAAATTGCAAGAGCGCAAACCGCAAAAGATAATTTTGCTTCCGCGTGGGTTGAAAGGCTTGCTCAGCTTGATAAAAAGTCGGGCATAAAGGAAGATGCTGTTTTAATTAAAGCGCGGGAACTGGGCAAATATAAAAAACTTTTACAGGCTGAGCCTTCCGCTTATCCGCCTTTTTTGGAAGCGGAAATAAAGAAAGCCGCGCGGCAGTATCCCGCCGATTTAAGCGCGCAAATGCTGCTTGCGGAGTTTTATTATAAAACCGCGCAGTATACTTTGGCGCGCGAAATATTGGAAGATTTGTATCCCGCCGAAAGTCGGGATTTAGGGCTTAATTTTGCGCTTTCCTCCGTCTGTGGCGCATTGGGCGAGAGCGAAAAAGAGGCCTTTTATCTGCGGGAAATTTTGCGCCTTGAACCTTCAAATGTTCAGGCCGAAAAAAGACTGGAAAAAATCAATTTGGATAAGAGTAAAGAAACCTCTTTACAAAAACCTCTAAATTGATATAATCATAATGTACTGTATTTAATACACCTTGAGAGGGGTAATATTATGTCTAATAGCAAAAATAATTTTGGAAAGTTAATTTTGGCTGTTGTTGCCGTCTGCTTCGCATTCTCCGTAACCGCTTATGGCGCGGCCGAAACAGCCCAGGATAAACTTGAGAAGGGCAAGAAACTTTACAGCGAAGGCAAATACGACCAGGCAATGGACAGCTTTATTGACGTTTTCGTTCAGGGCAATAACGAACAAATTTCGGAAGCCAACGAATATGTGAATATGATTCACTTTTCTATGGGCGCGGTAGCCGCTCCTAAACAGGTGCCTTACGACCCTGCCCTTGAACCTAAAGATGACGGACATAAAGGCAAAACTCTTTCCGGCAGCCAAGCCCCTCAGGAATATCGGGAAGACGGTGCGCCGATACAGCCCGTTGCCGCCAATCCCGCGCAGGCCGCGCCTGCACAGGCTCCTAAGGTTAACGCTCAGGACGCAGCCATTTATCAAACCCCCTCTAATTCGATGGTAAAAGAACAAATAATTGCTCAGGATACTCTTGCGGGCGACCCCGAAGAACTTAAAACTATGAGAAAAGAGCAGGTTGACGCGCAAATAGTTTCCCAGACGGAAAAAATTATAGCAAGGCTCAGCAAAGTAAAAGGCGTTAATGTTTATATGCGCACGGGTCTTATTGATGCTATTGATATAGAATCCGACGTAATTTTTAAAGAAGATAAAATTACCTATACTCCTCAGGCCAAAGCGGTTCTTGACGACGTTTACGCTTTGATGATTTTAAGCGGCACGCCTTCCTTTGTGCTGCTGCCGCCCGGTTCTTATACCGACGATGTTTCCATACAGGGCGTGCGTCAGGCAGTCGCTTTAAATTCCTACTTTATCAATATGGGCGTTTCAAGCGCGAAGCTTAATTTTAACATGGGTCTTACAAGCGAACAGCCCCCTGCCAAGTTCAGCAATTTAGAAGGCATTTCCATAGTGTTTGATTATACGGCAAAGCCAAACTTAAAGTTTAAATTAAGCGACAAAAGATTACCGCCCGTGTTAAGCTTGGGCTTATATCCCGCCGAATCTTTTATGCCCGAAAATAACGAAGGTATGCTTGTAGATTTTTCAATAGTTGAAACTTCCGCCCCCGTCGCCGACTGGAAATTGCAGATAATCCAGCACGCTAAAGACGGCAAATATTATGTTGTAAGACAACTTGCAGGCAACGGCGCGGCGTATCAGCAGATGTATTGGAACGGTAAAAAACAATACTTCGGCCAGATTTTACCCTTCGGCAGATATACCATAATTCTTAAAGCGCAGGATATTAACGGTAAGGAAAAAATTGTAAGAAGAAAAGTTACGCTCGTAAGCAAAGAAGAGCCTAAAGTTGCCGCGCCCAAACAAGCGCAGGACGATACGATTCTTAATTACAATGCTCCCCGCCTTTGGACCAAACCCGGTAAAACGGCAGGCCCGGGCGCGCAGGAAGTACCCGCGGTTGAAGAAACTGCTCCCGCCGGCGGAGTCGGCACATTTTCAATAACTGATTCAAGCGTACCCGCAACGGCGGCTGCGCCCGCGGCTAATGCCGCGGCAACGGATTCCGCTTACGCATTGAATCCTAATGACCCGTTACTGTCAGGTACGGATTACTCAGCGCCTGCGGCAGCCACGGCTGCGCCGGCCGCACAAAATCTTTCGGGAGCGCCCTATCCGGCCCAAGCCCCCGTTGAAGACGCTGCGGCAACTGCGGCGGATGACGATCAGATAACAAATTATTAATATTAAGGCGGGGAAGTAATGTCTATACTTAAGAAACTTGATACTTTACTCGGTATAAAAAGATTTGACTATCGGGAATGTTTGGGGATTTATATTTCCCTGACGGATGTTTACGTCGCCCAAATTACGGAAAAATCAGGCGGCATAGATGTGGATTCCCTTATCAAACTTCCCGTCGGGGATATTCACCCGGGTATCTTAAAACCCGCGGAACTTAACGAAAGTTTCTTTTCCAATCCCAAGTACTGGCTTGACCCGATTAAAAAAATTATAGACAGCAAAAAATGGAACACAAAAAATGTTGTCATTTCCCTTGCGCCTAACTTCAGCATACACCGCCACTTTGTAATGCAGGATATGCCCCGCCATTATTGGAAGCAGGCGGTTCCTCTTCAGGCGCGCAAATATATACATTATCCTTTTGAGCGCGGCGTGTATGACTACTATGTATATCCTTTCTTTGCCCCTTTGACAAAAGCCAAAAGACTTGGCGTTGTGTTCTCTCTTACCTCCAGCAGAATAGTAGCAGTGCTGGAAGCAGGTATGAAGAACATAGGGCTTAACCTTGTCGCCGTGGAAACTTCCCCTATGTCCATTTACAGACTGTTCAATCAAACGGACAGGGAAAGTATTTCAGGCAAAGGCTCCATTTACGCTAACTTTACTTCCCATAACGGTCAGTTTGTTTTTGCCTTAAACGACGTCCCTGTTTTGATGCGCGAAGTTGAAGTGCAGCGCGCTATAGGCAACAGGAACAGACTTGAAGTTAATAACTGTATGGATTTTATTTCCAAACAGCTGGAAAAGAATCCTTTTGAAGACACTACCGTAATCTCCGACGACGGCGATTTTTGGGGACCTGTGTTGGAAGGGGAAGTTAAACGCCATGTAAGAAATTGGAAAATATCGGATATCTTCGGCTTTAAAGTTGAAGGTTTTTCGGAAATGGCCGCCATGGGCTCCTGCTTAAAGTTTTTAAACGAAAAAGTTGCCGATATAGACCTTTACCGCAAAAACAGATCCTCCGAAGAGGAAATAAGAGGAACGCTTACCTTATGGAAGATTGCCGTTCTTCTTGTGCTTCTATTTATAAGCTGGGGAACTTACGTTCAGCTTAATGCCGTTGTGGTAAACAGAGATTTGAAACAAAAAGAAAGCGCGACAAAGACGGAAAACCTTTCCGACTTTAAAGGTTTATACGCTTCTCAAATTAAAGATAAAGTTGCATTGATGACAAAGAACGCAACAGCTTTATCGGCCCTTTTAAAGCCTGTAAGTTATACCCAAAAACTTTCGGCTATACCTGATCTTCTTTCAGACGAAATGTGGCTTACCAGCCTGATAATAAAATATCCTTATTCCGTCAACGCGTTTAAGGAAAAGAACATTTTGGTTATGGAAGGCGTTGCAAGCGCCTACGAAGGCAGGGAAAAAGAATTGGCTTTAGGCAATAAGTTCCGCTCAACAATGGACAGCGCGCCGGAAATGGCGGACATTTGTAAGGGCCAGGCCAGAATATCTTACGATTTTTCCGATACGCCTTTAATGCAAAGGCAGAAGGATTTTATCCTTGGAACAAAGTTCACGTTAAAGTGTGAAAAGGATGTGGGCAAATGAGATTTATTACAGATATCCAAGACGGACTTATTGATATAAAGAATATGCTGCTTGAGCAGAACTTCAGACCTTTTATAAGGCCTGTGCTTGTTGTTTTGATGGTGGCTATTGTTGTAAGTATTTTAAACAACAGGTCCGAAACTAAAATACTGGAAATGAAACGTAAAGTTGAAGCCCAGCAGGCCGAAGTTGAAAACGAAGTTGAATACAGGGAATCAAAAGAAATTTATGAACGCCTTGTAAAGCAGCTTCCCCCGACCGACAGAAAAAATGAATGGCTTTTGGCGGAAATGGTTTCTATCTTCGGTAAAATAGGCGTTGAATCTACCAGAACGGGTAAACATAATTTGGAAGAGAGCGATATTTTTACCCTCTCCTCCGTAAACGTAGAGGCCGAACTTGATTACTCCCAGTTAGGTAAAATGGTAGAAGCGATAGAAAACAATAAATATTTTATGAGAATATCCGACCTTACCGTAACCAGAGCGGACGGCAGCCTTGGTAAAGTGCAGATAAATATGAAAGTGCATACGGTTTTCGTCAACGAAGAAGCTCAGCCGCAAGCGGCTGCGTCTTAAAATAAACAGGGTAATGATATGAAGAAATTTACAGCAATACTTTTTTTGACTTTAACGGCTTGCGCCGCTTTTGCGCAGATATCCCTGCCTACCGAATTGGAAGGCATGGTGGCGAACTCTGCCTCCGGAGCGAAGGCTAAAGTTAATATGCAGGAAAAGAAGGAAGTGCGCTTTGCCCCAAAAAGCTCAAGGGACCCTTTTCTTTCAAGAGAAGAAGTTGATACCATAGAAAAAGCAAGACAGGCCGAACAAAAAAGAATCAGCGACGAAAGGAAAAGGCTTGAAGACGCGGAAAAGGCAAGAAGAGACGCCCAAATGAAGCAGAAGGAATATGAAGAAGAACTTAAGCGTAATCCCGCGCGCGCTATTATAGATAAGATTTCCGTAGACGGTATTTTGGGAAATGAAGCCATTGTAAACGGCGAAATTAAAGGTATAGGCGATGTTGTGATGGGCGCAAAAATAGTGTCCGTTTCCGACAATTCCGTATCCTTTGTTTATAAAGGCCAAAGATTTGTAAAAAAATTACCATTAATATAGTGGAATTGAGTAGAAAATTGCAATAAGTGTAAATTAAGGAGGAAGTAATGAATAAAAGACTGGCTCTTTTACTGGCATTTGCTTTCGCGGGCGGACAGATATTAACACCTGTCGCAGCAGCCGCGCAGGACGCAATGCCCGAAGCAAAAGTCGCTGTGGTGGAAGATTTATCGTATTCTGACGGGAATACGGGCGTTACAAAATCTAAAGAGGAATCTTCTATATATAAAGAAATGGAAGCTAACTCTCCCCTGGACAGAAAAGTTACCATAAGGGTTAACAACGTACCTATAGGCACTTTTTTAAACAGCATTTCAGCGCAATCAAAAATCAACTTTATTATGGGCGAAGAATTTGCCGGTAAGAAAGTTTCCGCCTCACTTACAAACGTAACCGTAAGAGAAGCTTTGGATACGCTGCTCAGAGTACAAGGTTTAACATATCAGCGCATCGGCAAAAGCGACAGCTACGTTATTACAAAGAGGTCGGATGAAGCTCCTGACGTGGTGACAAAAGTTTTCACTTTAAATTATGTCTCCCTTCAGTCACAGTCTTCAGCGTCGCAGAGCTTAAACTCTATTATGCCTGCCGATGTAACTTCTTCCTCAATAGGCAGCTACTCTTCTTCTTCCTCCTCAGGCAATGTGTTTGACACAGGCGGCATGGGCGGCGGCGGAGATGCAGGCTTATCGCTCGGCGCAGGTGCGTCATCCGGCGGTGGGGAAGGCGCTTCCGCAATACTTTCAATTATTAAAAGTGTGCTTAGCAAACAGGGTAAAATAGCTGTTGACTCAAGAACAAACAAAATTATTATTACCGACGTGGCGGAAGTTTTCCCGCAGGTAGAAAATATTTTGGCCGAACTTGACGTTAAAGCTCCCCAGATTTTAATTGAAGCCCAGATTGTTGAAGTCAGCAAATCCAGCGGTTTTGACGTAGGTTTTACATGGGGCGGCGAAACAGGTAATATGGCCCAGTTTACCGGCGGCAAGACTGAAATGCCTTGGGATTACTTTGGCGGACAAGAAGGCAAACCGGGACAAAGCGGCGGTATATTAAAATACTTCGGCACGACATCACCCTGGACACAGGAAACAGATACAACCACAGGCGCAACAACCTGGACAAGAACCATAGCCGGTTCAGTGCCTACTTTAGACTTTACAATGTTCACGGTTTTGTTCAAAGCTATGATGACAAACGGCGAAGCCAGATCACTCGGCAAACCTAAAGTTATTACAATGAACAATAACCCCGCTGTTATTACCTCTTCCAGAGAAGCGGCCGTAAGTACCGTTACAAGAACGGACGGCGGCGGTTCTTCTTCAGCTTCCACCTCGGGCGTTGAAAGAAGAAGAGTCGGTTTAACTTTAACGGTAACCCCGCAGGTTAATAAAGAAGGTTATGTAACCCTTACGGTTGCTCCTTCCTATTCCGACTTAGTAGCTTCAGAAACAGGTAACGGCAACTACGATACGGTAACCCGCGCGGTATCCACGCAGGTCAGGGTAAAGAGCGGTCAGACCGTAGTCTTGGGCGGCTTATTGCAGTCCAACGAAAAAGAAAGCGTAAGAAAAGTTCCTATACTCGGACAGATCCCCATAATCGGCTGGTTCTTTACGAGCAAGAATAAAACCAAATCAACAACCGACTTGGTAATCTTCTTAACGCCGACAGTATTATCAGAATAAGACTTTAAGCAGTATTAATTTTGCGGAAGGATCGTTTATATGGCTAAAAAGCTGACAGAAATTTTGATGGAGCAGGGCAAGCTGCGCGAGGAAGACCTTACAAAAGCGCAACTGCATTCCCAGCAGAACGGAATGACGTTGCAGGACTCCCTTGTAGCTTTGGGCATAGTTAAAGAAGAAGACATTATTATAGCTATCTCCAAGCAGCTTTCCGTGCCGTATGCCAGCAGAGAAAACGGTATCCTGTTGCCGGAAAAGGACCAAAACCTTGCGGAATTTATAAGTGAAAAATACGCCAGGGAAAACCTTATCCTGCCGCTGTTTGCCGATGACGGCTCTTTAGCTGTCGCTATGAACGATCCTTCCAACGTATTTTTGATAGATAACCTTAAAATGATGACAGGGCTGGAAATACAGCCTTTCATCGCCAGTAAGTCGCAGTTATTTTTGGCGCTGGATAATTTTTACAGCAAAAAAAATATGTTGGAAGAAGTGGTGGCGGAAAAGGCTGACGATTCCGTCATGATGGAAGAAGACCAATCAGACAGTCTTGCCGATTTGGCCAGTCCCGAAGGCAAACTGGATTTGGATAAAGAAGCGCCGGCGGGCGCAGGCTCTCACTATATAAGAATGGTTAACGCCATTTTAAGACAGGCGATGAGCGAAAGGTCCTCCGATATTCACTTGGAAATGTTTGACGAACGCGTAAGTTTGCGTTTCAGAATAGACGGTTCTTTGTACGAAAGAACCTCCCCGCCCAAAGAAGCCGTGGCGGCTATTATTTCCCGTATTAAAATTTTGTCAAAGCTGGACATTGCCGAAAAGCGTTTGCCGCAGGACGGCAGCTTTGCGGTAAGGTTCCACAACAGAACCATTGAATACCGTGTTTCCGTTTGCCCGACGGTATTTGGCGAAAAACTGGTTCTTCGTATTTTGGATAAGGGTACGGGCGAACTTAACGTTGATAAACTGGGTTTTGAACCCAGACAGAAAAA
>CAZBCE010000003.1:0-65488 GCA_964490555.1 uncultured Elusimicrobium sp. | reverse complement strand
AATTTAATTCTAAATACTCCAAAGAGATGCAGATGGTTAAGGACCTTATTAAAGAAAGCGGACGTTAGTTTTCTGCGGCTTTTGGGTTTATGCTGCGGCGCATTGTCGGTCGGATACTCGGGGCTAATCGCCCGCTCACGGTATACCTCCCTCCGCGCTTCTTGCTTAAACGCAAAATCCTTGAAAATAATAAAAGGGTAGTTTTTTGCGGTTTTTGTGTTTATGCTGCGGCGCATTGTCGGATTAAATTAGTTTGCTCTGCTTGTCTGGTTTTGGCTAGCAATTTGTTATCTTTGGGTTATTTTAAGTTTTTTTGCCGCTTCGGATATACGGATTTCCAATCACTCTGGATATACCTTGCGGCAAATAAAACATAAACTAACTTCAAATCTAAACAAATCACGCATTTCTGGGGCTAAAATCCTTGAAAATAATAAAAGGTTAGTTTTTTGCGGCTTTTGGGTTTATGCGGTGTAGTTTTTTAAGCGGGATATAGAAAGTTACAATGTTTGTTTTGGGGGAATGTGAATGAAAAATTCTAAAAAGGGTTTTACCCTTATAGAATTGCTTGTGGTCGTGCTTATTATAGGCGTGCTTGCCGCTATTGCTTTGCCGCAATATCAGCTTGCCGTCGCAAAGAGCCGTCTGTCTTCCGTAATGCCTATGGTACGCGCGCTTAAAGACGCGCAGGAGTCGTACTTTTTGGTAAACGGGCAATATACCGACGATTTAAATAAACTTGAGCTTTCCTTTGACTACACCAACCATGGTAATACCAATATAGCGGGCGGCTGGGTAAGTTTTGACAACGGCACTTATTTAGATTCCCTTCCCAACGGTCCTTCCGACTACAACCGCGCCAGCGTTCACGCGGGCATCGGCAAGCGCGACAGCTATGTGGTGCTGTACGAAATGTATTTAAATCACTCCGCAACCCCCGGACGCGTTACCTGCACGGGTTATAACGACATAGGCAATAAAGTTTGCGCAAGTTTAGGGTTTTAAAATATTTTTTTAAAGGCATTTAATGAAAATAGCCAAATATGGTTTTACCCTTGTAGAGTTACTGGTTGTTGTTTTAATTATCGGTATCTTAGCCTCCATAGCTTTGCCGCAGTATCAGCTTGCGGTTGGCAAGGCGCAGGCGTCGCAGGCTGTTGTTATGGTAACGGCAATGCATGACGCTTTGGAACGCTATTATCTATCGCACGGTGATTATCCCGCAGTTGCTAACGGCAGCCAAAGCAACCCGCAGATACTTGACGAATATTTGGATATACAAACTCCCGCAAAAAAAGGACTTACATTGGTATATTACCGTAATATTTATGTAGGATACGCAACGTCAAACGGCGTATATATATCTAAAGTTTTAGATAAAAGTTCTATCAACCGCGGTCTGGATTGCTGGACACAAGATACTTCCCTGACGGACAGTTTGCCTCAGAAAATTTGCAAAAAAGTTTGCGGTCATGAAAATATTGTAAAGCTTTGGAGTTCTGGACAGTTCGGTTGTGTTATAGGCGTGCCCGAACACGCAGGGGTTTAGCGCAGTAATTTTATCTCAATCGTAAATCATCACAAGCAGTTTGCCGCTTTTAAGCAGCACTTCAAAATTATCTTTCTTTGCCACATTACTGACGGCAGTAAGGCCTGTTTTAAGCGTGGCATTATCAAGCGGATATTTTAAATTTTTTAAAGTTATGCCCTTTGCCGTTCCCATCGGGATAAGGCTTACCGTCGCGCCTTTCTTACAGGTAAACGAGCTTGATTTTTCTATAGGGTATATGCGCCAGCCTTTACCCTTTAAAACAACGTGCAGCTTTTTTGTGTAGTTAAAAACGGAAGACACATTGCTTAAAGTAAAGTCCAATCTTCCGCCCGATGCGCAAATTATTGTTGTCGTTTTCGGCTTTAGCACAAGGGTAAAGTCTAAGGCTTTTTCCAAATCGGTATTATCTTGGCGCGACACTTTAAAAAGTTTATCCTTGCCAAGTTTTTCTTTTGCGGCGGAAGATATAGAATCTAAATCCCCTATAACTAAATCGGGCGTTACTCCCGCCTTTAAAGCGGTGTCCGCTCCGCCGTCAACAGCCAAAACAAAATCACACTCTTTTGCAAGGGTTTTTATGAAGGCGGCGTCTTCCCCGCTGCCGTTGGCTATAAGCAAAATATTATTGACGGTTTTCATTTGTTTTCCTTGTGCTTAGTATAGCAAAACCAAGCGTAAGCAGGTTAAATGCTATGCCTATGTAAAAGCCGTTAATCTCCTGCCAAATGCCGCTTCTGGGAATTATATTCCACACGGTTATCAGCCCCGCGCAGCAGAGGGAGGAGAAAGTAAAAACATTGTCGCTTATCCTGCGCGGCCATATATGCCCAAACAGCATAGGTATAAGCAAACACGCAGACATATAAGAACCAAGCACGAACCAAATCTCGCGGAAATTGCCTTTAAAGAATATCGCCAAAAGTATGGCTATCGCGGCGACTATAAAAAAGAACATTTGATTTGCCAATACTTTATTTTTAAATTTATCTTTAAGTAAATCATACCCCAAAGTGTTTGAGGCTATAAACAAAAACGCGTCTAAGGTGGAAAGTATTACGGCCAAAATACCCGCCGCAAAAAAGCCTCTTAAACCTGGGGGCAAAAGCTGCATTGCGTATAAAAAGTAAGAATGCGCGGGAAGGGCGTCTGGCAGAAGCGCGCGCGCGTAAAGCGTGCCGCCCGTTGTGCAAATATCAAAGCAAAACCATATAAAAGTGCAAATTAAAATACCCGTTTTTGCCGTCCTGTTATCTTTTGCTGCAAACACGCGCTGGTAGAATGCAGGGTCCACAAGAGTAGCAAGCGCGATTGCGCCCCAAACCAAAGTGTTAAGCCACCCGTTGCCGCCCGTTAAGGAAAAATGTGATGCCGGTAAATGCGCTTTTAAAAACCCTAATCCGCCAAAAGTACCGATTGAAAATAACAGTACTATTAATACCGAGGCGCACATAACAAAAAACTGTACTAAGTCGGAAAATACTACAGCCCTAAACCCGCCCCACGCCGAGTAAAGGCATACAAAAACCGTGCCTGTAATCATACCTTTAACGGGGCCGATATTAAAAAGTAAATCCAAAAATATACCAAGGCTTAAAACATAAGTTATCGGCAGTATGCCAAAGAAAGTAAACACCGCCGCCGTGCGGGAGGATTTTTTGCCGAACATTTGCAGGGCCAGTTCGGGCATTGTTACGCTTTCATATTTTTTTATTTTATCTACCATAAACAGCGCGAAGATAATATAAGCCGCGTACCAAAACACGCCCTGCGTTATAAAGTTGTATATGCCGAAGTTAAAAGTAATCTCGTTTACGCCAAAAATTCCGCCGTACCAACTTGCCGTAAGCGTAGCCACAAAAAGCGGCAGGGAAAGCTTGCGGCCCATAAGCATATAATCCAAAAATTTATTGCCGCGCTTATCTCTTTTTAAATGTCCGACAATAACGCTTAGGACGGTAATAAACAGTATTAAAAAAAATACCAAACCGTCCCAAACCGTAAAAAGGGATAATGCGCTGACGTCGGGTTTAAAGTTCATAATTGATAAAAAGGGCCTCGCGCGAGGCCCTTAAAAATTTTACTGAAGGTTTATTTTTACCGCTATCGCCAAAAACGCGAAGGACATTATAAACCACACTGCCACCAGAGGGATTATAAATTTAATCCATTTCTGATACGGTATTTTTGCCATACCTATTGCGGCAAGTAAAACAGCGTTGGTGGGTATTAAAACGTCAATCCAGCCGTCGCCGAATTGATAGGCTAAAATCATAGTCTGGCGCGAAAGGCCTATAAGGTCCGAAAGAGGCGCAAGTATCGGCATAGTAAGCACGGCTTTGCCCGAAGAGGAGGGGATAAAAAACTTTAACACGGCTTCCATCAAAAATGCCGCCCAAGACGCTACTACCGAGTTAAGTTTGGATATCGCGCCCGCCATATAAAACAGTATTGTGTCTAAGATATGTCCGTTTTCCGCAATTACTATAATGGCTGTTGCCAATGCGAGCATAAACACAATTTCCGACATGCCGCGCACGCCGTTATAAAAGGCTTCGGTGGCTTCGCTCATTTTAATTCCGCCGAATATTGCCGCAACAATACCGAGGCCGAAGAATAATGCGCCGATTTCCGTTATATACCATTCGTACTTAAGCACGCCGAAAACTAATCCGACCATAGTAAGAGCAAATGCCGTAAGTACTATTTTGTGGGAGAGCGTAAATTTTTCCTGCGCGGTGTGGTTGATATGAAGTTCTTTTCTTCTCTCTTTATCAAAATCGTAAGTTAAACTGCATTCGGGATTTTTGGCAACTTTTCCGGAGTAAAGCAAAATAAAACCTATGGTAACGGCTGTAGCCGCAATCCATATTATAAGGCGATATGTGAAGCCTGAATATAAAGGCAGCTGCGCGATGCCCTGCGCAATACCCGTGCTGAACGGGTTCATAAAGCCCGCCGTAAAACCTGCTATAGAACCCAGAAAGGGCATCATAACGCCTATGGCGGAGTCGTACTTAAGAGAGAGGGAAAGCGGTATTAAAATAGGTATAAATATTAAGGTTTCTTCACCCATGCCAAAGGTTGCGCCGCCTATGGAAAAGAGTATAGTTGTAACGGGTATGTACAGGCTTTTAAGCGCGGGGTGTTTTAAAAATAAAGCGCTTGTGGCTTTTATTGCGGAGGCTATTGCGCCCGTTTTTTCCACAACCATAAAAGAGCCGCCGATTATAAGTAAAAAGGCTATAACGCCTGCCGTGCTGGAACGCCCGAAAGCTTCCATAGGCGCTTTAAGTACGTCAAAAGGTTTTTGCGGGGAGGCTTCTATAAAATGGAAAGAGCCTTCCACCAGCACCTGACGGCCGTTTTGTGATACTTTCTCGTATTGTCCTGCGGGTACTATCCAGGTAAAAATTGCGGTTATTGCTATAATGGCAAGTAATATAATGGTGGTATTAATTTTAATTTTCATTCTGCGGCATTCCTCTCTTGCGTTTACGCGCTACTTATATTTTACAAAAGTAACTTTGCTATTTGATAGAATTTATTTATGTTATACATAGTTCCAACCCCTATAGGCAATTTGCAGGATATAACCTTACGCTGCCTTGAAGTTTTAAAAGCGGCGGATTTTGTTTTGTGCGAAGATACTCGCCAGACAAAAAAACTTTTGGATAATTACGGCGTTACGGCCCGCCCCGTAAGATATAACGAGGCTGATGACTTTTCCGTAAAACATTGTCTGGACCTTTTGGAAAGCGGCAAAAACTGCGCGCTTGTTTCCGACGCGGGTACCCCGTGCGTTTCAGACCCGGGGTGGAAGCTGGTAAAAGCAGCGCGCGAGAAAGGCGTAAAGATTACGGCCCTGCCCGGCCCCAGCGCGTTAACCTGCGCTTTAAGCGGCGCGGGAATGGGGGGAGGAGGTTTTACTTTTTTGGGTTTTATGCCCAAAAAGCAGGGCAAAACAGTAAAGCTTCTTACGGCGGCTTTCGCTTTGGAGCGGCCCGTGGTTGTATATGAATCGCCTTACAGAATAATAAAATTTTTAGATTTGGTTACAAAGAACTTCGGCCCCGCGGTGCGCGTTGTGATAGCGCGCGAACTTACCAAAACTTTTGAGGAATGGTTAAGCGGCACGGCGGCGGAAGTCTCTGCAAATTTATCTGCGCGCAAAAAGATACTTGGCGAATTTGCCGTTGTTCTTGACGCCCGTCAAACAGAGCCGCAGGAAGAGGAAGAAGATGACGGAGATTTTTAAACTTAACGGTCTGCCGCTTAGGGACCACCTGCATATAATAAAGGTTTTAAAGGAAGGCGCCTGCGCCGTGCTGCCCACTGATACCGTTTACGGCGTTACGGTTTGCGCGGACTATCCCGCCGCTTTAGATAAATTAAATAAAATAAAAAATAATCCTTCCGATAAGCCCGCGCAGGTTTTATGCACCTTTCCGCAGGCTTTTGAACTGGCTCAGCCTGACGCTAAATTTACCGCCGCGGCGCAAAAGTTTTGGCCGGGCGCGCTTACGCTTGTCGGGCGCAGTTCCGCAAAAGGCGCGGCTTTTTTAAACGGCAGTCCCACCATAGGCCTGCGCGTGCCTGATAATGTTTTTGTGCTTGGCATAATGGAAGTTTTGCAAAGTCCGCTTTTGGCCAGCAGCGCCAATATGCACAGCGACCCCGTTTGTTCTAATGAGGAAGAAATACTTAAAGTTTTTGACGGACGGGTTGATATTATCGTCTTAAATGGTGATATAAACACAAGGCCTTCCGCCGTTATTGACGTTTCCGCGGAGGGGGTTAAGGTTATAAGAAGCGGGGATTTGGACGCGGCCGAGATTGAAAAGTTGCTGTCCAAATATAAATAATTTGTTACTATAATTATAGTGCTATGTTTATAAACGCGTTGATAATTTTTCTTATAGCAGCTCTGTCTTTTATTTTTGCCAAGCTTATTTGTCAAAAAAGAAGAGAAAGGGCCTTATTTTCCGCGCATTCAAAATACATAGAACAAATAGAAACTTTAAGAACCCACCTTGTAAAAAAAGTTAAAGCTTTGGAAGATACCGTAGAAAGCCTTTCTTACTCCAATAAAGAATTAACGCGTCTTAACGATATAAAATCTAAATTTATGTCCATAGTCGCGCACGACTTAAAGCAGCCGTTAACTTCCGTGCAGGGATATGCGTCAATGCTAAGCGAAGAGGCTCAAAATCCCGCCGATAAAAAAGTTTTGGAAAATATAATAAAATCCGCCGACAATATCAACCATCTTATGAGCGACCTCTTGGACGCCGCAATGATGCAGACGGGTAAACTGCAAGTTACTCCCAAAGAATTTATTTTCAACGACCTTGTTGACGACATTTATAACCAGTACAGTATTATTGCTAAACAAAGAAATATAGTATTCAGAAGGATAGACTTTCCCGTGCAAATACCTGTTATCGCCGACAGATTCAGAATAGGGCAGGTAATAAGCAATCTTGTAAACAATGCGTTTAAGTTTACGCCCGTCGGCGGAGTTGTGGAGATAAGGTATCTTAAAGAAGAAAACCACATAAGGTTTATGGTGGTGGACAGCGGTTCTGGTCTTATTCATCTTGAACGCGTTAAAATTTTTGAAAAGTTCCAACAGTCGGAAGCCTTGGCCGAAGAATTAAGAAAACTGGGCTGGGGTCTTGGCCTTTCCATAGCGCAGGATATTATAGAAGCGCACAACGGGGCCATAGGCGCAGACAGCGCGGGCCTTGGCAAAGGCTCGGTTTTTTGGTTTGCCATACCGCTTGACCCAAAGAGTCCTATTCAGGTAGTTACTGCCGAATAAGCGGCAAAAAACAGCGTGTTAAAATTGATTTAAGACAATAATAAAACCCCCTCGCAAAAGGGGGTTTTAAATTTGTATTCGGGCCTGTACCCCGGATTCTGTTCGCGCCGTTAAGCGCGCGGAAACCATTTATCTATGCGGCCTACTTTGCCTTAGCGTACGGGCCGTACATCGGCTTGTTTGGCCTTGCTCCGAACGGGGTTTACCATGCCGTTTGCGTTGCCGCAAACGCGGCGGGCTCTTACCCCGCCATTTCACCCTTACTGCCTAAGCAGCGGTATTTTTTCTGTTGCACTTTCCGTCGAACGGGGATATGGCCCCGCCCTCCCGCGCTTTCGCGCGGCGTCCTGCCCTTGGAGTCCGGAAGTTCCTCCCCGCCTAAATTGCTTTAGGCGAAGCGGTTTCCCGGCCCGAATACTTATATTTTATAAATTATTAAGGTCAAAAAGTTCAAGTTGTTGCGCTTCCTGCGGTTCTTTTTGTTTTGCGGCTTGCTTTTCTACCTGCGCGGGTTTTGCCGCAACGGCAACTTTTTTAACCGTTTGCGGGGCGGGCGCGGGTTGTGCAATTTTCACCTGAGGCGCTGGCGTTTTGCCGCCTTTCAAATGCTTGTCCATAGTTTGATTGCACATAAGGTCCGCTTCTTTATTTTGCTCGCGCGGAACGTGGTTTATTTGTATTTTAAGACGGGCGGAAAGCTGTTTAATCTCGCCCATAATTTCCTGCAACTGCGGGTTTTTTATTTTATATTCGCCCAAAAATTGTTTTACAAGCAGCAGCGAGTCGGAGCGCACTTTAACGCTTTTTGCGCCCAGTTCCAATGCTTTTGAAAGAGCCATTTTAAGCGCGGTAAATTCCGCCTGATTGTTTGTGCATTCTTTAAAAAACAGGCCGTCTTGCGTTATAAGTTTGCCTTTCGCGTCTTTTATTACCCACGCGCTGGCCCCCGGGCCGGGGTTGCCGCGGCTGCCGCCGTCTATGTTGATTATCAATTCCATATTAGTATTATATTAATTTGCGGCGTCTTTTGCGGCAATACTTCGTCGCTTCGTCGGTCAGATACACGGGCTTCCAGCCGCTCACGGTATCCTTCCTTCCTTACTCCTTGTCTTGCCATAAAATACTTGCAAATAATCGTGTTATGCTTGGTCGTACGGCAAAAAAGAAAACCAGATCACGCAATATCTTTAAACGGCAAAAAAAATATGCGCCGTTAAAAAACAGCGCATATTTTCTAAAGATTGCGTGAATTTTTAGATTTTGAGGAAATTTTGATTTTATTCTAAGTGCTAAGTACGAAAGAGTACACGAGCGTAAGCGAGTTTCGGTACTTTAACGAAGAAAAAATCAAAATTTGCCAAAATGTGGAAATTTGCTAGCCGCCATTATCTTAGCGGCGCAAATAGCCTCTATATTATATTACGCCTTGGGCTATCATAGCATCAGCCACTTTCCTAAATCCGCTGATATTCGCGCCCAAAACATAATCGCCTTCCTTACCAAAATCTTTGGAAGCGTCCACGCAGCTTGCGTGAATGTTCTTCATAATTTTGTGCAGTTGGACTTCAACTTCTTCCCTCGTCCAGGTAAGGCGTATAGTGTTTTGCGTCATTTCCAAACCTGATACCGCCACGCCGCCCGCGTTTGCCGCTTTGCCCGGCGCGTATAAAATATTATTGGATTGGAACAGGTGTACGGCCTCAGGCGTGCAAGGCATATTTGCGCCTTCGCAAACCAGCTTTACGCCGTTCTTAACCAACATTTTTGCGTCTTCAAGCTGAAGCTCGTTTTCGCAAGCGGTAGGGAAAGCCGCGTAGCACGGTATAAACCAAGATTTTTTGCCTTGGTGGAACTCCGCCGATTTATATTTTTTGACGTATTCCTTAAGGCTGCCTCTTTCCACAAAAATAAGGTTTTTAAGATAAGCCAGCTTTTCCGTATTCAGGCCTTCTTTATCATAAACCGCGCCGTCGTAATCGTTAAAGCCTACCACTTTGCCGCCAAGCTGTAAAATCTTTTCGGCCGTGTGTATGCCCACATTGCCCGCGCCGGATATTATGCAGGTTTTATTTCTTATGCTTTCGCTTTGGCGTTTAAGCATTTCTTCCGCAAAAAATACCACGCCGTAACCAGTGGCTTCTGGCCTTATAAGGCTGCCGCCGTAAGACGGGCCTTTACCCGTAAACACGCCCACAAATTTATTGGTGATTTTTTTGTAGTGGCCGAACATATATCCTATCTCTCTTGCGCCTACGCCCAAGTCGCCCGCGGGAACGTCGGTACGCTCGCCTATGTGTCTGTAAAGTTCGTCCATAAAAGCCTGGCAGAAGCGCATAACTTCGCCCTCGCTCTTGCCTCTGGGGTCAAAATCAGAACCGCCTTTTGCTCCGCCTAAAGGCAGCCCCGTAAGACTGTTTTTTAATGTTTGTTCAAAAGCTAAAAACTTAAGCGCGCTTAAGGTTACACTCTCGTGAAAGCGTATCCCGCCTTTAAAAGGCCCTATTGCGCTGTTAAACTGTACCCTAAACCCTCTGTTAACGTGCGTAATTCCCTTGTCATCCGTCCAAGGAACTCTAAAGTAGATAACACGTTCGGGTTCTACCATTCTTTCCAAAACTGCGTATTTTATGTATTGCGGCTGGGCCGTTAAGATAGGTTCAAGTGTTGATATAACCTCTTCCACGGCTTGATGAAACAGATGCTCCGCAGGATCCTTCTTTACTACTTCTGACATAAGATTCTGCAGATAAACTTTGGTAGACATTATTGGCCTCCGTTACTGTTGTTGTGCTGCTTAATCTGAGCATAACATTACCTTTTGACAAAGTCAATACGGACAAACGGTTATACTTATTTATATTTGCTAAAATAAATTAATACGGTATAAGAGAGGAAATATTTATGGGATTTCAACATTATATAAGTTCTCAAACAGGCTCAAAAAGAATTAAAGACAGGCTTGCCGCCTGCCTGCTTGCAATATTTGCGGGTTGGTTCGGGTTGCATAAGTTTTACACGGGCAGAATAGGCTGGGGCGTTGTTTATGTGCTTTTCAGCTGGACGGCTTTGCCGTTTCTTGCAGGGATAATAGAGGGTATTTTATACTTCTTTATGACTGATGACGAATTTGACGCAAAGTATAATAATTAGTTTTAATTTGAAACAAATAAAAAAGCCGCCCTTTAAAAAAAGGACGGCTTTTAAAATTGTAGCAGGTTTTACTGCTTGCTCTGCTTTGCCATAAACTCCATAAGTTTCTTAAAAGTTTCTTTACTTAAAATATGCTCCATTTTGCAGGCGTCAATTTCCGCCACGCTTTGCGATACTCCAACCATATCACGCAGGAAAGCCGATATTACGGCGTGCTTCTTTTTTACTTCCGCCGCAATAGCCTCACCCGCTTTTGTAAGTTGGACGCGCCCGTATCTTTCATGCGTAACAAGGCCCTGCTTTGCCAATACCTGAAGAGCGCCGCTTACGCTGGGGGTTTTTACATTCATAAGAGTTCTTATATCCTTAACTCTTGCCGCCCCGCTTTGAGCGGAAGCTATTGAAATAGCTTCCAAATAATCTTCCATATTGCTGCTTAAGTTTGTCATATTCTTAGTTTGCTTAACTTTTAGCATAAAGTCAAGTTTTACGCCAGATATTATATAATTACTATATATTTACTCGCAGGACGGGGACTATGAAAGAAAACAAAAATAAATATTCCGCTACGGTTTTATTACCTAAAACAGATTTTCCGATGAGGGCAGGGTTACCGCAAAAAGAACCTTCTTTGCTTGCTTTCTGGAACGATATTGAACTTTACAAAAAAATGCTGGCCCAAACCAACGGTAAAGAAAAGTTTATTCTCGCCGACGGGCCGCCTTATGCCAACGGCCGCATACACATGGGCCACGCTTTAAACAAAGTATTAAAAGATATTGTTGTTAAATCTCACACAATGATGGGTTACCACAGTCCTTATATCCCCGGTTGGGACTGCCACGGTTTGCCTATTGAACAGGCGCTTATAAAGGAAATGAAGATAGACAAAAGGGAGATTAAAGATATTCCCGCTTTCCGACAGCGCGCAAGAGAATTTGCCCAAAACTTTGTTAATATACAGCGTGAAGGTTTTAAACGCCTTGGCGTAACGGGCGACTGGGATAATCCCTATTTAACAATGTCACCCGTATACGAAGGCCTTACAGTCGCCGCTTTTTTTGAAGCGGTGGAAAAGGGTTATGTCTATAAAGGCAAAAAAGCTATTTACTGGTGTCCCTCGTGCGAAACGGCTTTAGCCGACGCGGAAACGGAATATCACGATAAAACTTCCACTTCAATCTACCTGCGCTTTAAGGTTAAAGAATTTGATAAAAACCTTTTTGCGGGCATAGATACTTCCAAAGATATTTATATAGCCGTTTGGACCACCACCACGTGGACAATCCCCGCCAATATGGCCGCGGCCGTAAACCCGCAGGAAGATTACCGCATTATGCAAAACGCCGACGGCTCTTACTTAATAGCGGCGGAAAAACTTGCAGACGCTTTTATTAAAGCCTGTTCGCTTAACGTTACAACGGCGGGCAAAATAGCGGGCGAAAAGTTGGTAGGCATAAAATACGAACACCCTTTAAATAAAAAACTTAACCCCGTAATCCATACCGATTTTGTTACTATGGATACAGGCGTGGGTATAGTGCATATTGCCCCCGGCCACGGCGAGGAAGACTTCCACGCGGGCCTTAAATGGGGTATAGAAATTTTCTGCCCCGTGGATGAAAAAGGTATCTTTACCAAAGATGCGGGCGAATTTGCGGGCCAGCACATTTTTAAAGCCAATCCCGGTATAGTTGAAAGACTTAACGAACTTGGCGCGCTTATCGCAAAGCAGGATATTACGCACAGCTATCCGCATTGCTGGAGATGTAAAAACCCAATCATCTTCCGCGCTACCGAACAATGGTTTTTGTCCGTAGATAAAGACGGTCTGCGCGACCGCCTTGTAAAAGAAATAGAAAATACCAAATGGTATCCCGCCAGCGGCGAGAAGAGAATAAAATCCATGGTGGAACTGCGCCCCGACTGGTGCTTAAGCCGCCAACGCTACTGGGGCGTGCCTTTGATGGTATTCTATTGTAAAGAATGCGGAAAAGTGCAGATAGATAAAAATCTTTTTAAACTTATTACCGACCGCGCGATGAAGGAAGGCAGCGACTTTTGGTTTAAAGAAGAAGCCAAAGATATTCTGCCCAAGGATTACACCTGCTCCTGCGGAGGTAAAGAATTTACCAAAGAACACGATATTTTAGACGTTTGGTTTGACTCTGGCGTATCATGGGAAGAGGTTTTAAAATACAGAGGCTTGGGCTTGCCCGCCGCCGTGTATCTTGAAGGTTCCGACCAGCACAGAGGGTGGTTCCAAACTTCTTTAATCGCTTCAACCGTATTGGAAGGCAAAGCGCCTTTTAAAAATGTAATTACGCACGGTATGATAACCGACCAGCAGGGCAAAGCCATGCACAAGAGTGCGGGCAACAGCGTTGAACCCGACGAAATTATCAATAAATACGGTGCGGATATTTTAAGACTTTGGGTAAGCTTTACGGATTATTCCGACGACGTCCGCCTTTCAAACGAAATTTTGGAAGGGCCTATAGACAGCTACCGCAAAATCCGCAATACCATACGCTATGCGCTGGGCAATTTGCACGATTACAATCCGGCTTTGCACAAACCCGCACCGCAGGATTTGGCGGAGTTGGATAAGTATTTGCTTAACCGCCTTGACGACCTTATCAAAAGCGTTACGGAAGACTACAGAGAGTTCCGCTTTAGAAAAGCTGTGCGCTCCATAACGGATTTTTGTATATTGGATTTATCATCGCTTATGTTGGACGCCTCCAAAGACAGACTTTATACTTTGGGCGCATCATCTGCCGCGCGCCGTTCCGCACAGGCGACATTAAGCGAAGTGGTTATAACAATACTCAAGCTTTTGGCGCCTGTCCTTTCCTTTACAACGGAAGAGGCCTGGCAGGAAATCAAAAAGCTGCCCGTCGGCAAGGATTTGGAAGAAAGTATTTTGCTTTCCTCTTTCCCGCAGGGCGTTTCCACCCGTTTCGGGCAGGAAATTGACGATAAGTGGAATAAGATTAGAGAGATAAGGGCCGTTGTCCTTAAATCTTTGGAAGAAGCCAGACAGAAAGGTTTAATAGGCTCTTCCCTTGAAGCTAAGGTAATCTTCAATTCCGCCGACGCCAAGGAAAAAGAATTTTTAAAACAAACTTTACCGCTGTGGCCGGAAGTCGCCATAGTTTCGCAGGTGGAACTTGCCGCGGAAAACGGTAAAGAAAAATTGGACGTTACGGTAGAACACGCCAAAGGCGCAAAATGTCCGCGCTGCTGGCAGTGGAAAGAAGATATAGGCACAAACCCGCATTACGACGATTTATGCGGACGCTGCGCCGCCGTATTGGAAAAAGAGAATGTTACGGTTTAAAGAAATAGCGGCAAAATATAAGGCGGAATTTATTTATATTCCCCTTATATTTATGGCCGACAGAATAAGCAAAATACTTGCGCTTGAGTTTTTAAGAGAGCGTTTCAGTATCCATATTTTGCCCTTTTTTAGACTGACTTATGTGGAAAATACGGGCGCGGCTTTCGGCTCGTTCCAAAACTCCAACGCGGGTTTGGCTTTGGCCGCCGTCGTAATTTTGTTCGCGCTGTTTAAATGGCGCGACGAGGTTATTCATTTTGGCAAGCTTGCCCGCTTTGCGCTTATTTTTATAGCGGCGGGCGCGCTGGGCAATCTTTATGATAGAATTGTGCTGGGGTATGTTGTAGATTATTTTGATTTTATAATCTGGCCAGTTTTTAATATAGCCGACAGTTTTATAACCGTCGGGGTTTTGCTTTTAGGTTATATTTTTATTAAAGATTCTTTTAAAAAATATAAGGAGGGGAAATGAAGAAGTTTCTTTTGGTTTTAACCGCGCTTTCATTTTTTGTCTGCGCTTGCGCTCCTAAAAACGACTCTCTTTTTAAGGAAGCCGTTAAGCTCGGCAAAGAGGGCAAACTTTCCGCCGCTCTTAGGATTTATAACAATATATTAAAGAAAGATCCGTCTTTCTTCTCCGCCCTCGTAAACAGAGCAATTATTTACGAAAACATCGGCGAATACAATTTGGCCGAGCAAGACTATATAGAAGCCCTTACCATAGACCCTAACCGCCCTGAAGTGTTAAATAACGTCGGCAGTTTTTACCTTTCCCAAAAAAGGCCCTTGCTTGCTTTATCTTATTTGGATAAGGCTTTGCGTATGAACCCAAATTATTTTATAGCGCTTTTAAACCGCGCCGCAGTTAATGAGGAACTAGGCTATCTTAACGCCGCCGCCGAAGACCTTGACCATGCTTTGGAGCTTGCCCCCGGAAATCTTACCGTTATAAGAAATAAAGCCGTCGTGGATTATAAACGTTTTTATTTTGAATCTGCCATCAACGGTTTTACCGAAGTTCTTTACAATAACCCGACCGACGCAAAAACATTTTACGCGCGCGGTATGGCCTTTAGGTTTTCGGGCAAATACGCCAATGCTCTGAGCGATTTTAATATGGCCTTAAATTTGGACCATAATTATGTTAACGCGCTTTACAGACGCGCCGAACTGATGTTTAAAAGCGGCGATTATCAGGCCGCTCTGGGCGATTTGGACAGATTAAAAGGCATCAATAACACTTTTGCTCCCGCTTACGAACTTACGGGCGATATCATCGCGATAGAAGACCCTGTTCCCGCCGTTGCAAATTACCTTGCCGCTAAAAAGCTTGACCCTGCCAATGCCGAAAGATACGACGCTAAAATAAGGCTTATGGGGTCCGAGCGCGGGCGCAAGGGCATAATTGCCAAAACTTTCCTTGACCTGTAATTTAAGAGGCCTTTAATGTCAGCAGCCGCAAAAAGCAAACTTGTGTTTTTTAAGCCTTCCGCTTACTCCGCACGCGGCTGGATAAGCGTGCTTGCCGCAGTGGTAACGCTGATAGCTTATTTTTTGGATTTCTCTTCTACAACAATCTTCCTTATTTCCATAATAACCTTTTTTGCGGGCGGAGAATTGTTTTTGCGCGCAACGCTGCGCGAACTTAAAAAAGGTTACGCGGGCTTTAACGCTTTTGTTACTTTATGCGCTGCGGGCGCGTTCCTGTTCGGCATTCTAAATAACTTTTCCGCCACTGCTTTGTTTAGCGTAACGGGCGCGTTTTTAATGCTGCCTTTCACTTTTGCGCTTGCTAATTTTATAAAAGCTTTTGAACTTAAAAGCATAGGCGCGGCGGCCCGCTTTATTGATAATCTTGATAATTTTATACCCAAATCCGCCGTGCGGGTTAACGGTACGCAGGCGCAAAAGGTATTTGCGCAGGAAGTCGCCGTGGGAGAATTTATATTAATAAAAGTGGGCGAGCGCGTGCCGCTTGACTGTAAAATTACCGCGGGCAGTACTATGGCGGACGAAAATCTTTTGACGGGTAATATAACTCTTACGCCTAAACAAAAAGGGGACAGCCTTTTTGCTGGCAGCATAAATAAAGGGCGCGAAGTTACCGCGCAGGTAATAAGTTTAAGGCATAATTCCAAACTGGCGCAGGTTGTAGATGCGGTAAAAGAAAGCGAAAAAAAGAAAATATTTTCTTCTTCCCTTTTAGAACGTTATTCCTGTAAAATGCTGGCTTTCTTTTTAATCCTTGCGGCCGCGCAGGGCCTTGGCGGTTTTTACTACAGCGGTTTTACGCGCGGCGCGTATTGGTTTATGGCTTTTCTTTTTGTTCTTTCCGTATCGGGCCCGATAACTTATATGGCGGCAATGTTAACGCCTTTAAAATATTTAAAGCAGGCCGCCGCTAAAAATAAAATTTTTATTAATAATATGTCCGCGGTAAAAGTTTTGGGCGAATGCAATAAAGTATTTATAGATAAGACGGGCACGCTTACCACGGCAAGGCTGGAAGTGGCAAGAGTTATTGCGGCGCAAGGGGTTAAAGAGGCGGATTTGCTTAAAGCCGCTTTTACGGCGCAGCAGGGTACAAATAATATATTTTCTTCCGCAATAGCGGAACATTGTTCCGCACAGGGCATTAAGGCGGAAAAGGTTACCTCCTGCGAGATATACCCAAGCTACGGCACTATGGTAAAAACGGCCCGCAGCGTAATTTACGCGGGCAGGAAAACATGGCTTGAAAGCAAGGGCATAAAAACTGACGAATATGCCGAAGACCTGAGGAAAACGGTTTTTTATGTTTCCAAGAATGATAAATTTTTAGGCTGTATTTATTTTACGGACAGACTCCGCGCCAATGTTAAAGATACCGTTAAATATCTTAAAGCCTGCGGCAAAGAACTTTGTTTGCTTTCAGGCGATAATACTGCCGCACTGGCGGAAGTTGCCGCCCGCGCGGGCATAGAAGAATATTACGGCGATATTTATCCGCAGGATAAAGCCGATAAAGTTAATTTGGGCGAAGGCCGCCTTTCCGCAATGATAGGCGACGGTTTTAACGATATTCTGGCCATGCTTAAGGCCGATGCGTCCATAGCTTTTGCTTCCACGGGGGAAAACGCTTTTACGGGCTGGGTGGATTTTACCGTTAAGAGTAAAGATTTTATCTGCATAAAAAAGATATTTGAATTTGAAAGAAAACAGCAAAATATTACCAGAGAAAACATTTATATATCGGTGTTCTTCAGCCTCGTAACATTGTATTATGTGATTGCGCTGGACAGAGCTTTAAGCTGGTATATGCTTATGGGTATGGTTATTTTTGCTATATTATTTATAATGTTAAATTCCGCGAGGTTGAAAAATGAGTAAAGATTTAAATAAAGACATTGATTTCGGTTACACAAAAGACCATGCCCGCAAAGGCGCCAATGCAAAACTGCCCGAAATTCAATGCTGGGAAAACCAATATAAAAGGGACTATCTCATAAAAATAGTATTGCCTGAATTTACGTCAGTCTGCCCCAAAACTGGCTTGCCTGACTTCGGCGTTGTAACGATAGAATATATCCCGTCTAAACTTTGTTTGGAACTTAAATCGCTTAAGTATTATTTGCTTGAATACCGTGATATGGGTATTTTTATGGAAAACATTGCAAATAA
Source organism: uncultured Elusimicrobium sp. (assembly GCA_964490555.1). Taxonomy (GTDB): domain Bacteria; phylum Elusimicrobiota; class Elusimicrobia; order Elusimicrobiales; family Elusimicrobiaceae; genus Proelusimicrobium. Next base: position 47,962 of record CAZBCE010000003.1, on the reverse strand, counting down.
GATACTTGACGATGTCGTGCGCGCCTGCAACCCGAAAGCCGCCCGCATAACGGGCAAGTTTACGCCCAGAGGCGGTTTGGAATCGGAAATTATTGCAGAGCACGGCAAGTGGGTTAAAAAATGAAACGCAAAAACATAACGGCCTTTGTTTTGGGCGTTATAGCGGCAGGTTTGCTTTGGCAATTTTACCTTAAACCCAAGTATGATATTCATACGGGCGACGAGGAAACTATGGCTTTGCTCCGTCAGGCCGATGTTGACGCTTTAGAACAAGCAACATCGGGCGTACCCGGGGAATTGCTTTATTCAACCGCTGAGGGCGACGTAAAGAGGGAAGACCTTTTGGATACTTCCTCCGTCGCGCCCGAATCTTTCGCTTTTGAAAGCTCGGCCAATAAACCGCTTGACCCGTACCAGCAGGCCGCCGCAGGGGATAAAAGAAGAGATACCAAAATAGTTCTGGAGAGCAATAATATTTTAGTTAAGCCTGACGCCGCCTCTAAAATGCCGGAGCCGCTTTCCGCTGAAGAGCAAAAAATATCAGATGACCAGCAGCTTAAAAACAGGCTAAGCATTATTAAAGCGCCCGTAAAATATCACCTTATAAAGAATCAGGGTGAGTACGACTCTTTTAAAAAGCAGAACGCAGGGCCTTATAATGCCAAAGTTAATTTTGGCAAAGAAATGCTTTTGCTTTTGGAATCAGACAGTAAACTTTCCAGCGGATTTTTTGAAATAGACCAGATTATTGAAGAGCCTAAAAGCATTGATGTTTATTACAGGGTTAATATTATAGGAACGTCTTCAAGGCAAGACGTTATGCCTTATAAAATTTTGAATAAATCAAACAAGGATGTTGTTCTTAAGCAAATAAAGTAGTTTAGGGGGTAAGGGGACATGTTTTGGAAAAAGGGTTTTACACTAATAGAATTATTAGTTGTTATTCTTATCATTGCGGTATTGGCGGCGATAGCTTTGCCCAAATACCACTTGGCGGTTGAAAAGACCAGAGCCACGGAAAGACTTCAGCTTGCTACCAATATAGCAAGAGCGCAGTTTGCTTTCTACCTTACAAATAATGCTTACGCCACAGATATTAATCAGTTGGATATAACCTTCCCGGGTTATCCCAGCACTACAAAAAATCTTGGCGTTTATCCTAAGAATGCCCACGGCGAAGTGGAAGTTAAATTCCCCGTTACCTCGCAGGGCAGATATTCTTATTCTATCTTCGTCGGTCTGGAACCCAGAACTTATGGCGGCGGTTTCAGAGTCGGCACTATAAGCTGCGGCCCGTCGCAGGACGATATTGCACAAAAGGTGTGTGATTCCCTTTGCAACGGCGCTCCATACGATTATGTAAATAACGGCAGATGTATTATAGGCTACATGGCCGGACAATAAAGTTTTACTTGGCTATTTGCGTAATCAGGAGTATAATATAAGTAACTTTTATTTTTTCAAGGGGATTACAATGTTTTTAAAAAAGGGTTTTACATTAATAGAAATGCTGGTTGTTGTTTTGATAATATCCATTCTGGTTGCCATAGCCTGGCCTAAATACGAATTAGTAATAGAAAAGAGCCGCTCCAAAGAGGCATTTAACGTTCTTGCCGCTTTGGAAATGTCCGTGCAAGCGCAGTTTTTGGCAAACGGCAGAGACTATCTGGCCCAGCGCGTTTACGGGGATGTTGTTTTTAATCAGTTAGACGTTTCCGTTCCCGCCTTGGAAACCAGCCCCGACCAAAAACAATGGTGTACCAAGTTCTTTCAATTTTCCATTGACTGCAATAAGTGGTGGGATATGTGCAGGGTAAGCGCAAACCGTATCGGCGGCAGCGGCAATAGAAAGTGCGAATTTGCGGCCTTCCACAATGTTAAATATATAATTAATTCCGATATAAGTTTTTCCAATCCGCCCAAAAGATACTGCACAAACTGGTCTACAGGGGAGCACGAATTCGGCGAGAAGTTTTGCGCTACTCTGCTGGAAGAAGGCCTTGTAAGGCCCGAGTAAATACGCAACTGTCGTATCTTTTTTGGTTTCCAGTCCGCATTTTTGTGCGGTGCCTGTTTATATCGGTTTAGGCTTTTTCATTAAGACATTAGGGGATATTATGAATAAAAAAGGATTTACTTTGCTGGAGCTTCTTGTAGTGGTTTTGATAATAGGCATACTTACCGTTATTGCCTTCCCTAAATATGAACTTGCCATTGAAAAGGCCCACGCAAGCGAAGCTTTTATTACTTTCGCGCAGTTGGAAACAGGCTTAAGGGAGCAATATTTGGTTTTGGGGCAGAATGTTTACAGTAGCCGCCGCGGCGGGCAGTCCGTGTTTGATTCTCTTAATATTTCTTTAGAGGGCGGATATGTCCGCAGCGCAAACGGCAATTACCTTTGCTCCAAATATTTTATGTATGCGGTAGACTGCAACCCGTGGTGGGGAACTTGCAGACTTAACGCGTTTCGTTTAAGCGGCAGGAATACTCCCAGTTCCTGTGATATGATTGCAATGCAGGAAACAAAGTATTATCTGGAAGCAGATGTTAACTTTGAATCCCCGACGGTTAAACGCTGCGGCAATTGGAACTCGGGCGAGCATCCCTTCGGGCAGAAGTTTTGCCAGATGATGCTTGATGACGGTATTGTAAAAGAGCTGAGCATATAGATTTATCGGCAAATAAAAATCTCCCGCTTGTTTTTTAAAAAGCGGGAGATTTTTTGTTTTAAAACGCTGCGGGCTTTATTCCTGCCCGAAGATATTATTAAGCTGCCTGTTAACGCGGTAGAAAGTGGCGCATTTGGGCATATCCTTAATGCGTTTTGCGCCTATATAAGTCATTGCGCTTCTTATACCGCCAAGTATGGCAAGCAAAGTATTTTCTATATCGCCGCGGAAGGGTATTTCCACCACTTTGCCTTCGCTGGCGCGGTACTTTTTCATACCACCGTAAAACATATCCTGCGCGTATTCTGAACTCATACCGTAAAATTTCTTAAACATTTTTTGCTCAAGCAAGCAGGAAAAGCTGTCATCGCCTTCGGCCTCAACCTGATTGGTTTGAAAGGTTTTTGTTATAAGTTCCCCGCCGCTTTCATTATGTCCCGCAAGCATACCGCCCAGCATAACAAAATCCGCGCCGGCGCATAAGCTTTTGCAAATATCACCTGGTACGGTGCAGCCGCCGTCGGCGCAAATCATACCGCCAACGCCGTGCGCAGCGTCCGCGCACTCTATTACGGTTGAAAACTGGGGTCTGCCCACGCCTGTTAATTTGCGGGTTGTGCATACAGAGCCGGGGCCTATGCCTACTTTAACAATATCAACGCCGTTTAATATAAGGTCTTCGGTCATATCCCCCGTTACAACATTGCCCGCCATAATTAAAGCCTTTGGGTAGGCCGCGCGAACTTTGTTTATATAGTTTACGAGATAGGGGGAATAACCGTTGGCGACGTCTATACAGATATTGTTTACCAGCTTAGTGTCCATTATGGTCTTAAGCTTTTTAAAATCTTCGTCAGAAACGCCCGAACTTATAAAAATAAGGTCATTATTCTTAAACTCTTTTTTGTTGGTTTTAAGAAAGTCGGTAATCTCTTTAATGGTGTAATGCTTATGCAAAGCGGTAAAAAGTTTGTGTTTTTGCATCTCTTTGGCGATTTCAAATGTGCCTGTCGTCGCCATATTGGCGGAAACGATGCCTGTAGCTTTTATGGTTGAAGGGCACCATTTAAAGGTATATTCTCTTTCTACCTCAACCTGCGCGCGGGAAGCCAAAGCGGAACGTTTGGGGCGCAGCAAAACATCACAGTAATCTAATTGCACATCGTCGTGAATCCTCATAAATAAATCTCCGTAAAACTGATATTTTTCGGGCAAACGGGAAAGCGGGCTGTTTATTATCATATAAAATTTAGCCGTTTAATGCTTTGCTATGCAAAAATACGCCTTTAAATACTTGGCATTTTACGGGCTTAAAAGGTATACTTTTATGTGTTGCCGCTCTTTATGAATATGCGGTAAAAAAATCTATAATATAAAAAACGGAGGATTGCTCGCTTATGAAACAATTAATAGTGGTTTTACTTCTTTTAGGCGGCGGCTATTATCTTTATAATAACGGATTCCTTAATGTTATCAAAGGCCAGATAGGGGTTAATTCCCAATTCTTTATGGGCGGTAATAATTCTGCTGCCAAGACGGCGGCAAAACCCGGTTTGCCTGATAAAGAACCCTCCCGCGCGGGCGGCTTAAAAGGCAGTTCCGAAAGCATCAGAACTATTGAAAAAACTATTTTTGATTCTTATGACGCCTCCGCCTGTTACGCTTATGTGGAAATGGCTTATGCCAACGGTTCCGATGATTCCGCCCTGCTTATTAACAGATACCTTAACGCTTTTACTCTGCCCGAAGAAAAGGCAAAAATACTTAATCTGCTCTTGCAGTACAGAGATAAGCAAACGCTTGATATCTTAAAGAGCTTTTTTGACAGGGGCGTATTTTCCAGAAAGGTGCTTTTGCACAAAATAGCTGATTTTAAATCTTTTGAAGTCGCCCCTATAATTGCCGAAGCGATGAAAGACCCCAGCCCCGCCGTAGCTGCGGAGGCTAAGCTGATTAATGACGAAATTTCGCAGCAGCCTTGGTATAATTCCCCTACGGAGAACAATGCCGCTGCACCAGCAAAGAGGACTTTGCCCACGCAGCAGATAGAAGATGCCATATCTGCCCCGATGGGAACTTAAATTTTTGTAACGGAGCGTTAAAATGGACATCAGCGAAATAAATAAGAAAGTTCAGGAAGAAAGTTTATTCTTGCAGGGCTTGAAGCACGAAATATCAAAAGTTATAGTAGGGCAGGAAGATTTGGTTGAAAAGATGTTGGTGGCCCTTATTGCCGACGGTCATGTGCTTATAGAGGGCGTTCCCGGTTTGGCAAAAACCTTAACGGTTAAAACGCTTGCCGACGCTTTAAGCGCGTCTTTCCAGCGCATACAATTTACGCCCGACCTTTTGCCCGCAGATATTACGGGTACGCTTATTTTTAACCCTAAAGAAGGCTCTTTTGCCCCGCGCAAAGGGCCCGTGTTTGCCAACCTTGTTTTGGCCGACGAAATTAACCGTTCTCCCGCCAAGGTGCAAAGCGCGCTGCTGGAAGCTATGCAGGAACGTCAGGTAACGATAGGCGACGAAACCTATCCTCTTCCCGTTCCGTTTATGGTTTTAGCCACGCAAAACCCCGTGGAGCAGGAAGGAACTTATCCCCTGCCGGAAGCGCAGGTGGACAGGTTTATGCTTAAGATAAAGGTAAGCTATCCTTCCAAAGAAGAAGAAAAAACTATTTTAGAGCGTATGTCGCTCTCCCAAAAGCCCGCGGTAAGTTCCAAGATAACTACCGAGGCTATACTTAAAGCAAGGGCCGTGGCGGACGGTATTTATGTAGACGAAAAGGTTAAAAATTATATTGTTGACCTTGTTTTTGCCACCAGAGACCCGAAAGCTTATAAACTGGAAGAGATTTCCTCTTATATTCTTTACGGCGCAAGCCCCAGAGCGTCAATTTACCTGACGCAGGCCGCCAAGGCTTTTGCCTTTTTAAACGGCAGGGGATATGTAACGCCCGAAGATATAAAAGAATTAGGCCCCGATGTATTGCGCCACCGCATACTGCTTACTTACGAAGCCGAGGCCGAAAATATTACAACGGAAGATATCATTAAAAAGATATTCGCTACGGTAGAAGTGCCATAATGCAAGCGGCAGAGATTTTAAAACGCGTTCGTCGGATAGAGATTGAAACCGGCAAACTTGTAAGCGAAACATTTGCCGGACAGTACCTTAGCGTCTTTAAAGGCCAGGGCATAGAATTTGCCGAGGTCCGCCAGTATATCCCCGGCGACGATGTGCGCAGTATAGACTGGAACGTATCTGCCCGCAGCGGCGCAACCTTTGTAAAAAAGTTTAACGAAGAGCGCGAACTAAGCGTTATTATAGCGTGCGATGTTTCCGCCTCGCAATTTTTCGGCTCCACGGGCCGTTTAAAAAGCGAAGCAGTTGCGGAACTTGGCGCGCTGTTTGCTTTCTCCGCCATAAAAAATAACGATAAAGTAGGGCTGCTTTTATTTTCCGACAAGATAGAACTTTATATCCCTCCGCGCAAAGGCAAACGCCATGTTCTGCGCGTTATAAGGGAGCTTTTGGCCTTTAATCCAAATAGTAAAGGCACGGATATTTCCCTTTGCCTTGATACCTTAAACAGAGTTATAAAGAGAAAGGGTATTTTGCTTTTAATTTCCGACTTTATGGCGGAAAATTACGAAAAATCTTTCAAACTTGCCACCCGTAAGTTTGACCTTGTCCCCGTAGTGGTGCAGGATAAGGCGGAACTTTCTTTGCCTTCTCTGCCTGCGTTTATTTCCTTTGAAGGACTGGAAGACGGCGGCGGGGAAAGTTTGGTAGTCGGTCTTAAATCCGCGCTTAAAGCGCAAATAAACCGCGCTTATAAAGAAAATGCGGAAAAAGCGCAAAAGCTTTTTACCTCCGCGGGCGTGCAGTATATAACCATAAACTCGGCGGAGAATATTACGGACCCCGTTGTTAAATTTTTTAAACAAAGAGCGCGCAAACTTAAAAGATGACAAAAAAGATATTTTTATTTATTTTGCTTGCACTGCCTTTTGCGGCTTTAAACACAAGCGCGCAGCAGACGGCCGCGCCCGATAATGCCGTGGCGCAGCAAGCCGCCGCGCAAAAAACTTCTGTCGCGCAGGCGGCTGAATCAGCCGCTCCTAAGATAAATAAAGACCTTCCCGTTATCGTGGCGGGCAAACCTAAAACCGCCATATTCGGACGCCAGTTTGAGGTGCAGGTGGAATTGCCGCAGGAAGCCAAATTGGACTTGGCAAATTTTGACCGTAAAGATTTTGAAATTATTAAAATAACAAGAAACCAGATAAACCCGCGCAAAATCGCGCTTACGGTAATCCCGTTTAACCTGGGCGTTTTGCAATTCCCTCAGACGGCTTGGTTTGATGCGCAGGGCAATAAATATTATTCCGACACTTTCCGCATAGAAACCAAACCCGTAAACGCAAAGGTAAAAAAGCAGGGGCTTGCCGATATACGCCCGCCGTTCCGCCCGTTTAATCCGTGGTATATTGCTTTGGCTCTTGCTCTTGCGGCGGCGTCTTTTGCGGCGTGGAGATGGTATAAACTTAAAAAGGCCGTTATTCCCTCGGGGCATATCACGCCCTATACGGCAGATAACCGCCCTTTGCATATAATAGCTTTGGAGCAGATAGATAATTTACTTATGGAAGGCCTGTGGGAGGCGCGTAATTATAAACTTTTCTATATTCGTCTTACGGATATTTTAAGGGATTATTTATCCGCAAGATTTGCAGTTGAGGCCCACCGCCTTACCAGCAGGGATTTGATAAAGACTCTTAAACGCTGTAAAGAATTTAAAACGGATACGGAACCCGTTAACCTGTTTTTAAAAGAAGCGGATTATGTGAAGTTTGCAAAGGTAATACCCGCCGACGCCGACCGCGACGAACATATAAAAAACCTGCGCGATATAATAATAGAAACCAAACAGCCTGCGCTGTTGCAGCCCAGTTCCGAGGACGTATTGAAAACCAATATAAAGATTTTTGATTTGTCGGACGGCGACGGCGAGCAAAATGCAAAAGTCGGGCCGGGGATAGAAATAATACGGAGCGAAAAAGAATTTGCCCAAAGACTTATGGAAAGAGAGCAGAGCATTAAGGATTTATCTTCCGTCTTGCACGCGGTAGCCGAGGCTCCTGCGGCGGAGAAAAAAGAAGAACAGCCGAAAGCCGCCGCGACGGGTGAAGATAAAAAAGAAGATAAAAAAGAGGGAACTCCGCAGGAGATGAAGGAGCTGTTTTTGGTAAGCCGCCAGCCCGCCCGTCCGATAGATTTAAAAGTAAAATCAGCTTTGGAAAAACAGGGTATTAAATACGGGCAGATGATAGAAGCTTGTTTTAATCCCGCGCCTGTTTTTAAGCAGCCGCAGGATAATCCTTTACGCAAGCAGGAAGAAGCGGAAACCGTTACGCACAGAACTTTGCCTTAAGAGAAATTTGTTATGAAAAAAATTACTGTTGATATAAATAAAGAGGAATTTACAAAGTATGTTATTTTTGCCGCGCTCGGCGCAGTTATAGCCGCCGCGCTGGCTTTGTTTATTTCCTTTTTAATTAAAGCAATGAATTTTGCCAATCCGCGCATTTTATATCTTTTAATACCTCTTTTCCTTTTGCTGGCTGCGGCTGGCGCGTTTAAAAAATATTATTCCCCGTCGGTAAAATATCCTTTTGCAAAGGGATTTAAGTTAAAAACGGGCATTACGGGCCTGCTTGTAAAATGGCTTTCTTTCTTATTCTGCGCCGCCGCGCTTGCGCTTTGCGTTGTCGCGCTTGCCCGCCCGCGCCTGACGGGTAAAAGTATTATTCCTCCCGCCAAAGGCATAGATATTATGATGACTATTGATACCTCCGGCAGTATGGAAGCGGCGGACTTTGACCCCAACAGAATGGCGGCCGCAAAAATGACCGCGCAGGATTTTATAGATAAAAGGGAAAGCGACAGAATAGGCATAGTTGTTTTCGCCCAGATAGCAATGCTGCAATGCCCGCTTACGCTGGACTATACCGCGCTGCATTCCTTTGTTGATACCATAAATATAAATATGCTCGGCGGCAGCGGCGGCACCGCCATAGGCGACGCTATTGCGGTTTCCGCCGCGCACCTTAAAGATAGTCCCACAAAAAGTAAAATTATAATTTTGATTACCGACGGCGAATCCAACAGCGGCACGGTGGACCCAGTTGCCGCCGCAAAAGCCGCGGCGGGTTACGGTATTAAAGTTTATACCATAGCCATAGCGGGCGAGGGCGATGTGCAAATGCCCGTGGAAAGCTTTTTCGGCACCACTTATGTTAATATGCCCAATAATGCCAATGTGGGCGAAGGTTTGCTTAAGGAAGTTGCTGTAACTACGGGCGGGGAATTCTTCCGCGCCAAAAACAATGCCGAGCTGGCGGGAATTTATGCAAAAATAAATATGCTTGAAAAAACAGATTTTGAGCAAAAAACGGAGGTTAACTATAAAGATAATTACGCGGGCCTGTTAAGCGCGGCTTTAATACTTTTACTGCTTGCTTTTATAACGGAAAAATTTATCTTTATAAAAATACCTTAATATGGAACTTTTCGCAAATATAAAAATATTTATTTACCTTGCCATAAGCGCGCTTGCGGTTGGGGCTTTGTGGTTTTACGGCGTTAAGCGTAAAGAATATATTGTAAAAAAACTGTTTTCCGCCGCCAACTATAAAACGCTTATCCCGCAGGAACTTGCCCGCCGCAGACGCTTAAGCGACATATTATTTTTAGTCGGCCTTTTATTTTTGTTTATCGCTCTTGCGGGCCCGCAGTGGGGCAGGCAAAAAGTGGAGGCTGATATAAGCTATTCCCAAACCGTTTTGGCTGTTGACGTTTCCGCCTCTATGGCTGCGCGCGATATAAAACCAAACAGGCTTTCGGGCGCAAAAACAATGCTTTCTATGCTTACCGCAGATATGACAAACCAGAGAATGGGTATAGTCGCTTTTACTTCCAGAGCGTTTTTGCAATGCCCTGTTACCACAGATATTTCCGCCCTGCAAAGTTTATTGGGCGCGCTAAATTTTAACTCTCTTCCCGTGCAAGGCACTTCCCTTGCGGCGGCGGTAAGGCTGGCTTCCCAAATGCTATCCCCGTACCCGGGTAAAAAAGCGCTTATACTTGTTACCGACGGGGAGGACCACAAACCGCAGGATATAGAAAGCGCGGTAAAAGAAGCGCGCTCAAACGATATTAAAATTATTGCCGTAGGTATAGGCAGTAAAGACGGGGAACTTATCCCCGTTAACACTCCTTCGGGCAGAAGCTATAAAAAAGATAAAGAAGGCAAAACCGTACTTACCAAACTTGACGAGCAATCCCTGATGTCTTTAGCTTCGGCCACGGGCGGCGTTTATATAAAATATACCACCGCGCAGCAAACCGCGGAGGAAATTACAGTCCAGCTTTCCGCCTTAGATAAGAGTACTTCCAAGGTTTCAAGCGGCATTGTTTACAAAAACCGCTACCAAATACCGCTTTTTATAGGCATTTTACTTGTTTTATCCTCTATACTTATTCCTCTAAGAAATGTAGAATAAGAAATATGCGTACCAAACTTGTTTTATTTTTCGCTCTGCTGGTTCTCTCCCGCGCGGCTTTCGCTTCGGGTTCGGGCCTTTTGCGCAGCGGAAACAGCGCTTATAATAATCAAAAATACGGCATAGCTTTTGACCTTTACCAGCAGGCCGCCCATAAGGGCAGCCCAGCTTACGGGCAATATAACTCGGGCGCGGCGCTGTACAGGCTTAAAGATTATAATAATGCCGCAAAGGCTTATCTTGATGCCGCCGAGCAGGACCCCGCCCTTAAGCAAAACGCATATTTTAACGCGGGCAATGCTTATTACAATACGGACAAAACCAAAGCCGCCGCTTTATACCGTTCCGCCTATCTGATGAATTTGAAGGACGAAGAAGCCCTGCATAATTTACAGCTTACCTTGCAGGAGCAGCAAAAAGACAAAGACAATCAAAATAACCAAAACAATAAAGACAATAACAATCAGAACAATCAGGATAAGCAGAATAATAAAAATAATAAGAGTGACAACCAGCAGGAAAAGCAGGATAAAGGGCAAAATAATATTTCTAAAGAAGAAGCCGACAGCGTTCTTCAAATGCTTAAAGAGCAGGGCAATAATGTGCTGCCCCCCGCCGCAAAGCCCCGGCAGGAAACCGTGGATAAGGATTGGTAATGATAATGCTTAAAAGGATATCTCTCACTTTTGCTTTTGCTTTATGCGCCGCAACAGTTTTCAGTCAGGTAACAATACGCGCTTCCGTGGATAAGCCGCTTGCCGACGTTAGCGAAGATATAAACCTTACCATAACCGTAAACGCGCCCGTAACCGATATTGACGCGCCGCAAATGCCTTCCCTGCCCAATTTTAATATTTACTCATCAGGCCAAAGCAGAAATATAACAATGATTAACGGTAAAGTTAATACTTTGCAAAAGTTTAACTATATTTTATCGCCGCGTTTTGCGGGCAAGTCCACAATAGGTTCTTTTACCATTAAAGTAGGCGGGCAGCAATATAATACGGACCCGATAGAAGTTGAAGTTTACCGTAAAGACAGTTCCGCGCAAAAAGCGGGCGGCGCGAAAGACGCCAGAACCTCCGCACCCGCGCAGACAGACCCCGCCGTTAAAACCTCCTCCAAAATGCCTGATTTTTTTATGACGGCCTCCGCCGATAAAACAAAGGCATATCTTAACGAGCAGATACTTTTAAAAATACGTTTCTATCAGGCGCAAAGCACGCTTGGCAATCCTCAGTATGACAGGCCTAAAATGCAAGCCCTTGTTCCCGAAGAAATAAAAACAAATCAGGATTCCCAAACCATAGACGGCAAGCAGTATATCTATACGGAATTTGTTACGGCCCTGTTCGGCATTTTACCGGGTAAAGCTATAGTCGGCCCTGCCACCGTGCAGTACAGCATTGTGGAAGGCGCGGATATGGATACTTTTGATTTGTTCTTTAATGCGGCGGCGGGGGCTTCATCAAAGTCTGTAAAAAGCGAACCCGTTTATATACAAATTGAGGCTTTGCCCAAAGATAACCGCCCAAAAACTTTTTACGGCGCAGTCGGCACGGATTATTTTATAACGGCGGAGGCGGATAATACTAAGCCGCAGGCGGGCGAACCCGTTACCATTACCGTTACGGTAAGAGGCAACGGCAATATGCGCGCCATAGCCGATATTCCCGCACCCGATATGGGGGCAAACTTTAGGGTATATGACACCACTTCGTCATCGTCCACAAAATTAAACGGCACTTTGGTGGGCGGCATTAAAACCTGCAAAACGGTTATTGTGCCGCGCGTATCGGGAACATTTGAAATACCAAAAACTTACTTTACTTATTTTGACACCGCAACCGCTTCTTACAAAACCGTCAGCGCGCCGCCGATACTTTTGGACGTAACGCCCTCTTCCGCCGCGCCTAAAGGCACAAGCGTTTCTTTTTCCAGCGATACTTTGCCCGCTTCGGCCAGAGTGGAAAAACTTAACGCCGACATCAGCTATATAAAGAGCGGAAAAACGGGTATTTTTACTTTGTTTACAGGTTTCTTTGACGGTCTTGGCACTTTTAACTATTTAATTTTTGTGCTGATTTTAGCGGGTATTGTAAAGCATCTTTTCGGTGTAAAAGAACTGCCTCTGCTTGCCAAAAAGAAAGCTTTCAAAAATGCCAAAAAAGCTTTGGCGCAGGCCAAAACTCTGGGCGAAGTTTCCGCCGCATTAACCGACTATCTTGAAGCCAAAAAAGGCGGGCCGATAGGCATTATGACAATTTCAGACGTTGCGGATAATCTTAAAATTAACGCGCTTAACAGCCAGGCTTTGGCCAAGCTGTGGGGAGAGTTTGAAATGCTTAAATACGCTCCCGCCGCCATGCTTACCAACAGCATAGCCGTAAGCGAAGCCGCCGAGAGAACTTTGGAACTTATAAAAGAACTTGAAAAGGAGATAAAATGAAGAAACTGCTCCTGCCGCTTTTAGCCGTTTTGGTTTTTCCTCTTGCGCTTAATGCGCAAACTTTGGAGGAAGAACACGCAGCCTTGCAGCCTGAGGCGCCAACCGCCGCCGCGCTTGACCCGCAGTCGGCGCAAACCATAAACCGCCAGCAGGCGGAAAGGCAGATATTGCCGCCGCCGGCTTTGGCCCAGCTTTTAGATTCACCCGCCGCGCCCGCGCAGGGGCAGACTATTGCGGATTCTCCCGCCGCCGCGCAGGAAGAACCTGCCGCCGCCATAAAAACGGAACAAAATATAAGCGCGGGGGAATTATACAACAGGGGCAATTACCTTGGCGCCGCGCAGGCTTACGAGAAGGAACTGCTTGCAAACACTTTGCCTTCCCCGTATCTTTACTATAATTTGGCAAACAGTTATTTTAAATCGGGCGACCCCGATAAAGCTATAGTAAACTACTACCGCGCCTTCAGGCTTTTGCCAAGAGATAAAGATATAAAGCGCAACCTTGCCTTTGCTTTAAACAGTACGGGACAGAAGCTTTTGCCCGACGGTATGCCGCAGGCCGCTTTTGACGCTTTCTATCTGCTTTCCGCGCGCGAACTTCGCGGTACAATGTGGTTTTTGGGCTGGATATTTGCTGTTTGTTTTGCGGGAGTAATGTTTGGTTGTAAAAAAAGTTTTTGTAAAAAAGCAGTTGCCGCAAGCGGTATTTTGCTTGCGCTTTGCAGTATCTGGTATACGGCCCGCCTGACGGGGGACAGCAGTCCCTTGGCGGTGGTGGTAGTTTCCAGAGCCGAGGTGAGAAGCGGCCCGGGGGAAAACTTCCCCGTAAGTTTAAGCGTGCCGCGCGCCCACCTTGTAACGCTCAGCGACAGTAAAGGCATTTGGGCGGAGATAGAAATACCTTCCGAACAGGCCAAAGGCTGGGTACTTAAAAAGTCAATAGAGGAGATTTAATTTATGTTCACTAAACAGGAAGCGCAGGAACTTATAGAAGTTGTAACTTATGTCGGCGACAATTTGGGGCCGCAGGTGGACCTTTTGGCTAAGGAAATTGTAAAATGTTTTAAGGCCGGCGGCAAAGTTATCCTTATGGGCAACGGCGGCAGCGCGGGCGACGCGCAGCATATAGCGGCGGAATTTGTGGGAAGATACAAAAAAGAAAGAAGGTCCTACCCTGCTTTGGCTTTAAATACCAATACCTCAACCTTAACCGCCGTCGGCAATGATTACGGCTACGATGTAACCTTTTCCCGTCAGGTGGAAGGCTTTGCAAAAACGGGCGATGTCGTTATAGGCATTTCCACGTCGGGCAACAGCGCGAATGTTTACAAAGCTTTGGAAGTCGCCAAACAGGCGGGCTGCTATACGGCCGCGTTTTTGGGCAAGAGCGGCGGAACCATTAAAGATATAGTGGATTTGCCCATCATCGTAAAAAGCAACAATACCCCGCGTATACAGGAATGCCACATTTTTATAGGCCATACCCTTTGCGAGTTGGTGGAAAAGGAGATTTAAATGAAAGTTGCCATAGGCTGCGACCATGCGGGTTTCCCCGTTAAAGAAGCGGTTATAGAACAAGTTAAAAACTTAGGCCACGAAGTGCTTGATATGGGTACAAACAGCGAGCAAAGCGTAGATTACCCCGACTTTGCGGCAAAAGTAGCTTGGGCCGTTAAAAAGGGAGAAGCCGCCCGCGGCATAATTATCTGCGGCAGCGGCATAGGCGCTTGCATAGCCGCCAATAAATTTAAAGGCATAAGAGCCTGTGTGGCGCACGATTTATACAGCGCGGCGCAGGGTGTGGAACACGATAATATGAACGTTCTTTGCCTTGGCGGCAGAGTAGTGGCGGAAACCGCGCCAAAGCTTGCCGCGGCGTTTTTAAACGCGTCTTTCCAAAGCGGGGAAGCGCGCCACGTAAGACGCTTAAATAAAGTTTTGAGTATAGAAGAAGAAAATTTTAAATAAACCGTTTAACGGTAAAAAACTTAAGAGGTTATAAAATATGAGAGTTACTTATAATAAAACAGCGCAGGAACTTATTAAAAAAGGGGCGGAAAAGCTTAACGCTTTAAATTTTACATCACGTCTTTATTCTCACGATGCGACGCTTTGGAAAACGGAAGAAGAACATACAAAAATTATAAATAACTCCTTAGGCTGGACGGAAGTTTACGACTGGACTCTTAAAGCCCTGCCCGAAGTTACGGCCTTTGCCGCGGAAGCCAAAAAAGATTACAATCATATCGTTTTGATGGGTATGGGCGGCAGCAGTCTTGCGCCTGAAGTATTAAGAGTTCTCTTTGGCAAGCAGGAAGGCTGGCCCGAACTTTTGGTTTTGGACAGCACCAACCCGGACTGGGTTGCCTCCGTCCGCGCGCAGATTGACCCCGCAAAAACAATTTTTATTTTCGCCAGCAAATCGGGCGGCACGGTTGAACCCGCTTCC
Source organism: uncultured Elusimicrobium sp. (assembly GCA_964490555.1). Classification (GTDB taxonomy): domain Bacteria; phylum Elusimicrobiota; class Elusimicrobia; order Elusimicrobiales; family Elusimicrobiaceae; genus Proelusimicrobium. The sequence goes on along the minus strand of CAZBCE010000003.1, from coordinate 32,825 downwards.
CAGTTTGCTTATTTTTACGAGGAAGTAAGCAAAGTAAGCCAAAACCCAGGACACAATTTTATAGCCATTACCGACCCAGGTACAGGCCTTGAAACTTTAGCCAAAGAACATAAATTCAGAAAGATTTTTATAAATAAAGCCGATATCGGCGGCAGATTTTCCGCCCTGTCTTTATTCGGCGTTGTTCCCGCCGCTCTTTGCGGGCTTGACGCTAAACGCCTTATTGAAGAAGCAAAAAAACAGGGCGACGCTTTTAAAGCTGGTACAAACAAAGCCGCTTTTGAACTGGGCGCTTTAATAGGCGCGGCTTACGCCGAGGGTAAAGATAAACTTACTCTTCTTATGCCTAAAGATATTGATACTTTCGGCTTGTGGGTAGAGCAGCTTGTGGCGGAATCCACGGGTAAAGAAGGAAAAGGCGTGGTGCCTGTTGCGGGCGAAGGGCTTTACAAAAACTTCGCTTATAAAAATGACAGAATTTTTGTTCATATCTCTTTTAACTGTGCGGAAAATAACCGCGTTAAGGAAATTTCTTCCGCTCTTAAAGAAAGTTCCCACCCCGTTTTTGAAGTTGAAATGTGCGACCTTTACACGATAGGCGCGCAGTTCCTTTTGTGGGAAGTTGCCACGGCGGCCGCGGGCGCAATTATGGAAATTGACCCCTTTGACCAGCCTAACGTTCAGCTTGCCAAAACAATTACCAAAGGTTTGTTGGTTGATTTAGCGGCTGGCAAAAAATCGTCCGAAGCTTCCGCCGAACTTTTGGTTTCCGCCAATCTTAAGGGCAAGGTTAATTTAACCTCTCTGGCAAGCGATATTTTTGCGCTTGCAAAAGGCAATGATTATATCGCCGTGCTGCCTTATATGCATAATTCTAAAGAAGTTGATTCTGTTTTTACCTGCCTCAGGGACGAAATTTTTACCCGCACCAAACACGCGGTATTGTTCGGCTACGGCCCCAGATACTTACACTCCACGGGCCAGCTGCATAAGGGCGACGGCAACAACGGTATTTTTGTAATTATCTCCGCCGATGCGCAGACCGACGTAAAAATACCCGCCCAGGCATACAGCTTTGCAGACTTAGTTAACGCTCAGGCTCTTGCGGACTTTAAAGCCTTGGAAGAAAAAGGCCGCAGGGTTATTAAAATACACTTAAAAACGCCTGTCTTGAACTCACTTAAAAAAATAAGCGCAATGTTTTAAGACGGTGTTTTGAGGAAGGGGAGACAAATGGTAATGGCAAAGACGAAAAAAATAATTAAAGACACGCTGAAGAAAACTCTTTCTAACACTAAAACAACTACAAAGACGGCAAAGAGTTCCGCCTCAGCTTGTGATACGCCGACCAAAGGGGATTGTGCAACCACGCTTAAAACAACGACGGCAAAAACTACGGCAACGGCTAAAACGGCCGCTGTCAAAGGCGTTTGCATAGACTATCCGTTAAATAACGATAATGTCTACTGCGGACACTATTGCTTCAGAATCGGCACTGTCGGCAACAGCGAATGGGTTAAAGTTTCCGTAAACGGCGGCCCTTGGCAGCATTGCAGAAGAGCAAACGGCTACTGGTGGTATGATTGGTGGAACTTCCAGACAGGCAGCTTTTTTGCGGAGGCGATTGCCCTTGTTGACGGTAAAGAAGTTAAAACCGCAAAACGCAAATTTAAAGTTACGCTTTAAGGTTTAACATTTGAAAAAAGTCTACATTCAAACTTTTGGCTGCCAGATGAACACCGCCGACTCGGCTGAAATGATGTTGCATCTGGCCGCCAGAGGATGCTCTTCCTGCGCCTCTCTAAACGAGGCGGATATCGTGCTTATAAATACCTGCACCATAAGGGAGCACGCCGAACATAAAGCCTTGTCTTTCCTCGGGCGTCTTGCCAAGTGGAAAGCGCAGGATTCTTCCCGCATAATTATTTTTGCTGGTTGCGCCGCGCAGCGTTTGGGCAATTCCTTAAAACGCAGATACCCCTATACAGATATTATCGCGGGCGCAAAAGATATTGATGGCTTTGCCGATATTCTTGATTCCTCCTCCTTCTTTAACGCGCCGCAAAGCGCGGACGAAGCCAAAACAAAAAGCCCCGTCGCTCTTGTAAATATTATGCGCGGGTGCAGCTGCAAATGTTCTTACTGCATTGTGCCTTATGTGCGCGGGGAAGCGTCATCAATAGAACCTGATTTAATTTTAAAAAATGTTGAGCGTAAAATAGCGGGCGGCGCAAAGGAAATTGTGCTGCTGGGCCAGACGGTAAACGCTTACAGATATAAAGATATAAACTTTTCTAAATTACTAAAGCTTACGGCGCAGGTCAGCGGCGTTGCGCGCATACGCTACCTAAGCCCGCACCCCATTTTTATAGACAGGGAATTTGCAGATACCGTTGCGCAAACGCCCGCCATTGCAAAACATATACACCTGCCCGTGCAAAGCGGCAGCACAAAAGTGCTTGCCGATATGAAGCGCGGCTATACCAGGGAAATGTTTTTGGAAAAAGTGCAAATGCTTAAAGAGGCAGGGGTGTGCATAAGCACGGATATTATTGTCGGTTATCCTACCGAGACGGAAGAAGACTTTTTGCAAACAGTTTCCCTGTGCGACGCGGCGCAGTTTGTTTCCGCCTATTGTTTTAAATTTTCGCCCCGCGCGGGAACACCTGCCAGCCTGCTTAATACCATTGATGATAAAGAGGTGGAAAAACGCCTTGATATTTTGTTAAATAAGATTAAGCAAAATTCCAAAGAGGCTTATGCGCGGCAGTTAGGCACAACGCAAAGCGTTCTTATGGAAACGCCTTTTAACGGACGCACTTTAAATAATTTTTGGGTTAGAACGACTAAAAAATATAAAGCAGGGGAAATAGCAGAGCTTAGGATTACCGAAGCTAAAGACACCATTCTACTTGCGTGAGGGAAATTATGATGAAAGACAATAACTTTAAGGAACGCCGCAGACACCCCAGAGTGCCTGTAATTAATAATATAGTAGAACCTATTGACCTTGTTTATACCGACGAAAAAACAGGCGCTAAGCACGAAGTCCCCGCGGTTCTGGCGGATTTATCCGCTTCAGGCATGAGAATAGTTTCTTTCTTAAAAGCCCCCATAGCGGGTAATATGCAGATTAAGATGGAACTGCCTTTTGTGGGCAAATTTTCCGTTGACGCTAAGACCTCTTGGGTGCGCCAGAAAGGGCCCGTCTATACCATCGGTATAGAATTTACGCAAATCAGCGCTGCTGTTGCCGATAAAGTTCAGGCCATGGCGGAAGATTTTAACGATTGCGACACAAGAATAATACTTAAATTGCCCGAAGTCTGCGTAGCGGGCTGCAAGTGCTACAGCGTTTGCAATAAAATACATAAAGACCCTACGCTTTTCCGTTAAGCGCTCTGCTTTATGCGGCTTTATCAAAACACCGCCCTAAACGGCGGTGTTTTTTAAAATACGGTTTAGATTATGAACACAGAAAAGCTCCCCATAGTAATTGCAGGGCCTACGGCAAGCGGAAAGACGGATATTGCGCTTGCTTTGGCGCGTCTGTGCGGGGGGGATATAATATCTGCAGATTCCCGTCAGGTTTATAAACTGCTCAGCGCAGGCACGGCCGCGCCCAAGGGCGTGTGGCAAAACGGGGAATTTAAGACGGAAGGCGTCAATTACCGCCTTGTGGATTTTTTGGATATTAAAGAAAGTTTTGACGTGTCAAAATTTATTGCAGCCGCAACTGAATTTGTTGCGCAAGCCCAAGACAGACAGCAAATTTTTGCGGGCGGTACGGGAATGTATTTGCAGGGTTATTTTACGGGTATGGACAAATTGCCGCAGGCCGACGAAGAAATCCGCAAAAATTTAAAAGCCCTTGCCCAAGAACACGGCAAAGAATATCTGCATAATATGCTTAAAGAAAAAGACCCGCAAAGCGCCGCGCAAATACCTGCGGGCAATATACAGCGCGTTATGCGCGCTTTGGAAATTTGTATGCTTACGGGCGGGCCTGCTTCCGCCTTAAAAACGGGCAAGTTCAGCGCGGAAATAGACCCGCGTAAAGTACGCTTTTTTTATATAAACTGGGCCAAAGAATTATTGGAAGAGAGAATTGTAGAAAGAACAAATATTATTTTTGAACCTATGGTTAAAGAAGCCCGCCTTGCCGTTAAACTGGGTTACGCGCCTGATTGCTGCGGGCTTAAAAGCCTGGGTTACAGAGAAGCTTTGGAGTTTTCCGAGGGCAAAATAACCAAAGAGCAGGCCATAGAAAAAATAATAATTTTAACCCGCCAATACGCCAAACGCCAGCGCACATGGTTCGGGCGTTATAAAAATATAGTGAGAATAGATATTAACTCCGCCAAAGATTTTAACGCGGCGGGAATTGCCCAAAGGATATTTGAATGGAAAGAGCGGTAATTGTAGGCGTAAAACTTAAAAGCGACTGGCAAAAAGATACTTCCCTTGAGGAGCTTGTCCGTCTGTGTTCCACGGCGGGCGCGCAGGTGGAAGAAATATTTTTTGTTAAAGTTCAGGCTTTTAATCCCGCTTATTTTATAGGGCAGGGCAAGGCGGAGGAAATTGCGCTTTACGTCAAAGAAAATAATATAGACTGCGTTGTGTTTAACGAAGAAATTACCCCCGCCCAGCAAAATAATTTGGAAGAACTTATCCCCTGTAAAATAATAGACAGAACGCGCCTTATCTTGGATATTTTCGCCCTGCGCGCCCGCACCAAAGAGGGAGAATTGCAGGTGGAACTTGCCCAGCTTAATTATATTCTGCCCCGTCTTACGGGCAAGGGCGCGAGTATGATGCAGCAGAAAGGCGGCATCGGTATGCGCGGCCCCGGCGAGCGTAAATTGGAATACGATAAACGCCGCATCCGCCAAAAAATAGCCCGCCTTGAAACGCAAATAGAAGCCGTTAAAAAAGAACGCGCCGTACGCCGCGCCAAACGCGGGGAAATCCCTTTACCGCAAATAGCCATTGCGGGCTATACCAACGCGGGCAAAAGCACTTTGCTTAACGCTTTGACTAAAGAAGAAAGCACTTATGCGGACGACAAACTTTTTGCCACGCTGGACCCTACCACGCGCCGTGTACGTCTGCCAAGCGGCATTACCGTTTTGTTTACAGATACCGTGGGTTTTATTCAAAAATTGCCGCACAGCCTTGTAAGCGCTTTTCGCGCCACTATGGAAGAAACTAAATTTGCCGATATTATTTTGCACCTTGCCGACGCTTCAAGCGAAGATATGCAAACGCATAGCGAAACGGTGCATAGCGTAATTAACGGTTTAAACGCCCAAAACGCGCCGCTGCTTGACGTTTTTAACAAATCCGACGCCCTGCCCAGCCCAAAACTTAACGCGCTTAAAAACAGGTTTAAAGAGGGTATTTTTATTTCCGCCGCCACGGGCGACGGCATAAAAGAACTGCTGCTGAAGATAGAAGAAACCGTGGCGCATAAGTGGCTGGTGCATACCGTCAATCTGCCGACGGCAAAAGTTAAGCTGCTGCCATTTATTTACGCTCGCACTTTAGTTTGCTCCCGCAAAGACACGGCGCGCGGCATTACCTTAAAAATTATGGCCACGCACGGCAATTACAAAGCTGTTTTAAGTAAGTTGGAAGAGTAGTTTACTGCCCGATGTTTTCTATACTTTGCGTAAGATTTTTATAATCCTGAGGCACTACCGCAAGATATTTTTTATCAGCTATTTTATATTCAAACCCGCCGATAAGACTTTTGATAAAGTCCAGCGCATAGTCGTCAAAAGCGGCAAAGAAAGCGACGGGGGTTACAATGGCTTCTCCCGTAACGCTGTTTCTTTTTGTAAGGTCGCCTATGGCGGAAACTATGCCCACCAATTCGCCCGTGTTTGTCATCACGCCCGAGCCTGAAATACCTTTAATAATACCGAAATTTTCCGTAAATATATAGTGCAGTTTGGGGGAATAAAATACGGGTTTTGCCGTTCGCAAAACATCTGTTTTACCGTCCCAGATTGAAGCTACGGAGAGGCTTCTGTTAATCATTACATTATTCTTAGAGTTAATTGCCAGTACGACGGGGATATTGGTGCCGTTTTCCGCCCTGTAATACATATTATAATCGGGTAATCTTTTTAAAAATACGCTCTCTGGCAGTATCATACGGCGGGAAGGGTCTTTGTAGACAAATTTAGAATCGTAAGAGGGAAAATATAACAAAGCCAAGTCGTAAGCGGCGTTCTTGCCCGCAACATTGGATTTTGGGTTTTTAAATACTTTTGGGTTTGAGGGCGTGTGCGTGGTGGTCAGCCCCATTTCGTAAGTCGGTTTTACTATAAGCCTTACCTGCATACTGCAAGCGACGTCGCAGACGGGTTCAACGCAGTGCGCGGCTGTTATAAACCAGTCTTTAGCCAGCCTTACCGCCTGACATTTTGATATGGTATTAAGCCCGTGCTGGTTTAAGTTAACCTCATAAGTATTATTGAAATCGGAAGAACTTTTATAACTTTCTTCATTTGTGATTGTAATATAGCTTACGCCCTGCGCCATAACCGCGCAGATGGAAAAGAGGAAAAGGGAAGAAAGAAAAAGTTTTTTCATAATATATTTTTAACTTACTATATCATCTATTGAATTGGCCATGCTTTTATATTCCTCGGGCACAATTTTTAAAGTATCTTCGCCCGATATATCATAATTTACATTGCCCATATTGCGCTTTAAAAAGTTTAAAACATATTCGTCAAACGTGGACATAAAAGAGAAACTGTATTCTTTCCTCTCGCTGTTATTGCCCGTGGTGCAGCTTCTTACCACTTCCGCCGTGGAGGAAACTATGCCCACAAGTTCGCCTTTATTTGTCATCACGCCCGAGCCTGAAATACCCCGCCTTATGCCGAAGTTGTTTGTATATATATAATGCTGCTTAGGGGAATAAAAAACAAGGCCTGAGGAAGATAAAACGCTTTTGCCTCCGTCCCAGATTGACGCTACCGCAAGCTGCCTGTTAAGCAGTTTTGGCGTTTCCGCCTTAAGCACAAGCACGGGAGGAAAATTTGTTCCGTCAACGGCTTCGGATACTTCGCGGGAGGATAAGCGGGCTTTGTCTTCAAAAATGTTTTTGGGTAAAAGCATTTGCTCCGCTCTGTCTTTATAGAGGTATTTAGATTGTTCGGGCTTAAAATTTATTATCGCTATATCGTAACCCGCTTCGTTTTTGTTAAGCGTTGTGCGCTCGTGTATAAATACCGCGGGGCGGGTGGAGGTGTGCTCAACTGAAATATCCATCTCGTACCTGTCTTTTATAATCAGGCGGGCTTCAATGGTGCAGGCATTGTCGCAAATGGGTTTAACGCAGTGCGCGGCCGTTATAAACCAGGTTTTGTTAAGGCGCACGGCCTGACATTTTGCCATAGAGGTTTCGCCCTCTCTGTGGACATTTATTTCAAAGGTATTATTAAAGTCGTCCGCGCTTTTGTAACTTTGCGCGTTTAAAGCGAGCGCGGATAAAAATAAAAAGGAAATGGTTGTTAATATTCTTGTTGTTCTCATAAAAATATATTAACAAATTGTTGACGGGTATTTGAAGTGTTTATTTAAGGAATATAGATATTCACGGCTGGCAAATTTCCATATTCTGGTAAATTTTAATAGTACTAATTTGGAGTACTATGGTTTTCCGACAAGATGAATATCGGTTAAAAACTCATCTATATTATTCTCTTTTTCATATATGTCTTGACGAATGGCTATAACCAGTTGTTTTAATAATTCATCATGCTCTTTAAGCCAAGTTTGAGAGTCACGACGAGCTGGATTACTTTTGCTAGTGCAGTTATGATACTTTGTTAATTTTTGCACTACTAAGGGCGAACCAACTACAATTAGACTATTGAACCCTTCAGATAGGCGGGCCTGTGCGTTTGGGTCTGTGTTATCAAGAGCGACATCACTAAGTGCTTTTATAAAATTTCTATAATAATCTTGTTTTAGCTTTCTTTGTTCTGCGGCTATCTGTTGTTTTTGTGCCAGATAATATGTAATGCATGAGCCGAAGATCGCAAGAAGAGCAACAATAATTGTAGTTGTATCCATAGTAATATCTCCTAATATAATTATATCAAGAAAGAATATTTTTAAAAGAAGATCTTATATGATAAATTAATGTATTTGATATTGATTTTATTATTCTTGCGGCGGTCTTCCCCTACGGTAATTTGCCTGACGGCAAATTCCTACGGGCCGGGGCTCGCGGTTTTTGCCTTTCCTCGTTGCCCTCGTCAAACAAAAACATCGCTCCGCCCTTCAAATCCCGACGAAAAGGAAGCAGTTCCTTTCCTCCGCCCCTATAAATGAAAAAAACCGCTCAATAGCGGTTTCAACCTTAAATAAATCGGGGCGGCGGGATTCGAACCCACGGCCTCACGGTCCCGAACCGTGCGCGCTACCAGCTGCGCTACGCCCCGTTATACGGACACCTGTAAAAACAATTTACCATAAAAAATGGTCGGGGAGCCGGGAATCGGACCCGGGACCTCTCGCACCCCAAGCGAGCGCTATACCACTAAGCCACTCCCCGAAAATATTTGCGTTTACCGCAACTACTTTAAAATTGTTTTTACGTCGAAGGTCCAAATACTTCTTTTACATCTCACCCTTATATTTTATCATTCTTTTATGATTTGTGAAAGGGTTTCTTTAATTTCTTTTAAAAATTTAACGTCCCTTGCCGTATAAAAAGCGTCTTTTGTTTTTGGCTTTGCGCCGACGGACATAAAACGGCTTAATTGTTTTTTTGCGCCCTCAAGCGTCATTTTATGTTTGTAAATTAAATCTTTTATCTTGAGTATTGTGTCAACGTCTGCGCGCGTGTAACGGCGGTGCTTACTTTCCTTGCGGATAGGCTTGATGAGGGCAAAGGCCTTTTCCCAGTATCTTATGGTATATTCGGGCACGCCCGAAATCTTGGATACTTCGCCTATGGTAAAATAATCTTTATTTTGCAAGTCATCAAGGTTCATTTTTCTATTCTAATATATTTTTTGACGGTTTAAATCTTATACGCGTTTTGGACGGTACGGGGATTGCCTTACCCGTTTTAGGGTTTTTAAGGCTTATGGGCTTGCTGTCTTTTGTCTTAAACGTGCCGAAATTTGAGAGTACCACTTTATCGCCTTTCTGGAGAGCGGATTTCATAATATCTATTGTAGTTTCCACGGCGATTTTTGCCTGTTTTTTGTCAAAAAGATGCTTTGACAGTTCTTGTATAATATCTTCTTTATTCATAAAACCTTCTTAATTGTTTAATTGGATTTAAAGCCTAAGGCTTCTATAAGTACGCCGGGGTTGTCGCCGCAGATTACTATGCGCCAAATAGCGGTTATAACGGGGCAGTTAAGGTTGTTTTTCTGTATCAAATCGTAAACGCTCTGGACGGAGTTTGCGCCTTCCGCAATAGTACCTACCTGTTTTTTTGCTTCTTCAAGCGTAAGCCCTTCGCCGAGCTTTTCGCCCAGGCGTCTGTTGCGCGATATCGCCGACATACCCGTAAGTATGGCGTCGCCCAGACCGCAAAGGCCGTAGACGGCTTCCGTCGTGCAATTTTGGCTTAACATAATGGAGTTCATCTCCTGCATAGCTTTGGTAAGCAGCGCGGCTTTGGTGTTTGCGCCGTCGCCTATGCCGTCAAGTATGCCGCAGCCTATGGCCACTACGTTTTTTATCGCGCCGCCGTATTCCGCGCCGCGTCTGTCAAAAGAGGTTTCCAAAACTATGGGGGGATTGCTTAAAAGTTTTTTAAGTTCGCCCAGCATAAGGCCGTTATGCCCCGCCAAAATAATCTTGGTGGGTATGCCTTTTGCCACTTCCAAAGCGAAACTGGGGCCGCTGAAAGCAAAGACATTGCCTTCAAGATGCGGTAATTCTTCTTCTATAATTTCGCACATGGTCTTAAAGGTTTTATCTTCCAAACCTTTAGACGCGCAAATTACGGGGATAACCCTGCCGTTAAGCATAGGTTTTATCTGCCTGCAAAAGCCGCGAATGGCTTTGGAGGAGATAACAAAAATAAGCATCTCGGCGTCTTGTACGGCGGCGGCGGTATCGCCCGTAAGCGATATGTTAGGGTGAAAAGTAAAATTAGGTATATTGGGGTGTCCGCCTTTGGCGGCTTCTATATTGGCAAGGAGTTCCTTGGAATATTCCCAAACGCATACTTTAAAGCCGTTTTTAGCGCAATGCTGCGCGATAACGCTTCCCCAAACCCCTGCGCCCAGAACAGTTATTTTATTTAGTTTCATTTTTTTTAGAACCGTCTTCAAAACGAAGTTCGTTTTTATTAAGCATACGCTTAATATTGGGGATATGTTTATAAACTACAATAATACCTATCACCAAGCTGAGTATGGAAAAGCCGAGGGGATAATCGCCTACAAAAAAGCTGGAAATAGGCAGCACTATCGCCGCCACTATTGAGCCCGCGGAAATGCGGCCCGTAATCCAAACCATAACGGCAAATACCGTAAAACCTATTATTGTAGGTATGGGAAGCAGCGCACCAAAAACGCCCGCTGAGGTTGCAACGCCCTTGCCGCCGCGGAACTTTAAAAACGGCGTCCACATATGCCCGCAGATTGCTACAAAGCCGCAAAGCATTGCAAGGTACTCTTGGCCCGACGCTAAATACTGCGCCAGCACAACGGCTGCCGCGCCTTTAAGCGCGTCGCAGAAAAACGTGCCCCAACCGGCCCATTTGCCTACTGTTCTGTAAACATTTGCGGCTCCGGGGTTGCCTGAACCGTAATTGCGTATATCTACGCCTTTAATTCTCTTTGTTATCAAGTAACCTGACGGTATACCGCCAAGCAGAAAACTTACAGCCAAAAGAAAGAATGTTGTCATATAGTTTATTATATTAAATTTGGGAACTTCTAAAACTCTTAAAATAAAAAAGGGGCCTGCCGCAAAGGCAAACCCCCTTTAAGTCCTAAAGCTATTTTACCGTTATAAAAAAGCCCTGACTGTGCGCCGTAAACTGCGGCGCAAACATACTTTGCATTACCGCCGCGCCAACGCTGTAGGTACCAGGCGTGGTGGGGCGTAAGGTGTATTTAAGTTCATAAGTGCCGTTGGGCAGCCAGTCCATAAAGAAGTTAGTGGCATTGTCGCGGACTTCTTCGTATCTGCCAAGCAGGTTATACTGCCAGCCTGAAAGCAGATTATCGGCCTCAAACGCGGCGGGCTTAGGGTCCGCTATGTTTACAAAGCTGAAAGCATTCTTACAACTTATGGTAAGGCGTACCTGTATTTCGTCGCCAACTTTTATCTGCGCGCCTTCTGGCAGCGCAACAGCTTTTTTATCCTTTACAAGGAACAGCTGCTTGCGGATATTAAGCATACCCTCAGGCGATTGCTTTGGCGCGGAAAGGCTTGTGAACACGGCGGTGAGCGAGGCAAAATCGTCCAAAGAAGTTTTTTGCTTGCTGCCCTTTGTGTTTACCGTTTTGGTTATAACGGCTTTAAGTCCGTCCTGCGTTGCATTGCTTTCGTATCTGCTGAAGGTAAAGTTGGGGTTAAAGGTATCATAGGGTTTTACTTCCAAAATACTCTCTTCCCCGTTCCACTTTATATTAAAGGTTTTGGTTTGGCTGAGCGCGGCGTTTTTATCCATAACGTCCAGCAGGGTGTAAACGGCTTTTGCGGTTTCTTCGCTGTTGGTCCATTGGTCCGTTTTCCTGTTGAGCATAAGCCATTTAACAAGTTCTTTAATGCGGGCGTCCTGCGGGTTGATAATATTTAAGGCTTTTATGGCCATAACATGCTGTGTAACGGTGTCGTTATACCACTGCCAGCTGCGTTCTTCCTGCGCCCAATACATACCCGTAACGGGGGAGGTTTTGACGGAGTCAAACAGCCTGTCTATATAAAGCATTGCCCTGTCGTCATACCCCACGCGCTTGCATACTACCGCGGCGTAAGCCTTGCCCATAGGCGTCATATAAGAGCCAAACTCGTCAGCCGTATTAACCAGTTTCTTTACGTCAAAGGTATACCAGCTTTCAGGGAAAGAGGTAAGAACATAAGCCGTATATAAAGAGTATGTTAAATTATCGTACGAGGGAGAAACCACATTTATATTGCTGTTGCTTATGGCGTAAACCAATGCTTTTTTAACCATAGCTTCGGGTATTTGCGCGCCAAAGTCGCGCGCCTGCGCCATAATATCCAAAGAGTAAAGCGTTATATAAAGGCTGCTCTTGCCGCCTTTTATCCAGGCAAATCCGCCGTCCTCATTCTGGTAATCTTTAAGTTTGGCTATTACCTTGCGTTGTTGTTTTTGCACAAGGGCCGCGTCAAAAAGATTTATGGTTTTGGCGTCCTGCTGATAGCCTTTTGAGAGAGTGTACCAAGGCGATGAGGAAAGTTCCGTCATCAGCATTTCCTGATTGGTATCCCAAGCGGGCAGGGAAGTTTTGCGGGCGGGCAAAGCGTCTGCGGCTGCTTTAAAATCGGGATATTTATTATAAAGCCCGTTTAAAATAGCCAAAGGCAGATAGGAATTTAATAAGCCCGTTACAGTTTGATAAGAATCGTATGTAAGCAAAGGCATAGCGTTAAGCACGGGCATAAGCAGGGACGGCTCTATGCTTAAATGCACGGCATTAAGTTCGGTATTTGGGTTGGCAAGATTATCAAGAGAAACGGTATTTGCGCCGTCCTTTACCGCTATTGTCTTGCTTTCGCTAAGGCGCTGCGTTGCGGGCAGCAGCGGGAAGGATTTAACTTCCCCGTCGCTAAGGCCTGCCGCTTTTGCTATTAGCGTAAAGTTAAATATGCCGGAACCCTGCGGCGCGCGTATGGGCCAGCTTACAACGCTTTGTTCGCCGGGGTTAATCCTTATTTCTGCGGTGGTGTTTAATATGCCCAGTAAATCTTTAGCGTCATCTTCGTCCAGCTTTGTAATAAGTTCCAAAGCTACGGGCAGCGCGGCTGTTGAGTTGTTTGTAATAATGGCTTTAAGTTCAAAGCTGTCGCCTTCTCTTAAAAAGCGGGGTGTTTCCAACCTTACCATAAGGTCCTGCTTGGTTGTTGCGGTAAAGGAGGTTTGGCCCGTCTTTAAATCTTTGGTAAACGCGGCGGCAAGCATTGTCCATTGCGTAAACCTTTGCGGGAATGTAAAGGCTATGGGCGCGACGCCATCGGTTATGTTAACGCGCGGCAGCCAGACTGCGGTTTCCGCAAAGTTTTCCCTTACTGTAACCTGCGGCTCTTCCGCATTGGTGGGGAAAGCAGCCTCTTTGTCTGCTTCCATTGCTAAAGCCTGCGGCGCGGCGGGAAGGGTGGCCTTGTTCATCATACCGCTGCTTCTTGCCACACTGCTTCTTATTCCGCCAAATCCGCCGCCCATTTCAAAGGCGTCATAAACCATCTCGCGGGCATAATAATTATTGTTGTTATTTAAGGAACTTTCCGCCTGCGGCATATACCTATCTTTATTAGAGTAAACGCTTGGGAAAGAAAGCGTATGCTTTTGATAGTAATCTAAAGAACTGTCGTAAGCGGTAATAACGGCGCGCGCGTTAACCGGTTTGCCCAAAGCGTCTTTGGCTTCAAGCGTCCAGTTTACTTTTGCGGCGGGCAAATTATCTTTTGCGCCTAATATTTTTAAGTCTAAAGAAGCATTTTTATAAGGCACTTCAAGCGAGGCGGAGCCTTTAAAACCTTCCATAGCGTAAGCGGCAAACCAGTTTAGGGAAATGCCGCCCTCGTAAGATTTTTTTACGGGTATTTCCAATATCGCCGCGCCAGATGTCGGCAGGGTTTTTTGCTCTAAAAGCATACCGTCTTTATAAAGTTCTATATATTTATTGCCCTTTGCTTTTGCCGCGCCTATAAGTACGGCGGCGGTTTGACCGGGGTAATAAACTTTTTCTTCCGCTATGGTAACGGAGGGCAAGTTAAGTTTGCAGTTCTTCGGGTTTACTACCATAAAGGTAAACTTACCTTCATTGTCTTTACCGTCGGAGCCTTCCGTTATAAATTTGATTATGTAAAAGCCTTCTTTTAACGCGGGAAGATTTATTTTTGAGGGGCCTTCTTTATTAAAATCCGCGCTGAAGGATTTTACTTGTTTGCCTTCTTTAAATTCGGGCAGGCGGTCCATATTCCTGAATATATCCTCGGGCGTTTCTGTCGGCTCGGCGGAATAGATTACGGCTTTTGCGGAGCCTTCAAGCGGGGCCTCGTCCGCGTTTACCATCTGCACGGTTAAATAGCCCTCTTTATCTTGACGGAAAAAGCCCTTATCGTTCTTTATAGCAAAGAACTTTTCCTGACGGCTGACGGTATATCTTTGGGAATCTTGTATAGCGCGTCCGCCCGCGTCGGTAACAAAAGCGGTTATGTTATAGCGTTGCGGCAGAGAGTAGCGCGCGGTTTTATTGTCCTCGTCCTCTTGCGGGGTAAAGGTTATTTTAAAAGCGCCGTCTTTATCTGTTATCGCCTTGCCCTCAATGCTTTGCTGGCGGTTTTGACGCACGGGGAAGTACCAACAGAACCAAGGTATAAAGTACTCCTTGTTTATGCTGTATGTAACCTTGGCGTTTGCCACGGGGCTACCGTAGTAATACTTTGCTTTGCCCGTTACGGTAAAGGGCTTGCCGTAGGTAACAGCGTCAAGGTTTTTATCAAGGGAAACTTCAAACTCCGGCCTTTTGTATTCCTCTACAGAGATGAAAGATGTATCGGAAACTTTTTTAAATCTTGCGTTTATCAACACCCTGCCCATTAATGCGCCTTTTGGTATTTTAAAGGAATAATCTGCGCTGCCCATATCGTCCAAAGCTATATCGGCTTTGGCAATATTTTTGCCGTTTGGCGAGGCGATTGTAAGAGCAAGCGTATCTTTGCCCGAGTAGGGAGTATATCCGCTTGGCGTTTTTTCTATAACGGTAAAGGCCAGTTTAATTTCCTGCTCGGGGCGGTATATGGCCCTGTCTTTATTGATAATTATTTTATATGGTTCTTCTTCGTTATCGTTAATGTAAACGCTTGGCAGCAAAGCGTTGTTGCCATAATCTTTTGCAAGCAAGCTAAGATAATTTTCTCCCATACTGCGGCCTTCATAGCTTATTAAAGCCTGCGCGTTAATATCAGTTTTTGTATCTCCCAAACTTGAAAATATTTTTATATTAGGTCTTAACGCGCCTGTTTTAGCGTCGACGGTGTAAACATTAAAATATTTTTTATAAAGCGGTATTTTAATTTTATCTTGAGATATTGTTTTAAATTGCGTCGCAAAGGCGGCAAGGTCCGTAAAGTTTAATAACATAACGGGGTTGTCGTATTCAAAACGATTATGATAACTTAAACCCACGGCGTAAAAACCGTCGGAGATATAGGGCAATGTAACTTTAGTTGTGGCAGGCGCGTACTTTTGGGGATATTTAACATTTACCGCAAGTGTGCGGGAAGGTTTTGCTTTTTCTAATTTTCTTTCTATATTATCCTGATAATTGCGCCAGCAGACGGAAGCTTTAAGCGCGGCTTTGCCTCTTCTGGCGTAGTTATTGCATGGATAAGAAAACTCCTCCGCATTTAGCGGGAAAATATGAATATAAAAATTTTTTACGTTAGAAGAAACAACCTTTAAAGGAACATCCTCCCCGGATGGAACATCAGTTATATTATAACCGTTGCCCTCCCAAGAAAGAGTGGGGGTTTCCAAATTGTTTTTTATATCCTTGCAGGATTGGGAGAAATAATTTAAAGGCAGTTTAAGGCAATAGTCTGCCGCGGCGGCTGCTTTTTCGTATTCCTTAGCGCTTAAATATATTTGCGCGCTTTCCAGGGAGGCCTTTGCTTTGCCCATAATTTCTTTTGCGGTAAAAAGATAAGGCTTCATCTCTTTGGAGGGGCTGCACTTTTCGGACAGGCCCGAGGCATAATCAAGGCAGGCTGCCAAAAGCAAACTGCTTTTTTTGTCTTGGAAATCTCTAAACATCAAAAGTCTTTCCACGTGCCAGACTTCTCTTATATAATCCCTGTCTTTACCGCCTAAGGAATAGGCTTCTTCCAATATTTTTTCCTGCGGCTGGGTGCCGTTGCTTTGCCAGTTGCTTATAAAAAAGTCAAATAAAGAAGGCTGCAAAACGGGGTTTAAATTAGAGTAATTTATTTTAAGATAGTCCGCACTTTGTTTTGAGGGAAAGTTAACTAAATCCTTGCGCATATCCCAAAGAGCGGTATAAGCCTTTTTTGCTTCGGCTTCTTTTTGTTCGTAGGTAAAGGCGGTAGGGTCTGTTTGTGTTTCCTCCAAGTCGGGGGATTGGTATATGGAATTATTATAGTTAAGCAGAGAGGCTTTTATATAAAGGTAGCGAGAATTCCAAAGGGAATTATCAGGCGAGGGATAAGAGAAAATTGTTTTTAAAGCATTATCAAATTGCCCCAAATAATTATAAGCCAGCACGGTTTTAAGGCGTGCTTCCCAGCTTATATTTTCGTCCTTAGATTTTGTAAAGGGGGCAAACTGGTCCGCCGCCTGTTGATACAGTGCAGAAGCATAAGCTTTGCGCGCCTGAGATATGTCTTGGGCGCAGGTAAACCCCGCCACCGCAAGTACAGCCAATGCCGTTAAAAGATATTTCCTCATACCTTCTCCTTATGATTTTAATCTTTGCAGATTTTACATCTGCTGCGGGGAAGAAACCCCTATAAGCTCTAAACCTTTCGCGATTCTTTCCTTAACAAGCTGGCAGGTGAACAAGCGTGATTTGCTTGTTTCCGCGTCGCTTTCGTCCAGCACGCGGCAGGAATCGTAAAACGAGTGGAATAAAGAGGAAAGTTCCGTAAGATAACTGGTAAGATGATGCGGACTTAAATCCTTAACGCAGGTTAAAAGCACTTTTTTAAACCAAAGCATTTTACTTAGCAAAGCCCTTTCCTGCGGGGCAAGATTAACGGGCGAAGTTATGCTTAAGGCTTCCAAATGCTGCTCCTGCGCGGCTTTAAATATGGAGCAAATTCTGGCGTGTACATACTGCACGTAAAACACGGGGTTTTCGTTGGTGCGTTTTTTGGCAAGATTTATGTCAAAGTTTAAATGGGCGTTTGGCGTTCTGCTTGCA
Organism: uncultured Elusimicrobium sp.; assembly: GCA_964490555.1. Classification (GTDB taxonomy): domain Bacteria; phylum Elusimicrobiota; class Elusimicrobia; order Elusimicrobiales; family Elusimicrobiaceae; genus Proelusimicrobium. The sequence continues at coordinate 15,699 of CAZBCE010000003.1, read as the reverse complement.
AAGAAGAAGCGGCAGGCGTCGCGGCCTACGTCGTCCATAAGTTCGCGCAAGGTTATAAAAGTTCCCGCGCGTTTGGACATTTTAACCTTCTCTCCGTTTTCTATAAGGTGCACAAGCTGGTGGATGATAACGGTAAAAGAGTCTTCTGGTTTGCCCAAAGCTTTAACGGCGGCCTGCATACGCGGCACATAGCCGTGATGGTCCGCGCCCCAAATATCTATAAGGTGCGTGTAACCGCGGTCGTATTTATTTTTGTGATAGGCAATATCTGCCAAAAAGTAAGTGGGGCGGCCGTCGGTGCGCACAAGCACGCGGTCTTTATCGTCGTGGTCGGCAGTGGTGCCAAGCCAAGTTGCGCCGTCTTTTTGGTAAACATTATCCTGAGATTTTAAAAAGTCTAAAGCATTATTTATGGCGTTTTCGCCGTGCAGCTGGCTTTCCCTGAACCACTTTGTAAATTCCACTTCAAAAGCTTTCATATCTTCCTGCTGGGTTTTGATAAGCTCTTCCATGGCAAAGCGGCCGTATTCATTTTCGGGCATATCGGCGGGAATGCGTTTTGCAAGTTCTATAAGGTATTCGCCGTGATAACCGTTCTCGGGCGGTTCTTTACCCGCAACTCTGGCTTTTAAAGATTCGCCCAAAAGTTCGGCTTGGTTGCCCGCGTCGTTAATATAATATTCCGCGTCGCAGGTAATACCAAGCGCGCGGTGGATTTTTACAAGGCTGTCGCCCAGGCTTGCTCCCCTGCCGCTTGCAACGTGCAGCGGGCCTGTGGGGTTGGCTGAAACAAATTCTATAAGCACCTTGTCTTTGGAAACTTCATTAGGGGCAAGGTTTCTGTTTTTAAGGCGTCTGTCGCGTGCTGCTTCCACCAAAAATTCGTCTTTAAGTCTTATGTTTATAAAGCCGGGCGCGGTGGAGGAACAAACGGCGACTTCTTCTAACTGTTCAATAATTTTTGCGGCTTTTTTTGCAATGTCTAAAGGGTTTTTTCTTATTTGTTTTGCGGCAGCCATCGCCCACACAAGGGAAATATCCGCGTCTATATGCGGAGGGGGCGGGGCTAATTCTATCTCGGGCAGGGCCTCAAACTCTGAAAAATATTGGTCTTTTAAAATTCTGTCTTCAATTTTAAGTTTTAACTTATTTAACATTTATTTTGTACCTTTCTTAGCTGATTTCTTAGTTGTCTTGGCGGAAGTTTTTTTGGCTTTTTTTGCGGGAGTTTTCTTTACGGCTGCTTTTTTTACTGCGGGTTTCTTTACGGTTGTTTTTTTGGCCGCGGCTTTTTTTACGGCAGCCTTTTTTACTGTTTTCTTTACCGCAGGTTTTTTTGCGGCGGCGGGTTTCTTTACGGCCTTTTTTGCTGTTTTTACCGTCGTTTTTTTAGCGGGTTCCTTCTTTTCAACCGGTTTAAGCCAGTTAACTTCTTTGCCGAAGCTGAATATTTTATCTAAAGCGTAAAAATCTCTTGTGGCCTGCGTCATTATGTGCAGCATAAAATTGCCGTAGTCGGAAACGCGCCAGGTGCCTGTGTCGCCGCCGTCCCTGTTGGTTTTGTAAATACCGTCTGCTTTAAGTTCCGTGCTGGCTTCCTGCTCTAAAGAATCAAGGTGCGGGGCGGAGGTAGCTGTGGCTATAATAATATAATCGCAAAGTGATGATAAACCGCCTAAATCGTAAACTCTTATGTCTTCGGCTTTTTTGTCATCTATAATACGGGCTGTTTTTATTACAAGTTCTTTTGTGTTTTGTTTAGTCATAGTATACCTCTGATAGAGTTTATCATTTATTTAGCGTTTTTGGCAGGGTGAAATCCTGCCCTAATATTATTTTAGCATCTGATATGGCAATTTTATCAGTTTTGCTGAAAATCTCTTTATCCCCTAAGTTTAAATAGAGGCTTATATTTTTTAAATCTTCCAAATTGCCGCTGTGGTTTATTATCTGCGTTTCGGGCATAAGCGCGGGAAAGCTGGAGTAGTTTATAACGTCCAAATTAAGCGTGCCTTTGTTGTTAAGGTCCCTTAAGTAGCGGGTAACTTCCGCCGCAAGGCCGCTTTTGCCCGACGCGTTTAAAATTTCTATAACTATTGTCTTTTTTTCCGCCTGCGGGGTTATTATATCCTTGGCAAGGGTTATCTGCGGCTGCGCGGGGGCAACCTCCTGCCTGCGTTTTTTTGCGGGCGTTTTTTGCGGCTCTTTATTTATGACGGAAAAATCCGCTGGCGCAAGTGAGGTAAGTTCAAAAGAAAGCGCGATAAAATCCGCTGCGGAAATATCTGTTTTTTTATCTTTGCGCAGCTTTATATAGGCGTAAATATAAAAGAAAACAAGGTAAGGTTTCTGCTTCCACTGATGTAAATTATCTTTAAAGGAATCCCAAAACTGCGTGCGGCTTTTTGTGCGCGGGTCTAAAAACATAAAATCGTCCGTGGAAAGGGACGCTTCCTTAAGCACATCTTCTAAAGTGGGGTTCTTTTTACTGGGGTTAATAATGCTTACAACGGCTTTCTTTGCCTTGGGATTATAAGAAATAAACATAGGTTGCTGCGTAAGCACCAAAAAGTTGATACCCGTTTCTTTCCTTTGGGCGATGCTTTGCGCGCATGGCGAATAGAAATAGGCAAAAGCCCCGTATATCAAAAGGGCTGCCGCGGCATAAACAACAAGGCGCTGCGTTATTTGCGTTTTGATATTATTTGGTTCCATAATTGTATGCCGGCGGGGGCAAGCCATTTGCTTGTTTCCACCGTAAACATAAGTTTAACAAGCATTGCGGCAAGCATACCGTCGTCTAATGATTTAAGCGACGCGGCGTGTACGCGCTGCGCGTCTTTATGGCGGCGGTCTTTGCTTGCCATATCGGCTATAAAAAGTATTTTTTCCGCAAGGCCCATATCTGTGCTGCCAAGGGTGTGGTTTTTTATGGCGGAAAGGACTTCTTGGTCCTTTATCTCAAAAAGCTTTTGCGCCAAATGCGCGGAAACTTCCGCATGTAAAAGAGAGGGGGAATATTTGCATATATCTTCAAAGTCGGGCACGCTTAATTTATTGTCCAAAGCGTACTGCACAAGGTCTTTATTGCCCATACATTTTGCCGCGTCGTGCAAGATGGCGGCAAGCGCAAGTTTTTCCGCATTGGCGCCGTAAAGTCTGGCCAGTTCCACGGCGGCCTGCGCCACCAGTTTAACGTGTAAATATCTGTTGGGCCTTAAATTGGCCTGCAGCCATTTGTGCATTTTAAGCCCGTACATTAAATTTTGTTCTATCATCTGCGCTGCGGCTGTAGGCAGATTGGTTGGCAAAAGCCCGTTGCATAAAATTGCAAGGCGAAGCTGCGTGGACGATACCAAAGGAAAAGTGCCTTCCAAAAGGAGGTAATTAAAATCTTTTGTTTCAAAGTTAAAACCCTTTCTTTTACCCGCCGTAATTACGGAGTTTTCAAAAAGGTAAGGCGCGTTTTTCCAGCGGTGTATATCGTTAAGGCAGTCCGTGCCTACAAGCAGGTAAATTTTGGCGTGCGGGTAAAGCGAGCGCACATATTCCACCGTTTCCCATGTATAGGTTACGCGGGCTGCCTTTTGCTCAAAATCGTCAAAAATTATATTGGGCGAAAGCGGGCCTAATACGGCGCGCGCCATTTGCAGTCTTACTTCAAAAGGCGTTTGCGGTTTTTCCTTAAAGGGGGATTGATAGGCCGTAAACAGGTGTATCTTGTGGGGATTAAGCTGTTTTATCGCCGCTTTTAAAAGCGCGTAATGTCCTTTATGGACAGGGTCAAAACTTCCGCCGTATATTAAAACATTCATAATTAAACCTTAAGCAGACAGGCGGCCAGTGCCGCGCCGTCTAAAAGTGATTTCTCCATAAAAGAATATTCCCACGCGCCGTACCTACCCAGTAAGTATATATTTTGGGAGGAGAGATACGCAACAATCTTTTCCCGCGCGTCGGCGTAGGCAGTGTCGTAAACGGGGTAGGCTTGCGGGATTTCAAGCCAGTCTGCAAATAATATTTTTTCTTCCTGTCCTATAAAACAGAGTTCTTTAAGATGCTTAAATGTTTGCTCTTCAAGCTTTTTAAAGTCGGGCTTTTTGGCGTCGGCGGGAAAGGCGAATTCCGCATAAAAGCTGCACGCGCTCTGCGGCGCGTTAGCGGCGGAAAAAGCTGATTGCACGCCAATCCTGTAAAACGGATAAATATCCTGAGGGAAGTAATACCAATGCCCGTCTTTCGTCTTGCCCGTTGCTGCTATATTAAGCACATAAACTTTATTATTATTTAACAGGGAAAATTGTTTTTTTATATCGGCGGGTAAGCATTTTATTATGCCGCCCAAATCTTTTAAAGGCATAGTGCTTACAAGGTTTTTATAAGATATTTCTTTGCCGTTTGCCGTAACGGTTTTATTTTTTAAATCAATTTGCGTAACGGGGCAGTTTAGGTTTATATTTGCCGCTTTTTTGGCAAGCGCGTCGCACAAAGCCTGCGCGCCGCCCGTCTTAGGGTAAAAGAAATGTGTGTTATAGCCGTAATCTTTTTTCTGCTTGCCGTAAGCGCCTTTTATTATGTCTTCTAACGTGGAGGAGGGAACAAAACTGCCGCACCACGCGGAGGTTAAATTTTTTAAATCCGTCTGCCAAAGCTTTTGGTTATAAGGAAACATAAAATGCTGGCAGATAGACTTGCCGTAAAGCGCCAAAGCCCAGTCTTTAAACAACGGCGCATCCTTTGGTTTTTTTTGCTTGTAACTTAAAAGGGCGTCCTGCACGCAGCTGCTTATAAATTTGTCGTCCTCCATAAAAGAAAGATTATTTTGGAATGGGAACGGAACAGTTTTGCCGTATATATGCACAAAGGCTTTGCGCTTTAAAAGATTTACGTTTTTGCCCAAAAGTTTTTGCGTAAGTTTTAAGCCGTATTTACTGGAAATATGCAATAGGTGGCCGCTGTAATCAAAGGTAAAACCGTCTTTGGTATAAGAGGCGCAAAGCCCGCCGTAACGCGGCGAAGCCTCCAGCACGGTATAATCCGCGCGGCCCGCCTGTTGCAGGTGATAAGCGCACGAAAGACCGCTTACCCCCGCCCCTATTATTATGGTTTGGTTTTGCATATTATTTTGTTTTTAATTTAAGCCACAGCGCCAGCCCCAGCAGAGCTGAAAGCACAGTAAGATATATCGCCAAAGATATGCCGCCCGTGGTTTTGGTTATAAAAAATGCTAAAGCATCGTAAAGTAAGGCGGCAATTATAGATAATAACAAAATTAGGGGCTTTTTTAAACCCATACGCATAAGCCGCAGGGGGTAATGGTCGGGAGTGCCTTTAAGCGGGGATATGCCCTTTGCTATTCTTATGACGGAAACAAAGGCTGTATCAAATAAAGGAACGGCCAAAATGAGCAGCGGCACAAATACCGCCATACTGTTTACGCTGGAATAATTTGTACCCAAAGCCACCGCCGCCAGCAAAAAGCCTAAAAGGTTGCTGCCGCTGTCGCCCAGAAAAGTCTTTTTGGCTTTGCTGTGATTATAAGGCCAAAACGCAAGGCACGCGCCCAATAGCGCGAAGGCCGCAAAGTTTACATAAATAAACTCCGACGGTAAAGCTATAATGCCAAAGGCCAAAGCCGCCAATGCCGCCTGACTTACGGCAAGGCCGTCCATAATATCAATAAGGTTAAAAGCATTGGTAAGCCCAACTACCCAAAGCACGGTTATTATGTGGTTAAACGGCGGCGGCAAAAACTGCACGCAAACGCCGTAATGTATAAGGATAAGCGCGGCAGCGGCCTGGAACAATAATTTGGTGTACGGGCTTATGCCTGCGGGCTTTTTTAAATCGTCAAAAACACCGCCTAAAAACACCAATGCTCCGCCTATAAAAAGTCCGCGCAAGTTGCGCAGGGTGCCTGTTGGAAAGTCAGTCAAAAATCTTATTAATATAAGGCTTAAGGCAAAGCCGAAAGCTATTGCCGCGCCGCCCGTTAAAGGGATAATGCCCGTATGGTTTTTAAGTGAGGTGGGGGTATCTTTAAGTTTGCCGCCAAGCTTTGCGCGCAGCAGCGGCATAACCGTAAAAGTAAGCAGAAAGGCGAAAGCGAAAGCCAGAAAATAAAGAAATAAATTGACCATAATAATATAATATAAAAAGACCTTGGTTTTGTATATGAAAATAATAAAAATACTTTTAGCTTTAACTTTACTTGGCGCGTGCGCACCTTACGGTACAAAAGGGGCAAAAGAACCGCAGCGCAATTACCCCGTTTTCCTGCAAAACGGCCTTACCTTTGCCGCTTTTAAGGCGGAGGGGGAAGCAAAAGGCAGCAGTTACGCCGCCCTTCTTACGCTTAAGGCGCAGGAGCAAGGCGTAAGCGTAAAGATAACGGGCGACTTTGCCGCTACCCTGCTGGAAGCTGTTTTTGACGGCAGTAATTTTGTTTATAAATCTTCCGTGCTTTCTTTGGACCCTAAGGCGCAGACAGTTTTTGAAGAGATTATAAAAACGCTTATACAAAAACCGCAAAACTTTGCGGGTTATTCCACCCTGCGCGGCGAGGATTATAAAATAACTTTTAAGGGCGAGCCTTATTTAAGCAGTTATTACTTTAAAAAAGGTTTAAGCTTTCCCTATAAACTTGAGCAGAAAAAGCTTATAGTACAAAAGGTTTTTACATTTGAGAACTATCAGGTTTACGAACAAAGCACCTTGCCCACCGTTATAAACATAACCGACGGACACGGCCTTGCAAAACTTAAACTTACTCTTTTAAGCGTAAAATAATTTTTGGCCGCACAAACAAAAAAGAGCCTTTTTTAAAAAAGGCTCTTTTTGTATGGCGTCAAATTAATAATTTTTGGTTGCTTTTACTTTAAGTATAACAAAGGCGGCCCAAGCGGGGTAAAGCGCAAGGTAAATAACTTTTACTACGGTAGAGGTTACTGTTATATCATCGCCCAAAATGGTGTTTATAAGTAAACCCAGCACAACGCCAGCACCCATAAGCGCTATTTTTTTATACTCATATTCTATGGGGTAATTGCGCTGTAAAAATATAAACAAGCTTAATGCCATAACGCCGTAACTTGCAAATATAGCCCAGCCCGCGCCCACAATGCCGACGAGCGGTACTAATGTAAGGTTTGTTACCACGCTGGCAACCGCGCCGAAAAGAGTAATCCACATAAGCACCCTTGTTTTTTTGGTAAGCACGGGCGCGACCATGAAATTAATATAAAAACCGTAAAGCAAATAGCCAGCCAAAACAAGCGGAATAATGTTAAGCCCGCTCCAGTAGCTTTTGTGTATAAGGTTAAAACCGAAGATAGGTGTTTTTATAACGGTGGTTATAAGCATTGTAAGGCCTAAAAACACCCAAGTGGAAACAGCGGTAAAAGCGGTTAATATCTTGGCAAATAAAAGTTTGCAGTCTTCCTTTTTTGAGTACTGTATAAAAAATGGCCGCCAAGCTTGGTCAAACATAGAAACTATCAACATCATAAATATGCCTATCTTGCAGTTGGCCTGATAGATACCTACGTCGCTAAGGCCCGCTAAGTGGGAGAGGATTGGTTTATCTATAACATTAACCAAAAGGCTTGCCATACCCGCGGGAATAAACGGCCAGGAGAAGGCAAACATCTCTTTAAACAAAGCTTTATCAAATGTAGGAGTGTACTCTTTTATTATCACGGGCAGCAGTAAAACCAAAGAGGCTAAGGACGCAAAAATGCCCGCGTAAAAAATGCCTTCTATGCCTGCTTTAAAATAAGCCAAAGCCAAAATATTGCCAATAACATTTACCATTATGGAAAGCGTGCGTACCGTTACAAAGTGCCAGGCTTTATGTTCAAAGCGCAGTTTTGCAAAGGGGATAATATTTAAAGCGTCAAAGGCCATTATGGCGCAGGAAAGTTTTATAAGGTAAGCGTTTTCTTCCCCCGCGCCGATGATAAGCGCAACCTGCGGCGCAAGCGCAAAAATTATGGCGGAAAATAATACCGCGCTTACCAGTACCGCCGTGAACGGCGTGGAAAAGGTATCTTTGGAATTCTTATCCCCCGCAAAGCGCAAATAAGCCTGATCCATACCGTACTGATATACTATATTTGTAAGCGCGATAAAGGCAAAAACCGTGGCAACCGTGCCGTAATCCGTAGTAACAAGGTAATAAGTGTAGAAAGGAACGAGGAAAAAATTAAACAGCCTTGCCGCTATAGTGGAAGTGCCGTAAATTAAAGTTTCCTTGCCAAGTTTTATGACTTTATCGCGCATTTTATTTTAAAGTTTCGGAATTAAATCCGCCAAGATTTTGCTGAACTTGCCTTCAATCTTTTTGGTTTCTTCCAAAGTTTCCTTGTGGCTTAAAGGGTGTTTTGATATACCGCTTGCCAAATTTGTTACCCAGCTTAAACCGCATATACGCATACCCAGCTGGCGGGCCACAATAACTTCAGGCACGGTGGACATACCCACAACGTCCGCGCCCAAGGTTTTAAACGCGCGGATTTCCGCGGGTGTTTCAAAGTTAGGGCCTGTTACGGCAAGGTAAATGGCTTCTCCCGCGTTTACTTTATGCTTTTTTGCAAGCGTTAAGGCAATTTTGCGCAGGTCGGCGTCGTAGGTGGTGCTCATATCGCAGAACATGGGGCCGAAGGCAGGGTCGTAATTGCCGATAAGCGGATTGTTTGCCATAAAGTTAATGTGGTCCTTAAGCACGGCTAAGCTGCCTGGGATAAGCTTTGCGTTTATGGAGCCTACTGCGGCCGATACTAAAATGGTTTTAACGCCCAGCATACCAAGCGTTCTTACGGCTATGGCAATGTCCTTCATCGCGTGGCCTTCATAGTAGTGAAATCTGCCCTGCATAACGGCCAGTTTTTTGCCTTTATATGTGCCGAAAATAAGGTTTCCGCTGTGGCCCGCAACGGTGCTTTTTAAAAAACCGGGGATAGAGGAATAGGGAACCGTAACTTTGCCTTCCATCTCCGGCGCGCAGCCCGCAAGGCCGCTGCCTGTTATAAAGGCAATTTCGGGCTTAAAGTTTTTGGTCTTTTTGTTTATAAATGCTGCCGCTTTCTTTATTGTGTCAAGCTGGGTCATAAATATCCACCTCTCATTTATTTTTTACAGCGTAAAATTTTGCGGGACAAAAGCGTTTTGTATATGCTGCGCTTTACCGTCCAGTACGGCTATTATATCAAACATTAAACTGTCAAATTTCGGTTTTTTCTCTTTTATATAACACATGGCGGTATTGGCTACTTTCTTCTGCTTGGCGGCGGTTACCGCGCCCACAGGCCCGCCGAAGGCCTGCGTGGAACGCGCTTTAACTTCCGCAAAAACAAGGCAGCCGCCCTTTTGCGCTATTATATCTATCTCGCCCGTTTTGCAGGCGTAATTGCGCGCTATAATTTTGTAGCCGTTTTGTTTAAGATACTCGGCGGCAAGGTCTTCCGCTTCGTTGCCGTAGGCGCGTTTTTGCGTTAACATTTTTCCCCGCCGAAAAGCCCGCAGCAAAGGGTAGAAACAGGTTCAAAAGTTTTCCTGTGTTCTTTGCACGGCCCGTATTTTTTTAAAGCTTCTATATGCTGTTTTGTGCCGTAACCTTTATGCGAGGCAAAGCAGTAAACGGGATATTGCTTATCTATAACTTCCATAAAATTATCTCTTGTAACTTTGGCTATTATGCTGGCGGCGGCAATGCTTAAAGATAAAGCGTCGCCGTCTATAATTGCCTTTTGGTTGTGTTTTAAGGCGGGTATGGTGTGATTGCCGTCTACAAGGGCGATAATTTGCTTATCTTCAAATTTAGCCAAGGCGCGGCGCATTGCGGCAAAGGTGGCCTGCAAAATATTGATGCGGTCAATTTCCTCGCCCGTGGCAAAGCCCGTGCAGTAAACTATCGGTAAAGTTTGAAGAATATTAAATATTTTTTGGCGTTTTAAAGGCGTAAGTTTTTTGCTGTCGTTTATCTGCGCCATAACTTCGTGGGTGTAGAGCTGCGGCGGTATATAACACGCGGCAGCAACCACGGGCCCCGCTAAAGGGCCGCGGCCTGCCTCGTCTACGCCTACAAGGGTTAAAGACGGGTTTTGGGCGGAAATGTTTTTGTCAAACTCGGTAAGAGTCATAAAAATATTCTACTAAATATATCGTGTAAGGTTTTTGCGGCGCGTTAAAAGGGAAGGCGTTTGAAAAGTCTGGAGTAGGATAATGATACGCCTATATAAAGGTTGCTGCCCTTTTGGTCAAAACCTTTTGCCTTGGCTTGGTAGTAGGTTATAAAAGGCGCGACGGAAAACTTGCGCCAGACCTCGGTTTCCAGACGGGTATCAAGTTCAATTTCGTAGGAATAGTCTGTATTGTTTTTATTATCCGCTACAAAAAAGTCCCTTACCATAGCGCGGTAAATCGCTTTGGTATTCGGGTTTACGGGCTGCTCTAATTTTACGCCGAATTCCCACGCGTATTTATTGCTTGGCGCGGCGTAAGTAAAGTCAACCTCAGGCGCGAGCGCAAGGTATAAATCTTTAAGATATTTACCTTCAAACAGTCTTATGCCGCCTTTGCCGCGCAGCGCTTTATAGCGGGGCGCGTCGGCGGGGCGAGTAAACTCCGTATCATAACCCAAACTTAAAAACGGGCCCAGCAAAAAGCCGCCCAAAATATCTTTTACGTCTATACATTTATAGGTGTAATCCGTGGAGAGGGAAATTTTATCCATACTTTCGTTGGAAGATTTTGCGCCGGAATAACTGCGCAAACTTACGCGGCCGTATTCTAAAAGTAAATTATTATTCCAGCGTATTCTGTCTTTATAATATTCCGCCGCAGCGTTAAGCCTGCCCTGCAAAACTTTCTGGCTGTCGGAAGTTAAACGGCTGTTGGAAAAGTTTTGGTAATACTGCGCGTTTTTAACCTCTGTGCTGGTGGCCTGCAAAGAAAGATTTTTAAGGTTATATCTCCATTGTCCGTATATCTGCGGGCGGTTTTCCATAAGAGCAAAAAGTTCTTTGGTATATTCTCCGCCGTTTTCTTCCTCAAAATATTCCTGCACGGCCTGCGGGCCTATATCCTGCATTTTAAGGTCAAGCTGCTGCGTAATTTCGTCTTGCGGGGGAAGATTATTTTCTTTGCGAAAGTTATAATCCTGCATATAAGAGTCAAACAAAGCCGCCGCCGCTCTTTTATTTGTTTCTTTTATTTTTTTAAGGTAATCAATTACCGCGCCATGCAGCTTTAAAGGGGCTTCTTTTCTTATAAAAATACTATTTTTTACGTCGGCGGGAATAAAGCGTTCCTGCATAAGAGATGCAGGGAATGAGATATAATAAAACTCGTCGTCATTTACGCTTAACGCGTTTATTTTATATGTATCTCCGTCTTTTGTAGCGCCAGCGCAGGCAAGCGCGGCGGAAAGGGAATAGTCCGTAGTATTGCCGTTAAATACGGGGCTGAAGTCCGCATATTTTAAAATCTTTTTAAGCGTGTCTCCTTTAACGGCGGCGTTAAGAACAGGGTCGTCCGCGCCAAGCCATTTTTTTACTTCTTCCTCGGTAAGATTACCTAAAAACTGTTCGTTAAACGGCAGGATTTTTACCAGGGAAACTTCGCTCTTTGTCTGCTTTTTTATTATCGCCGCCGCCATATTAAAAAACTCCAGCGGGGTGTAAGAAAGGTATCTTTCCTGCCCGTAGGCGGAAACTTTTTTTGCGCTCGGTAAAATTTCCCCTCCCTTTTTTGTAATGCCGCTGAACAGCTGCTTATTAACGGCGTAAAAACGGTTGGAAAAAGTATTGTTGTAATATAAGTCGCGCGGTGCGCCGTCTTCTATAAGCGCAGGTGTAAGGCCGCCCGAATTTTGCTTAAAAGTTATGCGGGTGTCGCCCAAAACATAACCGTTGCCTGCGGAGATATAGGCAGGGGTGTAATGTCTTTCCCTGTTCCAGTCTTCCAGTTCTATTTTGTGTTTTCTAAGGGAGGAATTATCTTTCCTCTGCGCGGTTATAACCATATCCACGCCGTATACATTTTGGAAGATTTTATTAAGTTCCGTATCGTCAAGGTGGGAAACTAAAATAATAAAGTCTGCTTTATCCTTAAAACGTAAATCATTTACGGCTTGCTGCGCAGCGGCGTCGGCGTCGGTAACTTTATATGCAATATTTTTGCCGTCCGCGGAGCGCAAAGGCGCCTCCTGCACGAGCGAAAAGATACCTGTTTTAATGCCTCCGCGTTCTATTAAAAGAGTTTTTACAAACGGGTTAGGCGCGTCTGAGGCTTCAGGTTCTATGTTGGAGGCTAAGAGCGGGGGAATATCCTGCGTTTCTTTTTGCACGGAAAGCAGAAATTCTATATCCTTCGGATTTACGGCAAGAGCGTCGGCTTTAAGCTCTTTCCAATAGTCGGCAAAAAACTGCGGCTGCTGTCCTAAACTTTCGTAAGGATAATAACCCCCCGTGGATATAATTAAAGGTTTTTCTTTTTCCTGCGCGGTTATATCCGCCACGGCGTCGCTCCACGCGCCTATGCCGCCTAAAGGTTTTTCAAATATGGAAACTATGCTCTTATCCAAACCTTTATAAAGATGATAATTTACCAGTACGGCGGGAACCCAGCTGCCTTTTAAACGGCCTATATCGGTAGAAAGTACTTCCAAAGTGCCGCCCGTGTTTAAAGCCAAAAGGCCCGTGCGGGCGGATATCATATCGGCCGCAACGTAATTTTTGGCGGAGCCGCCGTCCTGCGCGGTTTTAAGCAGAGCTTCTTTTATGTTCTTGTCGAAAGACGGGCTTTGCACCATAAGCGAAGAGCCTGTTATAACAGCTTCTTTTTTGCCTATGCTTTTGTAGTAGACATTGGTTTCTTCCAAGGCGGAATCTTCTATATCGGGCGGAAGATTTAAAATGTAGGAGTTGCCGTTAAAAAGGGTGGGCAGTTTTTCCACCCTGTCTATAGTGTAAAGCGTGCCGCCTTTAAGCAGCACATCCTGAAAAGCGTTTTGCAGGTTGGAACCTATGCTGTATTCATCGGAAAAATAAAGAACTCTTACGGAGGGCCCCTCTTGCGCAAAGGCCGCCGCAGAAATGGCAAAAAGAGCCGAAAAAAGGAGTATTTTTTGCAAAAAGTTCATAAATTCCCAAAAAAGTAAGATATATTTATGAATGTTACCATTTTAAAAGTACCATAACAATAAGTACAAAAAGACCTAAGGGGCTTAGGTCATAAGTCCCTTGCAGTCAGACGAATAAAACTATATTATTTTATTATGATTAACAGCGCGTACAGAAAATCTGTTTCCCTTATCCTTATGCTTTGCCTGCTTTACGGGCAGGGCTTTGGGCAGGTTGCTACCGAGATAATGAATTACAATCGGAAGCAGTATATTGCCGTGCAGGATAATACGCGCGTCGTAAAACCTTTGATGTCCGCCAAGGCGCAGGGTGACCTTAAATTTTCTTTAGATTTAAAATTTGCCGCGGACCGTATAATAAAACTTAACGCCACGGGTTTAAAAACCAAACAGCAGCGCGACGATTTTAACAAAACCGCAAATACTTTTATAGCAAGTTTTTATAATGTCGCGGCGGGCAAAGCAAGAACCTCGCCCGAACTCCACGCCACAATATACAGCGCGGTGCTGCCGATTATTTGGTTTAACGCGGAGTTAACAAACAGAGATTTTTACTATAAAATCAGCACGCTTTACAGGACGCAGTATAATACCTGCATGGGCAAGCTTGATAAATGTGATACCGACCATACCGGCAGCGCCCTGCTGTTTTTAAACAGTTATAATCCCGAGCTTGTAAAACTTTCCAAAATCTCCTCCGTTATGACGGACGAAAATATCGGCGAAGAAGCAAAAGTTAATTTTATGCAGTATGCCGCGCCCGTTATTGCGGACAGGGGCGGCAAGGTTTATTTTGAAGAGATTATAAATAAACTTTCCTCTCAGGCAAAGCCTGTCAGTCAGGTAACTTCGGGCTATGTTGACCCGTTTGCCTTTATAAAAGCTTTTGACAACAGCTACCAGTGGATAAAAGAAACCTGCACGCATAAAGACGGTTTCGGCGGCGGCGTTTGCGCGTCTTTCAAAAGCGGCAAAAAGCCTTTCCGCCAATATAAAACGGCAACACCTCCCGCTACTGTTAACGCAATGTACAGCCGGCAGAATAAGGGTAAAAAAGACGTAAAAAATATTTTCCTGTATGTCGCTTCCGACGTAAAACAACCTGCCCACCTTTCTTCAGCTATCAGAATGTACGGAGAGTTTTATTCCGGCCGCGACGACTGGCGGGACGCTTTTAGATTTTTGCTTACCGCGCCTTTGCCTTCCTCTCCAATGGTAACCTGCCACAGAGATATTGCGCTTTCAAACCTTGCCCTTAAATCAGATTTACCGACGGCGGAAAAATCCGCAATGCGTCTTTATATGGCGGCGCGCATTAATAATGATTACTTTGCGCTTAACAAAGACGCCGATATGGACCAGGAGCTGCGCGCTGCTCTTAGAAATGAGCTTGGTAAAACTTATGTGGATTTAATTGGTTATAAAGGCGCCTCCCCCGTAAAAGTGCTTAGCGACGAGGGTTTTTATTCCGATATTATTTTTAAAAATAACGAACAGGAAATTGAGGGTTTTTGGAAGAGTCTTTTTAACTTTAAAGAACGCCCCGCCGAAGCCGTTACAAACGTTTTTATACTCGGCGCAATAACCAAAGGCGCGGTAAAGAACAGCGACAGGATTTGGGCGGGCGTCCTGAACCTTTTTAAAGGCAGCAAAAAACTTATAGTTAATATGCCTGCCATGGTTAAAAGAGCGCAGGTGCAGTACAGCGCGCTAAAATATCTGGCGGGCAAAAATTCAATGAGCATGGCAAATTATATTTATAAAAATGCCGTTTACCGCTCCGCCGCCAAGACAGCCGCTAACGGCGGGCTTAACACGGTAGAAGGGGTGGCTTCCAAACAATTTTTTGCCTCTTCACACTATACCGCTTCCACACACGGCAATATAGGCAGAATTTCAAAAGATATAAACAAGGCCGTTTCCATCGGGCTTACAGATTTATCTAAGGGCGGCGCAATACCCTCGTATATAAATGTCAGTGAATATAAAGGCGGCTTTAACGCCTACTCGCAGGATTTAATAACGCAGCAGGAAAAACTGTTGCAGACAAAGGTTGCCTCAAAATATAAAGCAAAGAAATTGCCTGTAAAAGCGCAGGCTTCCGCGTCTTCAAAAGCGGGGCAAACCGTAACGCAGAGCGCAGCAGAAGCGCCTTATACTCTGCCCAGAAAGTATATGTATTCCGCCGATAAATCACGCGGTTTACAACTGGCTCAGAACGAAGCTTTTGCGCAGGAATATACCTTTAAAAATACCGTTTACCGCGGGCTTAAGCAGCGCGGTTTTAACTTTGTTCATACGGGAACGGGTCTTTCTTTGGGCGAAAATTTAACCTTCCATAATATGGGCTTTTTGCAGGCTTCGGGCAAGGTGGGGCTTACTTATTCCGCAAGCGGGACAGGCGGGTTTCAGGGAGCGGCGCAAAGCCTTTTGGGCAGCGCGGCGCAAAATGTTCTGGCGCCAGTTGAAACTTTAAAATCGCTTGCCCAAAATACAATTGCGGTTAAACAGGCCGCAGATATATTGAGCCTCGGCAGCAGAGCCGCCGCGCTTAATAA
>CAZBCE010000002.1:0-73184 GCA_964490555.1 uncultured Elusimicrobium sp. | reverse complement strand
AGAGAAGGCGGCAAAACAGTAGGCGCAGGCGTTGTTACCAAAATTATTGAGTAACGCTTAAATCTTAAAACCTAATAGGGACATTGTCATCAATGTCCCTTTAGGTATCTTAAAACAGGTAAATAAAATGGCAACAGAAAGAGTAACTTATGTACTTTCCTGCACCGAATGCAAGAATAAAAATTATTACTTTGCAAAAGGCAAAAAGAAAGATTACAAAGTAGAATCCAACAAGTTTTGCAAAAAGTGCGGTAAACAAACAACGCATAAAGAAAGCAAAGCCTCCAAATAAGGTTTTGGCTTTAGCAGTTTATGGGAGCGTCGGTTAACTGGTAAACCACCGGTCTCCAAAACCGGGACTGAAGGTTCAAGTCCTTCCGCTCCTGCCATACTAAATATATACGGTAGGTTATATGAATAACGCAATGAACTTTTTCAGGGAAGCATATACGGAACTTAAAAAAAGCGTATGGCTTTCAAGAGCGCAGATGGTACAGTCCACAATATTCGTTTTTGTGGTAGTAGCTATTGTTGCGGCTTATATCAGCGGAATAGATTTTGTCTTATCCTCTGTATTGGGTAAGATTTTGGGAGGAGAATAATTTTATGACAGAAGAATTACAGACAGCCCCGTCCCAGGATATCCCCGCGCAGGAAACCGCTCAGGAAAAACACTGGTACGTAGTCCATACCCAAACAGGGCATGAAGACAAAGTAAAAGAAAAGATTTTAACCCAGATAAAAGTTCAGAATTTCGGCGAAAGAGTTTTTAACGTTTTAGTTCCTACCGAAGAAGTCGTAGAAGTCAAACAAAACAAAAAAACTTTAAGAAAACGCAAATTTTTCCCCGGCTATATTCTGGTAGAAATGATACTCTCCAGCCAGTCCTACTGGTTTATCAGAAACATAACCGGCGTTACAGGCTTTTTGGGCGACCCTAATCCCGTTCCGCTCCCGGCCGAAGAAATATCGGGCATTGTGGAACTTACAACCGTTACGGACGGCAAACCCAAACACGCGGTACAGTTCAGCCACGGCGAACAGGTGCGCATTACCGAAGGCGCGTTTAAGCACTTCGTCGGCGTGATAGAAGAAGTTAACGAAACCAAAAATAAACTTAAAGTTATGGTTACCGTGTTTGACAGAGCAACCCCCGTGGAGCTTGATTACCTCCAGGTGGAAAAGATTAACTAGTTTTGTAGTACCTTGTCTTAAGTTATTAAGGCAAGGGATTTAAGGAGTAAACAAAAAATGGCAAAAGAGAAAAAGATTAAAGGCTATATTAAACTGCAAATTCCCGCAGGCGCGGCAAACCCCGCACCGCCAGTCGGTCCAGCATTGGGCCAGCACGGCGTTAACATCATGGAATTCTGCAAACAGTTTAATGCCAAAACAGCAAAGTTAGAAAAAGGTATTAAGATACCTGTCGTCATAACAGTATTTGAAGACAGATCTTTCACCTTCATCACCAAGATGCCTCCTATGGCGGTACTTATCGTAAAGAAGCTTGGCCTTAAGAAAGGTTCAGGCGTACCTCATAAGGAAAAAGTAGGCAAGCTTACACAGAAACAGTGCGAAGAAATCGCCGCGGAAAAACTGCCCGATTTAAACACCACCGACGTTAAGCACGCTGCCGAAATGGTAAAAGGCACAGCCAGAAGCATGGGCGTAGACATAATAAAATAAGGATTGAAAAAGGGAGGACGTTAAAACGTCCGTTAACCTTAAGGAGCAACAGATGGGAAAAAGAATTGAAGCAGCAAAAAAAACTTTGAAACAGGGTGCGTTATATTCCCTTAAAGAAGCCTTAACTCTGTGCAAAGACCACGCAAAAGCCAAGTTTGACGAAACGGTAGAACTGCACGTCCGCTTGGGTATTGATACCAAAAAGTCCGAACAGCAGGTAAGAACGATGGTTGTTCTTCCCAACGGTACGGGCAAAACCAAACGCGTGGGCGTTATCGCCAAAGGCGAGAAAGCACAGGAAGCGCAAAAAGCAGGCGCCGATATGGTAGGCGGAGATGACTTTATTGAAGAAATCGTTAAAGGCAAAATTGACTTTGACGTACTCGTCGCCACCCCCGACACCATGAAAGACCTTGCAAAAGCCGCCAAAATATTAGGTCCCCGCGGCTTAATGCCAAACCCGAAAGCAGGCACAGTTACTTTTGACGTCGCTCAGACGGTAAAAGAACTTAAAGCCGGCAGAATTGAGTTTAAGGCAGACGCTTACGGTATTGTCCACGTTCCCGTGGGCAAGGCTTCCTTTGAAGCGGAAAAACTGTATGAAAACGCAAAAGCTGTTTTGGACATCATTGCTAAAGTAAAACCCTCAACCTCTAAAGGTGTATACATGAGAACAGTCTCTGTATCTTCCACAATGGGCCCGGGTTTACACGTAGACACAAATAAAATAGCAGCCTAAGTAAACTCTTTTGCAACAAACCCCCGTTCCGTATGGAGCGGGGGTTTTTGTTTGCAAAGTTTTAACGGCTTATATAATATTGTTTTTTGCTTGTCGGTTTTTGCGCTCATGGCGGAGTAAAATTTATTTTTTATGCCCGCGCGGCAACTCACGTAAAAGAGAAAAGCCTTAAGGTAAAAACTCTCTCTTTTCCGCTCAAACAATCCGCGCTGTTGTAATATAAAAAATTTCAAATTTAACAGGCCCCGCAAATCGCCCAAAAACCTCCAAGCATGGGGTTTTACGACGGACGGCAAAGGGTTAACTGCTTAATTTATAAAAAAACAAAAGCAACGGATTAATATAAAAATGTTTTTTGCTTGTCGGTTTTTGCGCTCATGGCGGAGTAAAATTTATTTTTTATGCCCGCGCGGCAACTCGCGGTAAAGAGAAAAGCTTTAAGGTAAAAACACTCTCTTTGCCGCTCAAACAATCCGCGCTGTTGTAATATAAAAAATCTCAAATTTTACAGGCCCCGCAAATCGCCCAAAAACCTCCAAGCAGGGGATTTGACGACGGAAGGCAACAACTGAAAAGATTAAAACAGGCCTAAAAAACAATAGATATAAAACAGATAGCTGGATTAAAAATTACGTCAACAGACCGGAAGGGTAAAAATAAAATGAAAAGAAAAAGGAAAACAAATTTACTTAACAGCTTCTTTTATTGCGGCGGGGATATATTTTGTGGCATTCTTAAAAGATTCTTCCGCGCTTCCCGCAAATTTTGCAAATTCTACAACTTTTACTATATTGTGTTTTTTAAGAAGTGAAAAATCTTTAATTTCGTTAACTCCGCAAATAAAAACAACGGGCTTTTTATATTTTTTTGCCAATTTGCACACAGCCAAAGGCGCTTTGCCGTAAAAAGTTTGCGCGTCCAATTTGCCTTCCGCAGTTATAACCAAATCACATTTTTTAATTTTTTCCGCCGCGTTTAATTTATTTAAAATGAAGCTTCCGCCGTCTTCCAGTTCCGCGCCTAAAAAGCCGTGCATTCCCGCCGCTATTGCGCCCGCCGCTCCGCAGCGCGGCTTATTTATATCGCGTTTTAAAGACTTTTTAACAATATTGCGGCAGTTGGTTAAAGCCTGCGCCAAAATCTTAACCTGCGCGGGATTTGCGCCCTTTTGCGGGCCGTAAACCTGTGCCGAGCCGTTCTTACCCAAAAGCGGGTTGGAAACATCGCTTAAGCCTATAAATTTTATGCCTTTTAATATGGCAGGCGTTTTGCCTATACCCCGTAAATCCAAAAGTGCTTTTGCGCCAAGCGGGATTTGCTCACCCTCGGCGTCATATAATTCGTATCCCAACGCGGCCGCCATACCCGCGCCGCAGTCATTGCACGCTACGCCGCCAAGACCTATATAAAATATTTTCGCGCCGCGTTTTATTGCGGTTTTTATGACTTGCCCCACTCCGAAGGAGGTTGCGCCCAAAGGATTAAGCTGTTGTTTTTTTAAATAACCCAAGCCGCATATTTTTGCGGTTTCTATAATGCAGGTTTTTCCGTCAGGTAGAATAAGATATGGCGCTTTGCGAATAGTGTATACGGCGTCAATAACAACAACGCTGTATTTTTTTGCTTTGGGATAGGCTGCGGCAAAAACGTCCAAAATACCATCGCCGCCGTCGGAAACAGGCAAAACTTCCAAAGCGGTTTTTTGGGCGGTGGCTTTGGCAGCGTGTTTGCAAAAGTCCACCGCGCTTAAGCTGCCCTTAAGCGAGTTGGGCATAAGAAGAATCTTCATTAAAAGAACCAGTTAACTTTAAGAGAGGCAAAAACGCTGGCGTTGGAACTTTCCTTAAGCTCTTTTTGGTAAGAGGTATATTTCCCCCTCACTTCAAGGCCTATGTTAATATCCTGTATAGTACGCTCCACGCCGATGCCGAACAAAACGCTGGGCGCGGAGGACGAAAAAGAAACATCTCTGCCCGTAACGGCTTGCGGCGGCGTTCCCGAGTAATAAGAAGTATTGCCGTCCACGCTCAGTATGGAATACCCTGCCCCGCCAGTAAGGTAAACTCTTGTTTTGCTCTTGGGGTTAAGGTAGAAATTGGAAAGCAGGTTAATTTCGTAAATCTGTCCCGATGTTTTCATCGCAACGTCGGTTTGTCCGTCTATGTTAAGGCCTTCAAAATAAGTTTTAGGCACAAAGCCGAAAGATAAATTGCCGCCGAGCCAAAATTTTTGGCTTAAACGGCGCATATAAGTAAAACCGAAGGCTATGTTGCCCCCGCCGATATCAGCGTCTTTTTTGCCGTTAAAGGCCGACAAGTCCAAACTTAAAGGGGTGCTTAGCATACCCGCGTTTACCGCAAAATAATTTTTGCCTATATCTTTTTTCTTTATTTGTTCTTCCGCGGTAATTTCTTCCTTAGCGGCGGCTTCCCCCGGGAGAGGCTCAATTTTTTCCTCGGGTGCGGGCTTGTCTTCGTCGTTATGTACGCGGTAATTGTAAACATAGGTAGGTTCCACTACCTCTGGTTTGGAGGGGAAAACTGTTTCCAGGTCGGAATCAAAAGCCAACCCGCCCTGTGATATGCTGCTGCCTGCCTCCGCAGCGGCCGTTTTGGTTTCCATAGCGTTGGCGGCTGCGCCCTGCGCCGCTATGGCGGATACGGCCTCCTGTTCCAGCTCGGCCTTTTTTTCTACATATTGTTTTTGCTTTTCGGCTTCGTTATAGTCGTAAACTTCCATGGAGGCTATCTGCGCCACGTCTATATTTACAATGCCGTTATCTGTTTTAAGGGAAAGATTAAATTGGTCTAAATCCAGCACCGTACCTATAAATTCCCCGCCGCCTTTTAAGATGACGCGGTGAAGGTCCGGCATAATTTTTTCCACCTCGCGCTGGTTTATGGTTATTGCGCCGTAAGAGGTTTTTACGTTAAGTATATATTCCGTCTGTCCTACTATGGAGCCGTTTATTATCATTCCGTTTTTAAGTTTAATGGCTTCGCAGTAGGCGCTTTGGATAAGGGTTGAAGATAAAATTGCAAAGAGTAAAAATTTTTTCATTGTATTTTCTTATATGGCGGGTTTAAAAAGCCGAAACAGACTAAAAATGCGGCGGCAAAACATTATTTAAGTTTGCCGCCGCACAGTTAAAACAGAGTTATTTATGCTCTACCGCGTGTTTAATCTTCTTAAGGGTTTTAAGCACTCTTGATATCGTAAGAAGCACGAGCGCGTAAAAGCTGTAAGTAAGAACAAGCTGCAAAGTAAGCATAGCGGATGCGGCTTTATCGGCATCTTCGGCCTGGAAAGACAAAAACCAAACCATGCTTATTAAGTAAACTAAGTACAAAATAACAAAGATGCTTAAAGCTTTATAGATAACGGCAAGCCCTTTCAGCCCAAAAATTTTGTGCATAATTTTGCATTTGTGTTTTGTGCAGCAGGCTTCCTTTTCTTCTGCTACCGTTTCTTTTATTTCCTGTTCAGCCATATTAATCTCCTTTTAATTTAAATCTGACTTTGTGCCTCGCTCAGCAGGTCCTGCGCGTGCTTGTACCCTGCCGAGGCGGTACGGCTGCTACCTATCATTCTAGCAATTTCGCGCACTTTATCAACATCTTCAAGCAAGTTTACTTTAACTTCGGTGCTGTTATTGCCTACAATTTTTTCAACCGTAAAATGTCTGTCTGCAAAAACTGCTACCTGCGCCAAATGAGTTACGCACAAAACTTGCCTGCCTACGCTTACTTTTTTAAGCTTGCGGCCCACCAGTTTTCCCGTGTGTCCGCTTATGCCTGCGTCAATTTCGTCAAACACCATTAAGGGCGTTCCGCCAGCCAGCACTGTCTTAAGGCCAAGCATCAGTCTTGAAATTTCCCCGCCGCTGGCAATGCTGCGAAGCGGTCTTAAACCCTGTCCCGGGTTTGAAGAGAACAAAAACTCCGCGCTGTCCGTTCCTTTCGGTCCAGGCTGCGGGGTTTGTTCAAGGCTTACTTCAAAACGTACCTGCTCAAAGCCCAATGGGGCGATTTCTTTTACAACTGCTTTACTTAACTCTTGCGCGGCTTTGGCGCGTTTGTTACTAAGCCCCTCACTTAAGGATAGAAGTTTTTTGAGGGAAATTTCAAGGGCTGCTTCAAATTTATCTATATTTTGCTCGCCGCTTTCAAGGTCCGCTATGCGGGTTTTAATGGTATCTGCAAAGCCCAGCACGTCTTCAAGCGCGGGGCCGTATTTAAGTTTAATCTTTCTTAATTTCTCTTGGCGCGAAAGCATATCGTCTAAGGCTTGCGGGTCTATATCTATATTGTCTTTATAGGAGGAAAGCGTTTGTGCAATATCCTGCACCGCTGCGCGGGCGGAGGATAATTCTTCCGCAGCGGAAGTTATTGAAGCGTCTTCCTGCGCCATATCGGCGGTTAAATCCTCCGCTTTTGCAAGTAATTCACAGGCCGAGCCTTCAATCTCGCTCAAAATGCTGTAAGCCTGTTCCGAAAGTTCTTTTAACTTTCCGGCGTTTTTAAGTTTTGGCAGAACGGCCTCAATTTCCGCGTCCTCTCCCGCTTTAATATCCAGTTTTTCTATTTCCTGTAACTGGTATTTATATAAATCCAAAGTTCTTTCTTTATCGGCGGCGGACATTTTTAAAGCGTCTATCTTTGCTTTAAGCTCCTGCGTTTTTTGCCAGGCTTCTTCAACAGCTTTAAGTTCCGCCTGATTACCCGCAAAGGCGTCTAAAATATCTAAATGCGCCTCTTTCTTAAAAAGGGTTTGATGCTCGTGCTGCCCGTGGAAGTCTATCAAAGCCTCGCCCAGCTGCGCCAAATCCGCCACCAAAACCGCGGTATTGTTTACAGTCGCGCGGGTTTTGCCTTTATTGTCCAACTCTCTTCTGACGGTAAAGGTATCTTGGGTTATATTATATTTTTGTTTTAAATTTTTAGGCAGAGAGGAAGAGTCAAAAACCGCGCTCACGCTCATCTTTTGCGCGCCGTGGCGGATAAGCCCGCTGTCGCCCCTGCCGCCCGCGGCAAAGCCCAAAGCTTCTATAACTATTGATTTACCTGCGCCTGTTTCCCCCGTAAAAATATTAAGGCCTTCTTTAAGTTCCAATTCTAAGGAGGATATTATGGCGAAGTCTTTTATAGCGATGCTTTTTAACATTATCTGCTGCCCCACTTAAGTTTTGCCGTAAGAGTATTAAAAAAGCCGTATTCTTTCGGGTAAAGAATACAAACGCTTCCTTTGTTTTTGGTTATTGTAAGAGTGTCGCCGTAATTAGGCGTAAAATTTATTTGTCCGTCAAGGCTTAGGCCAAGGGCGATATCGGGTTTTTTGGGTGATATTTGTATGGTTAAAGGTTTATGCGCGGGCAAAACCAAAGGTCTTTGCGCCAAAGTGTGAGGGCAGATAGGCGTTAAAATAAAAGCGTCTAAGGTAGGGTAGGCTATCGGCCCGCCCGCGGCTAAGTTATACGCCGTAGAACCCGTAGGCGTGGATATTATCAGCCCGTCGCCGAAAAATTCTTTTATCTCCTCGCCCGCATAGCTTGCGCTTAATGTCATCGCTCTTGCCTGACAGGTTTTTATAACACATTCGTTAAGGGCGCAGTCTTTAAAAGCGGTTTTGCCGTTGCGCGTTAAGGTAACGTCCAGCAGCATTCTTTCCTGCTTTTTAACTTTTCCTTTTAATATGGTTTCTATGATATGGGTAAAATTATTTGTGGCTTCCGACGCGGATAAAAACCCCAGACTTCCGCTGTTAATGCCTATAATTTTTACGTCGCTGCCCGCCGCCGCGCGCGCCGCGCGCAGCAAAGTGCCGTCGCCGCCGAGGCAGATAGCCAAATCAGTCCCTTTTTTTATTTCGCCGGGGCTGTTTTTATAATCTGCTACATAATGCTGTATACCCAAAGTTTCAAGAGTTTTTTCCAAAGCGGCGCGAAGTTTGCCCGTTTGCTCTTTAGTGCGGTTAAGGTATATTATGGCGGACTTTATTTTCATATAAATAATTTTAGCAAATTGCGTCCTTGCTTTTACGGTTAAATAATATAGAATTATAATATGAAAAATCTATTTAAGAATATAAGCCTTTTTTTAATTTTTACGCTCTCTTTCGGCGGCGTTCTTACCGCCAAAGATATTGCCCTTATAGTAAAGCAGGACGGGGCGAAAGTTTATTTGGATATTTCGGGTTTTAAAGTTAAGCCGCAAAAGGGCGATGCCTTTAGGGTTGCGGAATGGGGGGAGGAGCTTATAAACCCCAAAACGGGTAAAAATTTGGGCAAGATATTAAAACGTCAGCTTGAGGGAAAGATAATTCAGACGGAAGAGCTTTACGCCATAGGCCAATTAGACAGCGAACAAAATGTATTTTCTTCCGAGGCGGAAATTTTTGTAACAGTTCCCGCGCCTGCAGCCCCTGTTGCTCCCGCGCAGCCGCTTATGCAGGGCGGCCTTGCGGTTATTCAACCTGTGATGCAGACAAAAAATATAGAGGGCAAAGTAAAGGCGGCGGCTTTCGGCGATATTGACGGCGACGGCAGCAATGACGCGGCATTTGCGTTTGCGGAAGATAATTCCATAAAAGTATTTGCTTTGCAGGGGCAGGAATTAAAAGAAATATCGTCATTCTCTCTAAGCCCGCTTAGAAAGATACTCGCCTTAGACGCGGCGGATTTAAAACAAACGGGCCGCGCGCAAATTTTTGCTTCTGTTTACGACAGCAGTTCGGAAAAGTTTTATACTCTCGTCCTTGAAGGCAAAGGCCAAACCTTAGAGCAAACCGATACCGTGCGCGGTATCGTAAAAGGCATTTCCGTGCAGGGCGGCCCGCGCGATTTATATGTGCAGGATTTTAACCCTGCAACGGGTTTCAGTTCCGCCGCGCAGCTGGTTTATAAAGACGGAGCATTTACGCGCGGCGCAAGTCTTTTTGCTTATAATTTTGAAAGTATTTTCGGCTTCAACCTTTTTGACTTTAAAGAAGCGGGCCGCAAGAATATAATTTACACCACGCCCGCGCAAAAGTTAAGAATACAATTTGAAAAGCGTGGCAGCTATACCGAATCCCCCTCGGGCTTTGATTTTGCCACCACGCCCGTAAGGCTTAAAATAAACGGCAAGCCGCAAAGGTTTTATACGCCTGTCGTAGCGTTTAAAAACGCGGCGGGGCAAACGGTTGTCGGCGCGCTTGAGCATCAAACAAAACTCGGGCTTCTCTCTGACGTTTTTGGCAGTTATTCCTCCGCAAAGCTGTACTTTTTAAACTGGACGGGCAACGGCCTTACGCCAAAAGCCGTGGCGGAAATCCCGGGGGTGGCGGGTGATTTGTCGCAAACATCTTTCGGCCCTTATAAAGACGCTTTGGTAGTGCCTTTTGCCTCAACGTCAGGGCAGAGCGCGCTGCTTGTTTTTGACGCGTCAGCCGCCTAAAATTATTAGTGAATTTTCAATATAAATTTGGTAACCTATAAATAACATTTTTCAGGAGATTTTAATATGACTTCAACCCCGCTGCAGCAATATACCGAACTTATTCCTCTTTTGGACCACGGCTTTATAAAACTTGTGGATTTTATGGGAGGAGATTTAAGAGTAGTCAGTTCTGCCCGTGTAACCTTCGGCAGCGTAAGCAAGGGGGAAGACAAAGATAAAGCCTTAATTAAATATCTTCTTGAGCACGCCCACCATACTCCTTTTGAACATTGTTACTTTCAGTTCCACGTTAAATGCCCTATCTTTGTGGCCAGACAATGGATGCGCCACCGCTGGGGTTCTTATAACGAAGTCAGCGCGCGCTATACGGAAGTGCAGGACGAATTTTATGTCCCGCAGGAATTCCGCGTACAGGACACAAAAAATAAACAAGGCTCGCTCTCTTCCGCGGACCTTAATAATGCCGAATTAACAAAAATTTACGCAGACAGCGTTGAAGCCTCTTATCAGGCGTATAAAAAACTTTTAGAGGCCGGCGTCGCGCGCGAAATGGCCCGCGGCATTTTGCCCGTCGGTCAATATACACAATTTTACTGGAGCGTAAATGCCAGAAGTCTGCTTAACTTTATTTCTTTAAGGGCCGATGCCCACGCCCAGTACGAAATCCGCGTCTATGCCGACGCGATTGCCAAAATGTTTAAGGAAAGAATGCCTTGGTCTTACGAAGCTTTTGAAGCTATGCAAAAAAAGCTTCCCTTGGGTTCAAACTAAAAACTTAGCAATGTTCTGTTAAAGCATAATCTTTATGCTTTGTTTGTCCAATATATTAGGGGAGAGGCTTAAATTATGAGAGTTCTCGGTATGATAATGGCGGGCGGCAAAGGCGAAAGGCTGTTTCCGCTTACCAAAGAAAGGTCCAAACCGGCAGTACCGTTCGGCGGTAAATACAGAATTATAGATTTTGTTTTGTCCAACTTTGTTAATTCTAATATTTTTTCTTCTTATATTTTGGTGCAGTATCTTTCCCAATCTCTTATAGAATATTTGCGCGTAAGCTGGCCCACAAAAGGTATCAGCAGGGACCACTTTTTAACGGTAGTTCCGCCGCAAATGCGCCTTGGCGAAATTTGGTACCGCGGCACTGCCGATGCTATACGCCAAAATATCAGCTTAATCAACGATTTTAACCCAGACCTTGTTGCCATCTTCGGCGCGGACCATATTTACAGAATGGACATCGGCAAGATGATAGACTTCCACCTTAAAAACAAGGCGGACGTTACCGTTTCCGCAAATGTTGTTTCCGTTAAAGAGGCTTCCGCTTTTGGCGTTATGTCTGTAAATGATAATAACAGAATTGTAAGTTTTGACGAAAAACCGCAAAACCCAAAGGGCATACCGGGTAATCCCAAAAACGCCTATGTTTCTATGGGAAATTATATTTTTGATAAAGGCGTCTTACTTAAAATATTACAGCAAAAATATTGCGATGTTCCTTCGTTGGACTTCGGCAAAAATATTTTGCCCGTTATTTTAAAGCAATACAGAACTTTTGCTTACGACTTTCCTTCCGAAGAACTTAAAGGTATAAAATCTTACGAGGAAAAGGGCTATTGGCGCGACGTAGGCACGATAGAAGCCTACTGGCAAGCCAATATGGACCTTTTAGGCCCCAAGCCTAAGTTTGATTTAAATAATCCGCTCTGGCCCATAAATACTTCCGTGCATAATACCCCGCCTACAACTTATATCGGCGGCACTTTGGAAAACAGCATGCTGAGCAACGGTTGTATTATCCACCCTAAAACCATTATCAAAAACTGCGTACTTGCCAGCAATGTAACCGTTATGGAAGGCGCCGTGTTGGAAGACAGTATTATAATGGACTCCTGTGTGATAGGCAAAAACTGCCGTATCAAAAAAACTATTGTGGACAGATTTAATTTAGTCCCCGAACGTTCCGTTATCGGGCATAATAAAGAAAATGACTCGCAAAACTATTTTATAGACCCGTCTGGTATTGTTGTTATACCAAGAGGAAGGACAAAGTTTCTGTGATAAAAAAGTTAAAACTTTTAAATCAAGACGAAATTTTTACGCTGCTCGGCGTGCAGGACAGCAACCTTAAAGCGGTTGAGAAAGAATTTAAAATAGAAATTACTTTACACCACGCCAAGGACGGCAGTGCGGAGCTTGCCTTAAGCGGCATACACTCCCGCGTGGATAAAGCGTACTCCAGACTTAAAAAGAATCTTGATATTTTAAGGCAGCCGCCTATACCCAATACCCACGCCTATGATAAGGTGGCTTTTGCCGATGGTATTATCTTTAAACCGCAGTACTCAAAACCCGTAAAACCGCGCACCAAAAATCAGCAGGAATATATACAGGCCATAGTGGATAATGATTTGGTTATATGCACGGGCCCTGCGGGTACCGGCAAAACTTTTTTGGCCTGCGCCTGCGCGCTTCGCGCTTTGGAAATGGGAACAGCGGGCAAGATAGTTGTAACGCGCCCGATAGTGGAAGCGGGCGAAAAACTGGGCTTTTTACCTGGCGATATTAACGAAAAGGTGGACCCTTACCTCCGCCCCGTCTACGATTCTTTTATAAATATGCTCGGTGCGGAAAAATTTAATGCGCTGCGTTACGCTAATGTTATAGAAATTGTTCCCCTTGCCTATATGCGCGGACGCACGCTGGAAAACGCTTTTATAATCTTAGACGAAGCGCAAAATACCCAGCCCGAACAAATGAAAATGTTTTTAACCCGTATGGGCATAAATTCCAAAATGGTTGTAACGGGCGATATAACGCAGATAGATTTGCCTAAACATCAGGAAAGCGGCCTTATAAAAATAAAAAACATACTTAAAAAAGTGCAGGGTATTGTGTTTTTTGAATTTGAAAATGCCGATATAGTGCGCCACCCGCTTGTGCAAAATATACTTATTGCCTACGACGCGTGGGAAAAGAAATGCAAATAAATATCTTCTATAAAACCGCCTTGCCCAAGTATTATAAAACAAGCGCAAAATATAAAAAAGTTATATTAAAAGCTTTGGGCCGCGCCGCAGCAAACAACGGCGAACTTAATTTAATTATCGTCGGCGAAAAAGAAATACATAAAATTAATAAACAATTTATTAATCACGATTATGTTACTGATGTAATCTCCTTCGGGTATGATTTTGACGCTAAGCAGGGCGGCCCTTTCGGCGATGTTTTTATTTGCTTTGCGCAAGCCAAAAAACAAGCAAAGCAGCAGGGCCACGGCGCGCTTTTAGAGATGCTTGTGCTTGCCGCGCACGGCACTTTGCACTTAGTAGGTTATGACGATAATACAACAGAGCTGCGCAATAAAATGAACGCGGTTGCGGAAAAAATTGCCAAAGAATTTATTTAAAGGATTATTATGAAAAACTTTTTCTCTTTAGTTTTACTCTTGTCCGTTTTTGTTTTTGCAGGCTGTACAAAACAGGTAGGCACGCAAAGCGTACAGGCGG
The DNA here is from genome assembly GCA_964490555.1 of uncultured Elusimicrobium sp. Lineage (GTDB taxonomy): Bacteria > Elusimicrobiota > Elusimicrobia > Elusimicrobiales > Elusimicrobiaceae > Proelusimicrobium. Next base: position 59,817 of record CAZBCE010000002.1, on the reverse strand, counting down.
AACTCAATTCTAAAATAAACGGTTATGAACAGGGGCTTAAAGAATATGCCGCGTCTGTTACGGAATTTTCCTCCCAGTCGCAGGATATACAAGCTATGGACCCTGCAATTATTTTTGCATTTTCCCATACTCTCGTCGTTAAGGGCGACTACGACCAAGCGGTATTTTGGTATTATCTGGCGCAGTTAAGGGCTATAGTTCTTTATAATTCCGTGGACGAGGATATGGTTGTAACTAATGAATATTTTTCCAAAGTTTATACGGAAAGCGGCCTTGCGGGTATGCCTTATATTATAGGTTCCGTTTCCAGGCAAATGCTTTACCGCGCCATTATGCAAACCTTCGGCAGAGCCATAACGCAGATAGGAATAAAAGATACAAAGAGAACGGCGGAACTTATCTGCGCCGCGCTTAATTACGAAGCGCAAAAACCCTTTAAGGCTGCCAAAGCCGCAGGCAAAGTACCAACAAAAAATGTTATGCAGATAAGGGCGGCAAAAAAGAGAGTAAGAAACGCCTTGCTTGATTTTGTTAAAGATTTACAGCAGGGAGATATTGCCAAAAAGCAGTATTTAAAATAAGATTTCAGCCAAAATAAAAACCGCCGTTTGCATATCAGCAAGCGGCGGTTTTACTTTTGTTTAAAACTTATTGTTTCGCAGAAGCAAAGAAAGGCTTGTCGTCGTAAATAAAGTATAAAACAATTTGCGTGAGCACTAAGGAAGCGTTATAAACATAAAGGAACATTACCCAGTCTAAATTATAAAGATATTTGTGCGTAATGCCAAAAATATAACCTATAAAAACAAGATTTAAAAACGCAAGGCTTATACCTTTTACGCTTTTTGCTTTTATTACTTTAGCTATTGCAAACGGCCAGCTTATGCCGAAGCAAAGCAGCATGCCCGCTTCAAAAATACTCATTATAACTCCGCTTTTTTCTCTCTGCGGGCTTTACGCTTGGCAAGACGCTGCGCCTTGTTTTCGCGTACGCTGTATCCGCCAATTCTGTCGGGCAGGTTGGAAACTTCCTCGTCCATGCCGCCGTTCCATTCAAATTCTCTGCTGCCCACAACAATTACGCTGCCTGTTTCCACGCCTTTTTTAATGAGGGCTTTTTCAAGACCTATCTTCTTAAAAATCTTTCTTAAGCGGTCAATGGCTTCGGGCTGGGCAAAGTTTGTCATAGCCAAAAATTCTTCTATGCGTTTGCCTGTTATCTGCACGCGTCCGTCGCCCAAGTCCACAATATTAAACATAGGCGCTAAGGCGTGAACAGCGGGGCCTGTTTCTTCTTTCTGCTTTATAACAATCGGGTTTTTGGAAAGCACTTTAACGGCCTCGTCCAAAACTTTTCCCAAACCTGTTTTTGCTGCGGCGGAAATTAAAAAGACAGGATATTTTGCATATTTCTTTTGCACTTTTTTATAAACTTCTTCCGCTCCGTCGGTATCGGCTTTGTTTACAAGTATTATGCGCGGTTTTTTGCTTAAATCGGTGCCGAATTTTTTTAGTTCGCCTTCAATAACCTTTGCTGATTTTAAGGCATCTAACCCGTCAAAACCCGCAGGGTCTATAAGGTGCAGCAGCACGCGGGTGCGTTCTATATGTTTTAAAAACTGGTGGCCCAAGCCTTTGCCGTCGCTAGCGCCTTCTATAATACCCGGGATATCGGCAATAACAAAGCTTTTGTTCTTGTGCGTGCAAATGCCAAGGTTGGGGTTAAGCGTGGTAAAAGGATAATCCGCAATTTTAGGACGTGCGGAAGATACCGCCGCCAAAAATGTGCTTTTACCCGCGTTGGGAAAGCCTACCAAACCGACATCTGCTAAAACTTTAAGCTCTAATATAAGGGTAATTTCCTGCCCCGGCTGGCCGTTTTCCGCAATTCTGGGCGCGGTATTAAATTGTGTTTTAAAGCTTTGGTTGCCTCTGCCGCCTCTGCCGCCTTGGGCTACCTTTGCCATTTGGTTCGGTTCTGTAAGGTCCGCAAGAACAACGCCGTCTTGTTTGATAACTGTGCCGAGGGGCACCAGCAAAACCTTGTCTTCTCCGTCTAAACCTGTTTTATTATTTGTGCCGCCTTTGCCGCCGTTGGAGGCTTCTATATGCGGGTTATATGCAAGTTCCTGAAGTGTGGTAAGGTTGGGTTCGGCCTTAAAATAAACATCGCCGCCGCGCCCGCCGTTACCGCCGTTGGGGCCGCCGAATTCTATAAATTTCTCTCTGCGGAAGGAAAGGCACCCGTCGCCGCCATTACCCGCTTTAACATAAACTTTAACTCTGTCTAAAAAACTGTTTGCCTGCATATATTTTAACCTGCCTGTATTTTATTTGGCGGCCTTATAAACCTTATACTATATTTTACAAAAAAGAAGAGCGGCGTACTTATGCACGCCGCCCTTAAATGTTTATCTAAAAAAGTTATTTTTTAGAAACTTCTTCTTTAGGATATACCGAGACCTGCTGTTTGCCTTTTTTTGCCCATTCAAAGGTAACAATACCTGAGACTCTTGCAAACAAGCTGTCATCGCTGGACTTAGAAACATTGTTGCCAGGCAGTATTTTTGTGCCGCGTTGTTTAAGGATAATTTCACCAGCGTTTACAAACTGGGAACCGTACCTTTTAACGCCTAGTCTTTGACCGTGGCTGTCTCTTCCGTTAGATGATGATCCCTGTGCTTTTGTGTGTGCCATTGTTCTTCACCTTGTATTTATTTTGTTTCAACCATTGGTTAGAGGACTATTTCTTTAATCTTAATTTCAGTAAGATTCTGCCTGTGACCCTGGGTTCTTTCGTAACCTTTTTTGGGTCTCTTCTTAAAAACAATGATCTTGCGACCGCGTAAATGTCTTACCACTTCCGCGGTGACCTTGGCTGCTTTCGCTGCCTTGGCATCTGACGAGGTACTTTCCGCATTAGCCGTCCACAGAGAAGTAAATTCTACCGTAGCGCCGACTTCTGCTTCAAGTTTTTCAACCTGCAGATTTTGACCGGGGGTTACCCAGTACTGTTTTCCACCTGTTTCTATTATTGAATACATAGTAATTTTATTGTACCAAAAAAGGAGTAAAATAACCACTTACGCAGCTTTTAGGGCGCGCAAAGGCCTCTTTTTCGGGGGATTTCTCCCTATCTTTATTATACAAATTGCTTTGTGCAAAGAGCAAGGGTCCCTTTAAGGCATAAGTAAGGTATTTGCCTAAAATGGTAAAATATATATATGGAAAAAGTTATAGTAGGTCTCAGCGGCGGCGTAGATTCCGCCCTTACAGCCCTTTTGCTTAAGCAGCAGGGTTTTGACGTAACAGGCGTAACCATGTCTATATGGGACGCCAGTTTGCCCGCGCCCAAAACGGCGCATAATAATGCCTGCCTCGGCCCGGAAGAAGAAGATATAGAAACAGTTAAAAACGTGGCGGGTTTTTTAAACATACCTTTTAAAGTTATAGATTGCAGGGAAGAATACAAAAAAATAGTTTTGGATAATTTTAAAGACGAATACAAAAACGGACGCACGCCCAACCCGTGCATTTGGTGTAACAGCTATGTAAAATTCGGCGCATTGCCAAACGCGGCAAAGCGGCAGGGTTTGGCTTTTGATAAATTTGCCACGGGCCATTATGCCGTTATCGGGCAGGACGCGGCCACGGGCCGCTGGCAGCTTAAGCGCGCCAAAGACGAAACCAAAGACCAAACTTATTTTTTATACCGTCTTAACCAGCAGCAGCTTTCAACAACGCTTTTTCCCCTGGGCGGATATACAAAAAAGGAAGTCCGCGCGCTGGCTTTGGAGCATAAACTGCCTGTTGCCGAAAAAGCCGACAGTCAGGATTTTTATTGCGGCGATTACAATGATATATTAAAATTTAATCCTAACCCGGGCAATATTGTTGATAAAAACGGTAAAATACTTGGTAAGCACGACGGTATTTGGAATTATACCATCGGCAAGCGCAAGGGCCTTACGGGCGGCGGGACGGAAAAACCGCTTTATGTTATAAAAATAAATGCGGCCGCAAACGAAATTGTGGTAGGCTGTAAAGAGGATTTGTATTCCAAAACTCTTATCGTAACTGACGTAAGCTGGTGTTCCATTGCCCGTCCGCAGCAGCCAATCCGCGCGGAAGTTAAAATCCGCCGCCAGCATAAGGAAGCTGCCGCAACGCTAACCCCGCTTGAGGGCAATAAAGTTAAGGTGGAGTTTGACGAGCCGCAAATGTCCGTAACCGCGGGGCAAAGCGCCGTATTTTACGGCGGAGATTTAGTTTTGGGCGGCGGAATAATAGACTAGAAAATTTCAGAAAGGGGCTAAAGGATGAAAAAAGTTTTCCTTCTTCTCTGCTGTTCTTGTATGTTTTTGTCAGCCGTCGGCTGCGGCAAAAAAAAGCCTGACTTTTCCTGGTATAAAAACGACGGTTTTGTTACCGCCGTAAATAATTCGGACTCGCAAAAGGCGATAGGCCTTTTGCATACGACTAAAATAGACATTAACGCTTTAAACGAAGACGGCCAAAACGCTCTGCTTTACGCACTTGAGAATACGGAAGACGAGAAGATTGTAGAAGATATTGCTTCTTACTCTGCCGATATTAACACCCCTAATGCGGCAGGGCGCACTCCTTTATATATCGCGGCGCGCAGCATAAAAAATCAAAAAATTCTTTTAGCTTTACTCAGAAGCGGGGCCGACGTAACTAAAGACCCGCAAGGCCTTCTTGCCGCCGCCGAGCAAAACCAAAATCCGCAGGTAAAGCAAATACTTAGCGACGCTATAAATAAAACGCCGTGGTACAAGAACACGGTTTTTGTTGACGCGCTTAAAGCGGGCGATTTTGAAAATGTAAGAAAAGAACTTCCCTTTACCGATATTAACGCGCTTGACGAAAACAGCGCAACGGCCGCATTTGCCGCTGTTTCAAATCCGCAGATTCAAATCATAAAACTCCTGCTTAAAAACACAAAAGACATTAACGTAAAGTATAAAGGCATTACGCCCGTTCTTCTTTTTGCCGCGCCCACGGTTACCGACCCTGCCGTTTTTAAAGCTTATCTGGACGCGGGCGCGATGATTAACGATACCGACGACCAAGGCCTTACTCCGCTTATGGTTATTGCGGGTTATAACAAAAACCCGCTGCCTCTCCTTAAGCTTTTTATGGACAGCGGCGCAGATATTAACGTGCAGAATAAACAGGGCAATACTGCGTTAATCTACGCCGTAAGGAACAGGACGGACGTAAATATAATTTCCTTTCTGCTCAAGCAGAAAGCCGATATTAATCTGGCAAATAAAAACCGCGAAACGGCTTTGCATATAGCCGCGCGTTATAACGGTAATGAAAGGCTTGTTAAGGCTTTGGCGGAAGAGAAGGGAATACAAATTGAGGCCAAAGATAAGCAGGGCAATACGCCGCTTATCCTTGCCGCGTATAACGAGAATCACCTTGTCGCCCATGTTCTTTTACAGGCGGGTGCGGATATAAACGCAAAAAATATTAATAATCAGAACGGTTTGGAAATTGCCGCGCAATACAACAAAAACCCTAAAGTAGCTTTAACTTTTTTAAGTCTTATCCCCTCGGTTGAAAACCCTAAAAACATTCTTGCGCTTGCTGCAAAAAATACTAATTTTGAAGTCAAAACCGCGCTTGAGGAAATGATGCCATATAAAGCCTCTTCCGCAGCTTCTTCTGTTTCTTCCTCTTCGTCTAAAAGCGCTGCCCCGTGGTATGCTTCGGAGGATTTTAAAAAGGCAATTATTAAAAACAATATTAGCCTGCTTAAAAAAGCTTTATCGGGCGGGCTTAACTTAAACGCGATGCAGCCCGGCAACGTTGAAATTTCCGCCTTAATGTTTGCGTCCGCGCGCAGTAATAATGCCGACATAATTTACACGCTTTTAAAAGCGGGAGCCGATATTGCCACCCGTAATAAAAACGGGGACAGCGCGCTTTCCGTCGCCGCTTTGGTAAACGAAAATGCCGATGTAATCTCCGCTTTAATTTCCGCAGGGGCCGATGTTAACGCAAAAGATAATTCTGGCGTATCCGTGCTTGCCGTTGCGGCAAGTAATAATCCGAGTGAAGAGGTTATGAGTCTTCTCCTTAAAAGCGGGGCGAAGGGAACAAAAAGCGTAATGTTGCAGTACGCGGAAAAGAATTCAAATAAAAAAATAAAAGATATTTTGGAAAACAGCCTGTAGGTTTTACCGTCTGAAGAGTTTATAAAAAGATATCGCCGTTAAAGCGCCTTCCCGCTTTAAAAAGCAGCGTCGGATAAAAAGCTTCTTTTACGCCAAAGGCATTCCCGCCGAAGTAATTATTATAGTTATATCTGTATTCAACGCCGATAAATGTATAAGGATTTACCTCCGCCTCCGCGCCTATGCCGAACATAAGCGCAATGCCCGCGCTGCGGTCATCTGTTCCTTTGGTATTATTTTCTGCCGCCCAAGTTTTCAAAAAATCCGCGCCTATTCCTACGGGTAAATAAATTCTTAACGGGCTTTGCGGCATAAGCTGCGCCTTAGCGTAAAACATTGCGGTTGTATGTTCCGCGCTGCCGTAATATTTTTTGCCCCCGCTTATCATTGCCGAGCCTTTGCCGTTATCGCTGTAAGTAATTTCCGTACCCAGTGCAAAATGCGACGTTATATACTGCGCCGCGTTAAGCCCTAAAACCGCGCCGCTTCCGCCGAACTCCAAACTTTCTCCCGTAAAATTACCTGAATGAGAAAAGTAGGAAACCCCGCCCATAATATTAAGTTCGCTCTGGCCTGCGTTAATGCCGTAAAGCATAGGCCCCAAAAGCCCCGCGTTAAGCAGCGGGGCGGCGGATAAAAACAGAAAAGCAAAAATATATTTATACGTTTTCATTTTTCTTTTTTGCTTCGGCTTTTTGCGCTTTTAGCAGTTTCTCCTGCCGTTTTATTTCTTTCCATTGCGCTAAAGCTTCCTCTGGTGTCGCTGCTTTCGCCCCGCCGAAGACATGCGGGTGGCGGCGCAGTAATTTTTGGTTTAAGCCGTCAATAACGTCTTTTATCGTAAAACGGTTTTGTTCCTGCGCTATCGCGGCGTGGAAGACAACCTGCAACAGCAAATCGCCAAGTTCTTCCTGCAAATTTTCGTCGTCTTTGTTTTCTATGGCGGTTATAACTTCCTGCGATTCTTCCTTTAAGCACTTAATAAGCGTTTCATGCGTCTGCGCTTTATCCCATTTACAGCCGTCGGGGCCTCTTAATTTTGTAAGAATTCCCAAAAGTTCGTTAAAAAGTTCCGCCGCGTCTTTTTGCTTTATTTCACCTTGCATATTGTTACCTTCTTGGGGCTTTTTATTTTTAAATATTCAAAATCGCCTTCAAACACTTTAGACATTCCCACGTCTATAGCTATAATTTTTCCGTCGTCGCTGTGGGATATCTCCGGCACGCAGGTATGCCCGATAACCTGTTTAAACGGGCAAAGCCCGTGGCTGTGGAGTATAGAGGAAATATCCTCCCAAAAAATTCCGCCGAAGCGTTCGCTTCCGCCGCGGATATAACTTACGTTAAAAATGGGGTGATGATAATTAGATGTTTTTGCCGCCTCTTTAAACACTTTGTTTATATGTTTTGCAAATACCGCAGGCGCGGGTTTTCCTTTGCCGTCAATTTCCTGTTTTAAAGCCGCAAATAAATTATCACAAACGCCAGCGTGCGTAAACAAAAAGCCTCTCGCGCTGTATGCCGCGCTAAGCCTGCCGCGCTCAATTCCGCGCAGCAATTTTTGGCGGAAAGGCTCTATCTGAAAATAAGGCAGGGAGGTTATAAAATAGTTTTTTCTTAAAATTTCCAGCTCGTGATTGCCGATAAGTCTTATAATATCTCCGCCGTCGGCGCGCGCTTGTATTTGCAGTACGTCTAAAAGTCTGTCTATATGCAGCGGGTCGGAGCCTCTGTCCAAAATATCACCCATCTGTATAAGTATTGTTTTGCCGCCTGTCCAGGTTAGTTCGGGGTTCATAAGGCCGGCGTGAATGAGGACTGCGGCAAAAGAATGATACTCTCCGTGCGCGTCTCCGATGGCTATTATGGGACGGGGGGCATGCTTGTTCATATTTTAATTATACCAATGTAAATACTATAATAACAGTATACCGTGAATAACAATAATAAATTTCTGCCGGCGCAAAACCAAATAACAAAACTCCTCGGGCGGAGCAATGTTTTTTGCGACGAAGCAGCCCTTGCCCTTAACAGTTTTGACGGCAGTCCTGTCAAAATAAGGCCCGACGCCGTTTTAAATATACCTGACGCGGCAATTCTGCCCGACGTTATAAAAATATTAAATAAATTTAATGTTCCTTTTGCCCCCAGAACCGCAGGCACAAACCACGACGGCGGCTGCGTTGCCGTTAAAGGCGGCTGTATATTAAATCTTTCCGCTTTGGATAAAATAATTTTAATTGATACCAAAGCCAAATACGCCGTGGTGGAATGCGGAGTTGTAAACAAACATTTACAGGACGCTTTAGAACCGCTCGGTTTCTTTTACGCGCCAGACCCCGCCAGCCAAGCCTTTTGTACCATCGGCGGCAACGCGGCTTTAAACGCGGGCGGCCCCAAAACTTTAAAATACGGCGCGACAGCTGCTAATATCTTAAAGGCGCAATTTATCACGCCTGATGGGGAAATATTGATTTTAGACAGGTCCTCCGACGGCCCCGATTTGCTTTCCCTTTTGGTAAAGAGCGAAGGAACTTTAGGCGTTATAACAAAACTGTGGGTTAAAATTACGCCCAAGCAGCCTGCTCTTAAAACCGTTTTGGCGTACTTCCCCACGCTTAAAGATACAATGCAAACCGTAAAGGAAATTACGGCCGTAGGCATTTTGCCGAGCGCGCTTGAGGCTATGGATAAAACCACTATGGACGTTACGCAAACCGCTTACCCGCAGGGTATGCAGGCTATGCTGATAGTGGAAACGGACGGCAAAAAACAAACCGTGGAAAAAGAAGCCAAACAGATTGTTGGGATATGTCTTAAAAACAATGCCATTAAGGCGGAAAGTTCTTCTAAGGAAGAAGAGCGGGCCAAACTTTGGCGGCAGCGCAAAAGCGCGGCTTCCTCTTTGGCAAAACTTGCGCCTAATTTAATTTCTTTGGACGGTACCGTGCCGCGCGCTAATCTGCCCGAAGCGATAGAAAGCGTTCGTGCCGTGTTTGATAAATACGGCGTTCGCGGCGGGATGGTATTTCACGCGGGCGACGGCAATATGCACCCCAATATAGTTTTTGACGAAAGGAATTTATTTGAAACCGCACAGGTAAAAAAAGCCGTTAAGGAAATTAATGCGGCCGCCGTTGCCGCCGGCGGCACTATCAGCGGGGAACACGGCGTGGGCGTGGAAAAGCGCGCCGCTATGACGCTTATGTTTGAAGCGCCTGTTTTGGATTTATTTAAAAAAATAAAAACGGAATTTGACCCTAAAAATATTTCCAATCCCGATAAAATTTTGCCCGTAGCCAGTCAAAGCCGCCTTGGCGCAACCTTGCCCGCAGACGGCGAAACGCTTACAATTATAGAGCGCGTAAAACAGGCTTACGGCGCAAAAACGCCGCTTAATATAGCGGGCCTTAAAACAAAGTTCCGTCCTAAAGACGGCGCTGTTTTGGATTTATCCTCCTTAAATAAAATTACGGAAGTTGATGCGGAAAATCTGTTGCTTACCGTGCAGGCGGGCGTAAGCGTTAAAGCCGCCGCGGAAGAATTGCTTAAACATAATATGTATCTGCCGTTTCAAACCTGCAAGGGCAGTATGGGCGGCGTTTATGCAAGTAAAATATTTGACGATATGGCGGACTATATAACCGCTTTGGAGTTTATATTGCCCGACGGCACTTTTATCCGCCTTGGCGGTAAATATATAAAAAATTCCGCAGGGTACGACCTTATAAGATTTCTAAGCGGCAGTCAGGGTTTTTACGCCGCAATTACCGCGCTTACCATAAGAGTATTTACGGTAAAGCCTTCAGCGCGCGCGCAAAGGGATTTTAGCGTATTTACGCCGACAAAAGAACATTTGCGGCTGAAAAAAGTTTTTGACGCGCGCAATATTTTTAATCCGTTTATGATAAGGGAAGAAGACAATGGCGCACGATAATCTTTATAAAAATTTTACCCCCGCTTCGCTTTTTAAGGAAAGCCAAAAACACTTACACGCAAGCTGCTTTTTTACGCCGCACGGCGGTAAAAGTGATGCTTATAATGCCGCGTGTCTTTGTAACCGCTGCGGCGCGTGCGCGCAGTATTGCCCGTCTTACAAAGCTTTATCTGCGGAGCTTTATTCCCCGCGCGGGCGCAACCAGCTTACCAGATTGGTGTTGGAGAGAAAATTAAGCCTTACTCAAGACGCAGAGGCAATAAAACGCAGCGTAACTTCCTGCATAATGTGCGGGCAGTGCAGCGCGCTTTGCCCCGTAAACGCGCCTTCCGCCGCGCTTATGGCGGAGCTTAAAACAGCTTTAAAAACATTTCCCGCAAGGCGTTTTTCCACGGCATTTTTTGCAAAATATCCTAAGCTTTATTTTGTTTTCAAGAATTTAAAATACCGTCTTGCGCCGCAGGCAAATCCCAAAGCGGTTTACTTGCCCTCCGCGCGCGGGCTTAAATTTGCAAAGCAGGCTTTAAACATTATCAGTCAAAATTACGGTGCGGCCGCCGTACTTAAAAGCGGGCTTTTGCTGGGAATGGCCGCCCTTACGGAACCTGCCGATATAACCGAAAATATTCTTAAAAATATAAAAGCGGAATATAACCGCATTTGTGCGGGCCAAGCCCTGCCGCTTGTTGTTGATAATATAGAAGATTACCGCCTGTTAAAGCAGGCTTTCCGTTACGGCGCGGAAGATTTTATACCGTCGGATAAAATAATATTTATCTCCGAATTGCTAAAAAAAGGACAGAAAATAAAAGCGGAAGAAGTGAAAGGAAAAACGGTGCTGGTGCAAAATAACAATCTGTTTTTTGACGCTGACGCTTTGCCCGCCCGCTTTGCCGAATTTTTAGATTGCGCTAAGGCGGATTTTTTAGTAAAGTTTAATCCGCAAGGGCCTCACAGCACGGGCTTGCTTTCTTACAGCGCAAGAACAAGCGGCGCGCAAGAGATGAAAAGGCAGTTCGCTTTTGAAATTGCAGCGCAACAGGCAGATATATTTATTGTTTTTTCTGCCGCGGATAAAAAGTTTTTTAAACGGCTTTTAAAACGTTTTTATCCCTACACCAGGGTTATGCACATTACGGAAGCAGCAGGGCTTTTTTATGACAGATAAAGAAAAACAGGAATTGCACGCTCAGGAAAAACTTAATTTGATGGTAGAGTTCGGCAAGCAGCTGGCAAGCGAAACGCGGCTGGATAAATTGCTGGAACTTATCGCTTCCAAAATACAGCATATTATAGGGGCAAAGCGTTGTTTTATTTTTATTAAGGACGAGAAACGCGGGGAATTCTGGTCCAAAATAGCCAGCGGAAAAGGCCTTAAGTATACCGAAGTCCACCTTCCCATAAACGGCAACAGCATTCCCGCGCTTGTGGCAAAAACAGGACACACCGTAAATATGGTTGACGCTTACGAAGACCAGCGCTTCTCAAGAGAATTAGATTTAATCACGGGCTTTAAAACCAGTTCACTCTTAGCCGTTCCTCTTAAAGATAAAGAGGGTAAGCTTTTGGGCGTGTTTCAGCTTAACAACAAAACCGACAATACTCCGTTTGATAAGAAAGACGAGGGCCTTTTAAAATTGCTCGCAAGCCTTGCCAGCGGTAATATAGAAATAGCCACGCTTTACGAAGAAGTCCAGCTTTCCAACTTAGAAACCATTTACCGTCTGGCCATTACCGCGGAGTACAGGGACCAGTATGATACCAGAACCCACCTTTTAAATATAAGCCGCATTTGCGGGCTTTTGGCGTCCGCGCTCGGTTTCCCTCAGAAAGACGTTGATACCATAAGAAACGCCAGCCTTCTCCACGACATCGGCAAGGTTGCCATACCGGACCATATCCTTTTAAAACCCGGCAAACTTACGCCCGAAGAATATACAAAGATGAAAACGCACACAATTTACGGCGGAAGAATTTTGGAAGGCGCAAAATCTAAATTACTTGAAACCGCTTACAAAATGAGCCTTTTTCATCACGAAAAATTTGACGGCAAAGGGTATCCGCACGGTTTAAGCGGGCAGGAAATCCCCGTAGAGGCGCGCATTCTTGCGGTGGCGGACGTTTTTGACGCTTTATGTATGAAGCGCGTTTATAAAGACGCGTGGGACATACAAACCGCCTATAAATATATAACAGAACATTCGGGGACGGAATTTGACCCTGCCGTCGTTGACGCATTTAAAGAAATTTACGCAGAGATAGAAGCTTTTTACCGTAAATAAATTTATTTTTCCCGCTTGAGGCTTTTGCTAAAAACATATAGAATTAAGGTGGAAGTTAAAATACCTTGCGTATTTTAACGGGAGATTAAAATGCTTAAAAATAAAAAGGGTTTTACTTTGCTTGAATTAATGGTGGTCGTTCTTATCATTGCAATACTTGCTGCCATAGCTTTACCGCAGTACAGAATAGCCGTGGAGAAGACAAGAATATCAACCAATATTACAATGATGAAAGCATTGCACGACGCTATTATCCAATACTACGGCACCAAGGGCGAGTTCCCTACAAGTTTTTCAAAATTGTCGGTTACTGTTCCCAAAGGGCTTTATACCGTATCCGGCAAAACGCTTACAAAGAGCGATAACAGCTGTATTATAATTTTACAGGACGGCAACAACCCGCCCGCGCTTGACTTAACCTGCAAAACCAACGGCGGCGCTCTTAACGACTGGATTATGAGCTTTCAGTTTATCACAATCAGCACAGGGCAGGGCGGCGGGCTTACCCCGGGAGACAGATTATTTAAAGTTCAAACTACGGACGATTACAATAATAAACTGTTAAGGCAGACCGCGCTTTCTTCAGGTTGGAAGGATTTGGGCGGCGGTACTTTCAGAATGCCGTAAAGGTAATTTAAATAAATAAAAAAAGCCCCGTTTTTATGCGGGGCTTTTTGTTTGGGGTAAAGTCTATAAATATTTTGTAAAGAACTCCGAGAGCCTGTTTTTATATTGCTGGCCCGCAACCTCCGCAACTTCGGTGTGGGAAGCGTTTGCGACAATCCATAACTGTTTGGGTTCGCCCGCTTTCATATGCAGCTTTCTGGCGTCGTGGCGCGGCGCTAAAGAGTCATCGGCTCCGTTAATAATAAACACGGGTTTGCCGTTAAGCTTTTTAATATTATGTCTGGGGCTGAAGTCTTCGGGATTCATACCGAGGCGTTTGCGCGCAAAGTAAAGAGCCAAAGCCACCAGCGGGAAATACGGCGTGCCTTTGTTTACTCTTGCCCAGCGGGCAACCACTTTTTCGTAAGAATAATAACAGCCTTCCGCCACCACGCATTTAATGTCCGGGCTATGAGCGGCTTCGTATACGGCAACCGCCGCGCCCATTGACAGGCCGTAAATGCCTAAATATTTAGTTTCGTTATGACGTGTTTGGCGGATATGGCTTATGGCGGCGTTGGCGTCGCGGATTTCAAGGTAGCCAATGGAACTCATACCTTCGCCGCTTTCGCCCGAGCCTCTGAAGTCAAAATAAAACAGGTTAAAACCCTGCTCTCTAAGGAACAAGGTATTGGGCAGTATGCTGCCTTTGTTCATACCCCAGCCGTGCATAAAAACTATAGTCTTTTCGCTAAACTGCTGTGCGGGGATAAACCAGCCTTTAAGAGTAATGCCGTCTTGATTTTTAAAGATTACGTTTTCAAAAGGTACTTTAAACTGGTCGGGGAAGTTGACTATCGGACATCTCTGCGTCTTCCTGTAAATTATTTTATTGCTTTCTTTATAAGCAATAAACACGGCTAAAGCCGCAGTAAGAAGTATGGCAACAAGAATAAGTATTATCGTCATAAGTATATTTTATATTTTTTATCCTAATATTTCCTTTATAGTATAAGGCAGCTGCGCGCACACGTCGCTTGCCAGTAAAGATATTTTGCCGAACTCTTTTACCGCGTCATCGGCGGCAGCGCCGTGTATAAACACGCCGAGGCATGCCGCAGTAAAAGCTTTTTGTTTTTCTGTTTTGCCGTCTTTACGCTTTAAAAATTGCGCAAAAATTGCGGCCGTTATACCTGACAAAGTGTCCCCGCTGCCCGCTTTAGCCAAGCCTTCATTGCCTGTTGTGTTGGCATAAGTAATATCGTCAAAACACACTTTTGTTTGGGGCCCTTTTAAAAGGCTTACCGCGCCGGTGAGTTCAAAAAGTTCCTGCGCTGCTTTTAGTTTATTAACGGTTTTTTTATTTAAAAGTCTTTTAATTTCACCCTCGTGCGGGGTTAAAATATAAGGGATATTTTTATTTAATTTCTGCGGGCCGTATTCTGCCAAAAAGTTTAACGCGTCGGCGTCTATAACGGCAGGCAGTTTTGTTTGTGTCAGTAAATCTGCGGTTATTTTTGCGCCGTCGCCCATACCTGGGCCGATTAAAAGGACATCGTGCGGCATTTGCTTGATATAGTTTAAAAGCGTTTTAAGCGATTTTTTATTAAGGCAGCCCTTGGTATCTTCCAGCTGTAAAATAATTGCTTCAGGCACGGCCTGCGCGCATAAAGAGGCTATGCAGGCGGGTACCGCCAGCGTTATCAAACCCGCGCCCGCCCTGTAACACGCCGTTGCGGAAAGTATCGCCGCGCCGGGCATATTGCGCGAGCCCGCAACAATCAATACTCTGCCGTTTAAGTTTTTATGGGAATCGGCAGTTCTTAACGGGTAATTTTTTTTAACAAAACTTTTTGTAATTTTGTTCATAAATTATTTTTTAAGCGCAAGCACTACCGCCGTAGCATAGCTTTCTGTATGGGAGAGCGAAACTTTAAATTCTATGCCCGCGCCGCGTTTATCGTGCAACAGTATTTGCGGCTTGCCGTTTGCCCCTTTTATAACTTCTATCTTTTTTAGGGCAATGCGGTCAAACGGAAGCGTTTTAAAGGCGGCTTCTTTTGCGGCAAAGCGCACGGCTAAGTGCTGGGCTTTATTCTTAAGCGGCAGGCAATAGGCAAGTTCGTCCTTGGTAAAAAGCCTTTCCAGCGTTTTTGGTTTTAAAGCCTTAAAGCGGGAAACTTCCTCTATATCAGTGCCTATATTTATAATTTCCATTATTCCACCGTTACGCTTTTGGCAAGGTTGCGGGGCTGGTCAATTTCTCTGCCGCGCATATCGGAAATATAATAAGCGAACAACTGTAAAGGAATAACGCTTAATATGGGGAAAAGGTATTCGTCCGTCAGCGGCACCACAACGGCGTTTGGCGTAGGGGTATTGGTAACGGTAATAATTTTTGCGCCGCGCGCGGAAACTTCCTGACAGGAGGACAGCATTTTATCGTACAAATTACCCTGCGGGGCAAGCGCGATAACCGGTGTGCCGTTATCTATAATGGCGATAGGGCCGTGTTTAATCTCGCCGCCCGCAAAGCCTTCCGCGTGCAGGTAGGAAATTTCTTTTAACTTTAAAGCGCCTTCCAGGGCTACGGGGTAACTTACATTTCTGCCTAGGAAGATAAAAGAATTCTTTTCAAAAACTTCTTTTGCCGTTGCTTTAATCTGCTCGTCGGTTTTTAAAGTTTCTTTTATTAGTTTGGGCAGAGTTAAAAATTCTTTATACAAAGTTTCAAATTTTTCTTTTGTAAGCGTCTTTTGCGCGTAAGCCAAGTTAAGCGCGAAGGAATATAAAACCGCCATTTGGCAGGTGAAAGCCTTTGTGGACGCAACGCTTATTTCAGGCCCGCAATGCGTGTAAACCGTAAAGTCGCTCTCACGCGTTATAGAGGAACCCATTACATTGCAAATGCTCATTACTTTAAGGCCAGCGTGTTTGGCGTTCTTTAAAGCGGCAAGGGTATCAGCGGTTTCGCCCGACTGGGAAACGGCTATAAACAGCCAGTCTTTCTTAAAGTTAATATCGCGGTATTTAAATTCGGAAGCGGTTTCAACTTCAACGGGCAGGCGGGTAAAGTGTTCTATTATGTATTTTGCTGCAACCGCCGCATGGAAGGCCGTGCCGCAGGCAACAATATATATGCCTTTTATTTTTTTTGCGTCGGCGGAAGAAAGGCCGAAAGCTTTTTTAATAGACGCGGGCAAGGTTCTTAAGGTATCTTCCGCGGCTTGGGGCTGGTCAAAAATTTCCTTAAGCATAAAGTGCTTAAAGCCGCCCTTTTCCGCCGTGGAGGAATCCCAATTTACTGTTTGCACTTCTCTTTGTACGGCATTACCGTCCGCGTCAAAAATTTTGTAACCGTCTTTGGATATTTTTGCCAAATCACCGTCTTTAAAAAATAAAACTTCTTTAGTGTGTTTTAAGAAAGCGGGCACGTCCGAGGCTAAATAAAATTCGTCTTTACCTAAACCCAGCACGAGCGGGCTTTGTTTTTTTGCCGTCATAATAACACCTGGGGCATCAGCGTAAACGGCGGCAATGGCGTAAGCGCCTTTAAGCTGTTTTATAGCGGCTTTAAAAGCGTCTTCAAAATTTTTTGTTTTAAGGTATTCTTCTATAAGATGGGCGACAACTTCGCTGTCTGTTTGTGATTTAAAGGTATGTCCTTTATGCTCAAGTTTATGTTTTAATTCCGTATAATTTTCTATTATGCCGTTATGTACAAGGGCTATCTTGCCTGTGCAATCTGTATGCGGGTGGCTGTTTTCTACCGACGGTTTGCCGTGCGTGGCCCAGCGCGTGTGGCCTATGCCGCAGGGGGCATTTATGCCGTCTTTTGCAATTAGCGCTTCTAAATTGTTTACTTTGCCTACCGCTTTAAGCACAGTTACTTTTGCGGGCTGCTCAAAAGCTATACCTGCGGAATCATATCCCCTGTACTCTAACTTCTTAAGCCCGTCCGTTATAATATTACTGCAATTTTTATTGCCTGTATAGCCTACAATTCCGCACATAAATCAGTCCTCTATAATCATTTTCATTTCAAGTACGGCCTGCGGTAAGCCCGCAAAGACGGAGCGCGCAATTATGCTAAACCCGATATTAAGGCACTCCATACCGTCTATTAAAGCCACATCTTTTACATTGGTGTAATTAAGCCCGTGCCCGCTGTGTACGGCAAGGCCGAGTTCTTTTGCAAGTATAGAGGCCATTGAAAGTTCTTCTAAAAGCGTCAGCCTTTCGGGTTCGGTTTTGGCTTCGCTGTAATTTTTGGTACAAAGTTCCACAATGTCCGCGCCCAGTCTTTTTGCGGCGCGAATATCATGCGCGGAAGGGTCAATAAATAAACTTACTTTTATGTCCGACTTTTTAAGTTTTTCTATCGCGGGCATAAGCGCGTTTATGGTATTGTCGTCCAACTTTAAACCGCCCGAGGTGGTAAGTTCATTGGGGAATTCAGGTACTATACAGACGGAACCCGGTTTGTATTTTAAAGCGATATCAAGCATTTCCTTGGAGGCGGCCATTTCCAAATGTATCTGCTTACGGCTTAATGCGCTAAGCCTTTCAAGGTCGTGGTCCTGCATGTGGCGTCTGTCTTTTCTTAAGTGCAAAACTATAAACTGCGCGCCCATTGAAAGACAAATTTTTGCCGCCATAACAGGGTCGGGAAAGCCTGCGCCGCGCGCCTGTCTTAAGGTGCCTATATGGTCTATATTAACGCCGAGTTGTACTTTCATAAATTCTCTCCAACGCCCAAGCGCGGTTTTATGCCGCTACTTTGGCTTTATAAAAATCTGCGGTTTTTTGCGCGTATTCTTCCACCTGCGTTTTATCTTCGCCTTCTACAAGAATCCTGAGCAAAGGCTCCGTACCGGAATATCTTACTACTATTCTGCCCTTTTCGCCCATACCGCCTTCCAACTGCTTTACATAATCTAAAAAGCCGTCAACTTCCTCCAACGGTATTTTTTTATCTACTTTAACCTGTACCAGTTTAAGAGGGTATTTAGTCCATTGCTCTTTAAACCAGCTTGGTTTCTTGCCTGATTCTTTTATTATCGCAAGCGTTTGCAGCGCGCATAAAATGCCGTCGCCCGTATTAAATAAATCGCGGAAGATTACATGGCCCGATGTTTCCCCGCCGACGGATAAATCTTCTTTATCCAACGCTTCAAAAACATATTTATCGCCTACTTTTGTAAGCACGGGCTCTATGCCGTGGTGCTTTAAATAGTTTATAAGGCCCAGATTTGCCATAACCGTTATGGCGACTTTGCCGCCTTTAAGTTTATTTTGTTCCTTAAGGCTGGTTGCGGCTATGGCTATAATATTGTCGCCGTCCAACTGCCTGCCAAGTTCGTCTGATGCTATAAGTCTGTCGGCGTCGCCGTCAAAGGAAAAGCCTATAAAAGCATTTTCTTCTTTGGTTTTATCCTGCATTGTCTGCGTGTGCAGCGCGCCTGCATTTTTGTTTATGTTAAGGCCGTCGGGAGCGTTAAAAAGCACAACGGTATCCGCGCCGAGTTCTTTAAATACCTGCGGGGCGGCTTTATAACTTGCGCCGTTGGCGCAGTCCAACACAATTTTTATGCCTTTAAAATCAATACCTTTAACGGTGGATTTAAGGAAGTCTATATAGTCGCGCACTTTGCCTTCGTCTTTGGTAAATACGGTGGAAGGAACTTCCTGCGGCACGGCGGTTGTTTGTTCTATGGCGTCTTCTATGGCCTGCTCAATATCTTCGTTAAGTTTAGAGCCTTCGGTGGAAAAGAATTTTATTCCGTTAAATTCGGCGGGGTTATGGCTGGCAGAAATTACAATACCGCAAACCGCACCGTACTTTTTGGTAAGGTAGGAAACAGCAGGCGTAGGCGCAATGCCTATATGCAAAACGCTAAAGCCCGCGGCTCTTATGCCGCGCGTAAGGTGTTTAGCTATCTGCGGGCCTGATATGCGGGAGTCTTCCGCTATAATAACGGGAGCCTTTGCATTACTGCCGCGCTTTTGCAATTCCTTAAGCGCGCAATAACCCAGCTTAACAATAAAATCTTCTACTAACGGAAACTGCCCCGCAATCGCGCGAACGCCGTCCGTACCGAAGTATTTCGTCATACCTTTAAGCAGCCTCCTGCGCGGGGGAAGTCGGCGCGGCCTCCGTCTGCTGTGTTTTTTCTTCCGCCTTTTCCGGCGCGGGAGCAGCGGGTTTTTCCGCTTTCTTAATGCCCATAATTTCGTCAATTTCGTCGGAATCAACGACTTCTTTTTCAAGTAGTCTGGCTATTAAGGTTTCTAAAGCGGGTTTATTTGCTTTTAATATTTCCTTAGCTTTTTTGTAGGAATCTTTTACCAGCAGGCTGACTTCATTATCAATATCGCGCGCCAGTTCTTCCGAGTAATTTTTGTGTTTGGATAAATCCATACCCAAAAACACTTCGTTTTCGTCTGTCTGCACGGAGATAGGGCCAAGCTTCTCGCTCATACCAAGTTCCGCCACCATTTTACGGGCATAGGCCGTGGTGCGGGAAAGGTCGTCATGCGCGCCTGTAGTAATTTCGTTAAACAAAATTTCTTCGGCCGCTCTGCCGCCCAAAAGGATTGTAAGCTTATCTAAAAGCTCACTCTTGGTTGTAAGATATTTATCTTCCAAAGGCAGCTGCATGGTGTAGCCCAAAGCGGGGCCGCGCGGGATAATGGAAACTTTATGCACGGGGTCGCTGTTGTCGCATTTTTTGGCTACTATTGTATGTCCCGCTTCGTGCGCGGCAATAACCTTTTTCTCTTTTTCGGATATTACGCGGCTCTTGCGCTGCGGGCCAGCTATAACGCGTTCCACGGCTTCTTCTATATCGGTGGTAGAAACGGCTTCTTTATCCGCTCTGGCGGCAAGAATAGCGGCTTCGTTAATAACGTTTGCCAAATCCGCACCCACAAAACCGGGGGTGCTTTTTGCGATAACTTCAAGGTCTATATCTTTGCTTAAAGTTACTTTTCTGGCGTGAACTTCCAAAATTTCCTTGCGCCCTTTCATATCGGGGGAGGGGACATTGACGTGTCTGTCAAATCTGCCCGGGCGGGTTAAAGCGGGGTCAAGCACGTCGGGGCGGTTGGTGGAGCCCATAAGTATAATGCCCTGCTTGCTTTCAAAGCCGTCAAGTTCAATTAAAAGCTGGTTTAAGGTTTGCTCTCTTTCGTCGTGTCCGCCGCCGATGCCTGCGAATCTTCTTCTGCCTACGGCGTCAAGTTCGTCAATAAAGATAATGGCGGGGGCATTGTTTTTGGCATTATTAAATAAATCTCTCACGCGCGCCGCACCAACGCCTACAAACATTTCCACAAATTCGGAAGCCGAGGCGGAAAAGAATGATACTTTAGCTTCGCCCGCAACAGCTTTCGCAAGCAATGTTTTACCTGTACCGGGTGCGCCGTACAAAAGCACACCCTTAGGTAATTTTGCACCGAGTTTTTGGAATTTCTTAGGATTTTTTAAGAACTTAATAATATCCTGCAATTCTTCTTTAGCTTCGTCGCAACCCGCAACGTCTTTAAAGGTGATTTCCTGCGCGGTAGGGTCCTGCATTTTGGCTTTGGATTTGGCAAAGTTCAAGGCGCTTCTGCCGTCGTTCTTCTGCGGGCGGATAAACAAAAACCACCACGCCAGAACAAACAATGCAATCCAGCCGATGTTTAAAAGTATGCTGTATACCCAGCTCTTATCCGCCTGTCCTTTAA
This sequence comes from uncultured Elusimicrobium sp., assembly GCA_964490555.1. Classification (GTDB taxonomy): domain Bacteria; phylum Elusimicrobiota; class Elusimicrobia; order Elusimicrobiales; family Elusimicrobiaceae; genus Proelusimicrobium. The sequence goes on along the minus strand of CAZBCE010000002.1, from coordinate 39,055 downwards.
AAGGCACTTTAGAGGCGATAAGTTCAGGCACAAGCGTATTATCTTCTATCTTAACGGCTTTAAATTTTTCTTCTTTGCCGTTGTTTTTATATGTGCCTTCAATGGTATCGGGGCTGATAGATACGGAAAGTATTTCCCCCGCGGCCACTTTGCTCTTAAATTCGGAATAGTCCATAACCTTTATGGGCTGCGCGGTTCCCATTCTTGAATAGATGGAAACGAGCAGGATAAAAGAAAGAATCCACAGTATGATTTGGCGTACGGGAATTGGGATTTTTTTATTTGGTTTCATCAAAAACTCCTATAAACGGTAAATTGCGATAGAGTTCGTTATAATCAAGTCCGTAACCTATAACAAACTCGTTTTCTATGGTAAAGCCTATATATTTAGGGGCCATTTCCACCTCCCTGTTGGAAGGCTTATCCAAAAGGGCGCACATCTCTATGGAGGCGGGCTGCCTTGTTTTGAGCAGTTCAAAAAGGTACTTTGCGGTAATGCCCGTATCCACAATGTCTTCCACCAATATAACGTGGCGGTTTTTAATATCTTCGCGCAGGTCCAATATCATACGGACTTTCCCGCTGGAAGACGTTGCCCCGTTATAAGAAGACAGACACATAAAATCTAAATTACAGTCGGTTTTAATATTTTTGACCAGATTGGAATAAAATATTATGGAACCTCTTAAAATACCTATAATTATCGGGGTTTTGCCCTGGTAGTCTTTTGAAATTTGTTCGCCCAGTTCTTTAACCCTTGCGTTTATCTTTTCTTCATCAATAAGTATTTTTTTAAGCGGCGGATTATATTGCATAAGTGAAGGTTTCCTCCATTCGGATAAAAAACGCTGCCTGCCGCAGCGTTTTATGTTTTTTAATTTTGGTTTTAAATCAGCTGTTGGCCGAAAGCAAAAACTTAACGGCTATAACTATCATAATTACGCCTGATATAAGCTGAAGTCTGCTGCCCAGAACGGTTTTTGTAAACGCGTGTCCGTGCGCCAGACCGAAAGTAACTGCGAAAAAGGTAAACAGCGCGGAAAAGAACAAAGATGCCAAAAGCATATTGGCCGATACCAATGCCAGCACAAAGCCGAACATAAAGGAGTCTATGCTCGCCTGTACGGCAACCTTAATAAGGTAGCCGCTCTGTACGATATCCGTGTAATTTAAGCTGGGGGCTTTTTCTATGGATTCCAGAAGAAGCCTTACCCCTATAAGGAACAAAAAGCTGAACGCAAGCCAATTTATAACAGGCGCTAAAGTTGCGTAAAGCAATTTGCCCGTTATAAAGCTTAGCGATATGGCAAGCAGGTTGGCGACTATAAAGACAAGGGTTGTTTTAAGCACAACGGTGCCTTTATAGCAGCTGCCCAGCTTGCTGCCGGAGACTACCCCAATAGCAAAACATCCCGTTGCTATGGATAATAAAACTAATATTATTGATATTAATCCCATAGTTATATAACTTTATTCTATCAAATGTATATGCAAAAAAGACAAGTAATTTGTCTTTTTTACCCCAAACGGCGGTTTTCAGCCGTTTAAGAGTATTTTGAGGCTTAACACTATAAGCGTAGCCCCGCCCAAAAATTCCACCCGTTTGCCAAAATAACTGCCCAGCTTTTGGCCTATGGTAAAACCTATGGAAGTCGCCATTAAAATACAAACAGCCAGTATTGTAAGCACCTGCGGCAGATGAACGTGATAAAACGCCAGGGAAACCCCCGCCGCCAAAACGTCTATATTTGTAGCTAAAGCCAATAAAAGCAGCGTTTTAAAACGCGTCATATCATACTTTTGGCAGGCTTTGGTTTCGGGCGCGTTGGCAAAGGATTCTTTTATCATCTTTGCGCCGATATAAAACAGCAAAAAGAAAGCCAGCCAGTGGTCCCAGCCCGATATAAATTTTTGCAGTTTCACTCCGCCTAAAAAGCCTGTTGTCAAAAAGACCAAGCCTACGCAGCAAAACAATAATGCCACCTTGGCAATATGCTTTGGCGGTACGGTATTTTTGCCGCCGCAGGCAGAAGCCGCGGCAACCGCCATATTATCCATTGAAAGGCCTATGGCTATGAACAGGATGTCTACTATACTCATCGTAAAATATATAGTAACATTTTTAATATGCAATCGTTAAGAGAACTTTATAAAGCGGGTATGGGGCCATCAAGCAGCCATACCATGGGGCCGCGCAAAGCGGCTGAGATTTTTAATAAACAAAACCCTGCGGCGCAAAGCTTTAGGGTTTATTTATATGGCTCTTTAGCCTTAACTGGCAAAGGGCATTTAACCGATTTAGCCGTAATAACAGGCCTTGAGCCAAAACCCGTACAAATAGTTTGGGAAGATAAAATAACCCTGCCGCGCCACCCCAATGCTTTAAAATTTGAAGCTTTGGACGAGAAGGAAAATGTTTTAGCCGCGCATACATATTACAGCGTCGGCGGCGGAGAGATTAAGGACGACGCGGATTTTACCGCCAAACTGCCAAGCATTTATCCTTTAAGAACAATGCAGGATATACTTGCCTACACAAAAGAGCGCAAGATGGGGCTTTGGGAATATGTGGAAGAATGCGAAGGCCCGCAGATATGGGATTTTCTTTTAGACGTGTGGAAGCAAATGCAGGACGCAATGGAACGCGGCCTTAGCAAGCGCGATATTTTGCCGGGCAGTCTTCAGTTGGACCGTAAAGCAATGCGCTATTATAAGATGGCCGATACCTCGCCGCGTTATGTAAGGCGCGTGCACCGTTTATTTTCTTATGCCTTAGCCTGCGCGGAAGAAAACGCCAGCGGCGGACGCGTAATAACCGCGCCCACCTGCGGCAGTTGCGGAGTATTGCCCGCTGTTTTAAGAATAACTAAGGAAGTTTACGAACTTGACGACGCTCCCATAATCCGCGCGCTTGCAACTGCGGGGCTTGTGGGCAATTTAGCCAAAAGCAATGCCTCTATATCAGGTGCGGAAGTGGGCTGTCAGGGGGAAGTCGGCGTTGCCTGTGCTATGGCGGCCGCCGCTGCCTGCCAGCTGGAAGGCGGCAATAACCGTCAGATAGATTACGCGGCGGAAATGGGCCTTGAACACCACCTCGGCCTTACCTGCGACCCTGTTGACGGCCTTGTGCAAATACCGTGCATAGAACGCAATGCGATGGCGGCAAGCCGCGCGGTGGACTGCGCCACTTACGCCTTAGCGTCCGATAATGACAACAGAGTTTCTTACGACGATATTTTGGTAACTATGATGCAAACGGGCAAGGATATGAACAGCGACTACAGGGAAACTGCAAAAGGCGGCCTTGCTCGGTTTTTTAGGAGGAAAAAATAAATTTTATGGATACACTTACCTCAATTTTCAAACGCCGCAGCATACGCAAATTTACGGCGCAACCCGTGGAAAAAGAAAAGCTTGATACTATTTTGCGGGCGGCAATGTCAGCCCCGACGGCAAGAAATGTGCAGGATTGGGAATTTTTGGTAGTAACTTCTGACGAGGGCAGAAAGAAGATAGAGGCCGCTCACCCCACGGGCGCAATTGCGGCAAACGCGCCGCTTTCAATAGTGGTTTGCAGTAATTTGGAGCGGGAGAAAGCCGCGCAAGGTTATTTTTCGCAAGATTGCGCTGCCGCCATACAAAATATGCTTTTGGCCGCGCATGCGCTTGGGCTTGGCAGCGTGTGGATGGGCGTGTATCCCCGTCAGGACAGGGTGGATAATATAAAAGCGGCATTTGCCTTGCCGCCCCATATACAGCCCGTTGCGGTGGTCGTGTTCGGTTACGCGGCGGAAGAAAAGACGGACCAAAACCGCTACGACGATAAAAAAGTTCATTTTGAACAATGGTAGCATTGTAAATTTTTACTTTTTGTCGCGCGCTTGCGCAGGTTTTTCCGTGTTTTAACTTTAGTTTTATTTGCGTTTTATATTTTTTGTGCTGCGGTTTTTAATTGTCAAGCGCGCCTGAAAAATGATAGAATTATAAAACATCAGCCTTTGCGGCGGTGTTTTTTTAACGGTAGTTTTTGTTGTCTGCGCGGTTAGCCGCGCCTGCTGTTGAGAATAAAAAGAATAGATTTACGGTGGTTGTAGCTCAGCTGGTTAGAGCGCCGGTCTGTGGCACCGGAGGCCGGGGGTTCAAATCCCCTCAGCCACCCCAAAGATTTTCCCCGACGATACACCGTCGGGGAAATTTAATTTTATCCTCTTAGAAACCTTCAAAATTATCGTCGTACTAGCCAGGTATTTGGACCTGCCCCAGCCGCATAGATACATTTTTACCAGGCCATAAAGAGATGCAAAATAAGGCCCCAAAAGCCTAAATGTCTCTTTTGGGGTCATTATTTAATCGCAAAAATTTAATTCTTATTTTTCTTTCAACTCACAAATTTTCTTTGTTTTTTTATTAACGATAGGATTTTTTACAGATGGAAGGGAGCAAATTGCTCCTATGCTAATAATAATTAAATTTATATAAGCATTGTTGAAATTTGACACTGCCGTAAGGGTTGGAATAGTAATTACGAAAATACCCAAGATTTTGTCATATTTTTCGGATATGAGATGTCTAATCATTGGAGGGCTAAAGTCCCAATATGTTCCAGACAACTCTTTAATTTCTTTATCACTGGGCAGGCCTTTCATGGTTAGGATTAATCCAAATATTTGACTTACTAATAAGGAAAAATCGGGGTTATTGAGGAAGGTTGTGGCTTTAGTAATTAGTATCGTTATCATGTTTTTGCCTCTATTTAATTGCTATTCTTGAGATTGCCTCAAAATTACCCAAAACTTCTTTGAAAGAAATTTGTTTTTTGTCGCTAGCATAACTCATTGCCTGTACAAAACTATTATAATCTTCTTCAAACTTTTTATCTTTCTCAAGTTTTTGCAAAGTGTCTAAAATGGCCTGCTTTATATCTTTGTTTCTCTCCGCACATCTGTCCTTATCTTTCTCATATATAGCATGTACGAGCGAGGTAAAAGAAGATTTGTTGTCTGAAATAAGTTTTTTTAGAGCAAATAAATCATAAAGATGCCGCATAAGAGTTGGGTCGTTCTTTATATCGTGAAGCGGCATGGCTCTGTCGGTGTTGGGGATGCGCCAGAGCAATGCGCTAAATTTATCTGCAGCAGTTTCAATAGGGCTAGTACAATGGACTAAAAATAGGTTGTCTGTTTTCCGTAGATATTTATCGTAAAAACTTCCCACAGACTTTTCTTCTGTTGGCTGATTGATCTCTATAAAAATAATTTCTACTTTTATATGTGGCCTTAATGTGCTTGGGGAAGAGGCGGAATGTGAATAGGAAATCTCCAATGTTATTTTTTTGCTTTGGCTCTCTTTTTTAACTGAGATTTTTCCAAATAAACTGCTATCCTCTAAATCTTTTTTTAGTTTCTCTATTATGCTTCTTCTTTTTGCCCTATCAAATGCTTCTATTATTTTGAAATCCAAATCTTCTGAGAACCTTTCTATAAGATCATATGCCTTAGATAAGCACGTCCCACCCGAAAAAATGAATTTAGTACTTTGTTGGGATATTATTTTTAGCGCTTGAGTAGCATACCAATCTTTTTCTATAAAAGATGGATCTATTGCCAATTCTTCTGATATTTCTCTAATTGAATCTATATCCGGCTTATTTAACTCTTTCATATTTTAATGATATCCCATTGAAACTAAGTTCCCTACTTATTCTGCGGTTTACCCCAATTACTCTGCCTGTGGGAACCTGTGTGCTTTCTCCATTATTATATGCGATGTCAAAGGAAGAGGGGAATGTTTTTATTCCAAATTTTTTTAATACCTGACGTCCAGAGTTTATTATCCCTCCGGCAGGCACATATTTATTGCTTATGCGAGAGAGTCTTGCTTTAGAATAGGCACCTTTTCCTATTCTAATTAAAACCTTGTCTGCTACCAGCTTTCTCAAAGCACGATTGACCTGATCTTGGTCTTTTGTATAGTCATAGAAATCCTTTTGCACAAAAGCTAAATCTTTGGACTTTTGTACTTTTTGATATATTTCAAGAATTAGACTCTTTTTTCTATACATAATACATTTTCTCTCTTTTGCAAAAACACGACACTTATCCCTCTATACTAGTATAGGCTTTTATATGGCAAAAGTCAATACAAATGGACTAAAGAATAGCTTGACTAGACCTTGATAGTAATCCATACTGTAAGTAATAATGGGAAACTCTTTATATGGGTTCGAATCCACTCAGGGACCCCAATGATTTTCCCCGACGATACACCGTCGGGGAAATTTAATTTTATCCTATTATAAATACTTAAAATTATCGTCGTACAAGCCCGATATCCGGGCTTGCCTCCGCTGTACAGATACATTTTTACCAGGTTATAAAGAGATGCAAAATAAGGCCCCAAAAGCTTAAATGTCTCTTTTAGGGCCATTATTTAATCGCAAAAATTTAATTCTGTTCAGCAGGAGGGAAAAGGCTAATTTCCATTTTTGCTTCTATCCCTCTAATTTCATAGGAATCTGGAGAAAGAAACCCGAAATAACTTGTGATAATGTCCCGAAGATCGGTTTCTGGGATATTTTGAAAGACGGAGGAGAACTTGCTTATGAACATATCTGTATCTCCATGCTGGCATAGCATTGTGAGAAGGAAGACTTTTTTGCGCATAGCTGGGATATCTGTGATTGGTAGTTTTAAAAAAGGCCAATCTTGATTGGCTAAAAATTCAAAATCTTTTTGAGAAATGCCATTATGATATATGAAATCTTCTACAGAAAAGGATATTGCTGATGTATCTTTAGATATGGAATTCAAGTATTCCTCGAAAAGTCTTTTAAGTAATGGTGTGTATTTGCTAAAAATAGTTTCTACGGATTTAATAATGTCTTTAAATTTTGTTTTCAGATCTTCTTCATTTTTATATTGTATGAAACCAGCACAGTGGGCACAATCATTACGTATATCTACAAAATTGCAATAAGAGTTTATTAAATTTTGATGAAATTCTAAAAATTTCAGTGTTTTTATACTATTTTTTTCAGTTGCAGGAGAAAAGTCAAAAAAATTGTTAAGTTGTTTAGTCTCTATTTGATTCCCATCAAAGAAATTCTTCGATTTATCCGGTTCAGTATTTTTGATTAGCCATAAAGTTTTATATATGAAAGACATATACATAATGTGAAAAGCAAGAATTGCGAATTGGAACTTGTCCTTTTTAATGTTTACATAGTACGCATCTCTGATATATTCCAAATAATCCATTCCATCTTCTGGCAAAGTTGGCATGTAGCCAGTAAGCAAGGTATCGTAATCTTCTAAGGTAGGATCATAATCAAGCATAATCATTTACCCAAAATTTCCGATATTCTTTCTTTTATATTAATATTCATCATTTCTATAAGTTTTTTATTTGAATTTATTATATTGAATTGTTCATAATACAAATCAACTTGTTCCTTCTGCTCTGGTATTGGAGGAATAGGGATAGCTATTTCATTGATTATTTTTTGTGATATGTTTGGTTGTGCGCCACCTGTGCTTATGGCTATTAAATACTCTTTCTTTGATAGAAGGAATAAGAAAAGAAATTCAGGAAGGAACATATCATTAGGATATATCCCACAAATAGCCTGGTTTGTGGCTGCCTCAAATTTTAATATCCCGACTTGCCCAGCGGTTGCCCCATACATCGCAACCAACACAGTGTTTATTGGGAAAATTTTCGCAGAAGAATTTTTTAATCCTAATTCGTTTATGCTCATTTTTGATTTATATATATGCCCTTGAGAAACCTCACCACTTCTCAACCACGGGATCTTCCCATTTTTATAGTATGATTCATCGTTTTTTAGCGGAGTCCCCCCCGAGGCTGTTTTGCAAACATCTCCCAGTTTTTTTATAGGCCAAGAAGGATTTACCTTTACTACTGGTCTCCAATTGTTTATTACCTGCTGTGCGCCATCTATTATTTTTTGATATCCCTCCAATTCTTCAACTATCTTTTTTTGAATATCTAACGGCGGCAAGCGGGATATAGCTGCTATCCGCTGTAATTTAAAGGGATGTTATCTGGGGGAAAAAAGATGCACAAAAAAGGGTTTACTTTAATTGAGCTTTTGGTGGTGGTTTTGATCATAGGCATACTTGCCGCTATCGCTTTGCCGCAGTATCAGGTTGCCGTCGGCAAGGCCAGATTTTCTGCCATGCAACATTTGGCTAAAGCTTTGGGTGATTCGGCGGAAAGGTCGTATCTCGTTCTGGGCCGCTATCCAAACAATTGGGCCGAACTGGACGTTTTGCCTTCCTCAGAATTTACAGGCAATTTTGGTGTGGCAGATTATATTTACGGGCCCAGTTTTTATATTGACTTGTATGACGGTGGCAGTAAAAACGTTGTTGCCTACCTTGGGGACTCCTCAACCCGCAAAATAGGTTATGCCGTGTGGCTTAGGTACGAACCGAACAACCGCGCAGGCACGCAGGAATGTTGGGCATACCCCAACGATTATGTCGCAAACAAGGTGTGCCAAGCGGTAGGCGGCGTACAAAACGGCACTGCGGGCGGCAGCGGTGTATCCGGCTGGACAAGGTACGACATTAAATAACCTATATACCCACTATACCCACGCGCAAAATAGTACTTTAGTCCCTTGTCGTCAGGATAATAGTTATTTATACTTTATAACAGAGTATAAACGGAGGACGCTTTTTGCGCGCGCGACTTATGAAACATATTAAAAATATTTTTTTAGCTTTTGTTTTTACGGCGATAGTTTCGTCCTTCGGCGCATTCTCCGCGTTTGCTTCCCCCGCGCCTGCGCCCGCCTTCCCCAAATATTTGCAGGAGAAAATTGCCAAGCAATATCCCAATGCCAACCCTGCCGCTTTGCTTATAAATTTGCAGTTGGGCGTCGGCGCAAGTAATACCGTGCAGGGCGAACCTTCGGTTTGGGATACTTTTAAAGGTCTTTTTAACGGTAAAGGTAAAAAAGATAAAGTTAAAGCCGTCGCCGCCTATCTTTACAATATTTATATTACCGACGCTGTCTATAAAAAAACTCTGCCGCCGAGCAAATTGGATTTTAATTATATCGGCGTTTTGGATTATTTATACCGTATGGCGGGCCTTGAGCATAACTATCCGGAATTTTACGCGGACAATCAGGACGATATAAAGCAACAGCTGGCGGAAATGTTCAAACAGAAACTTAATATTGCATATAACACGGCGGACGCGTCCAATACCGCCCTGGAAAAACTTTTTATACAAACCCTCCACAGAAGTAAAGATTCCAAACGCCGTTACGGCTATACCGCCGCGCCAAGCGCTTTGGCCCAACAGGCCGCTTCCGACGAGTTAGTTGCCCAGCTTAAGCGGCAGTTGGCGGCAAATAAAGCTAAAAATAACAAGCTGGTTTCCACCTATAAAGAAGTTGATATGATGGCGGTTATGGACCACGCAAAAACAAATACCGTGCAGCATTACTACCGCCCCGTTAACGAAGAGTGCGCCGTCTGCACCTATTCTTTTTGCCGCGATATTTGCGCCGCCCTGCCCGCAAAATACGACCAGTGGCGCATAGTAAAAGTTTATACGGTTTTTGCTTATCCCCAGAATAGCGAATTTGTAAAAACGGCGCAGAATACAGATAAATTTGCGGACCCTGCCACACACAAAATTTATCCGCAGTGGGATTATCATGCCGCCTCGCTTTTGGTGCTTAACAAAGGCTATCACGTGGCTTATATCGTGGTGGACCCTATGCTCCTTGCAGAACCCGCCCCGCTTGCTAAATGGGCCGAACTTTTTGCAGGCGATACAAATTATCTTATAGGGCCGTTCCGCCGCAGCGAAGGTATAGAAAAGCAGATATTGGAAAAAAGTAAACTTTCTTCCGATTATCAACCTTACCCCGTCCGCAAATAATCGGCAAATAATTTTTTGCTTAAATTAAAAAAGCCGCGTTTTTTAAAACGCGGCTTTTTCGCTTTATGTGCTTTTAGTTTAAAACTTTAAACTCTATCCTGCGGTTAGCCGCGCGCCCTTCTTTAGTGGCATTATCGGCAATGGGTTGGGCTTCGCCGTATCCTTTTGCCGCCAGTCTGTTTTCCGCTATACCTTTTTTAACTAAATAATCCTTAACGGCATTTGCTCTGGTTTGGGATAATTTAAGGTTAAATGCGTCGCTGGAAGTGCTGTCGGTATGTCCCTGTATTTCTACGGAGAAATCGGGCGCGGCAACCAAAGCCGCATAAACCGCGTTTAACACTTTTTCGCTTTCGGGCGTTATGGAAGCGGAGCCGTTTGCAAAGGTTATACCGTGCAAAACAAGGTTCTTCTCTTTTGTTAAAGTTAGAACTTCTTCCTTAACGGGCTGCGGAGCAGGTACAAAAACAACTTCCTGCTGCTCAACGGCGGCGGGGGCGGGTGTTTCCTCCGCAACGGGTGCAACTGCGGCGACGGTTTCAACTGCCGCTTTTTTTACTTCTCCCGCTCTTTTTACGGCCTCGGCTTTTTTACAGTTTCCGAAGAAAAAGGAAAGCCCCGCTAAAGCCTGAAGGTTATGCGTTCCTGTGCCGCTTTCTGTGTCTATAAAGTGGTCGGCCTCCGCCCTAAAGGCTAAATTTTGCGTAAAGAAATATTTAAGACCCGCGCCGTAATTTACGCCGAAGTCTGTTTCCGAGCTGCCGTTTTCAGGGTCCATTATATAAGCGCCCGCGCCCGCTTTGACAAAAGGCACAAATTTGCCGAAAACAAAGTTATAAGCCACATTGGCGGACGGGTAAAAAACTTTAAATTTATCACCCGTGTCTTTTACTTTTGTCTTACCGCCTATAAAGGCGACTTCGGCGGAAATTGCGTCTGTAAAATAATGTCCTAAGCGCGCGCCGAAGAGCCAGTCCGTCTTAAGGTCGGTGTCCCCTTCATAATTCATTGCCCCCGCCTGTAAAGAAACTTCAGTTTTACCTTTAAGCTGGGCGTTTGCCGGCAGAGCGAAAGCCGCGGCAATCAGCAACAGTATAATTTTAGCTGTTGTATTTTTTATCATATCTTTCTTCTCCTTTATGTTTTCCCGCCGATATATAATCTGCGGTTAATCAGAATTTAAATAGTTATTATTATCCCGAACATAATAAATGTTAAATCCTGTCAAATGGAAGATAACCGTGTTGTTGTAAGCATCTGTTTTAATTTTATTTTCCGGCAGTCAGTTCGGAAGTGCAATGCGCGCACTTTACCGCTTTTACCGGAATGGCGGAAAGGCAAAACGGGCATTCCTTTGTAGTCGGCGCCGCGTCTTTGTCAGCCTGCTCAAATTTTGCTTTAAGTTTATTTATCTGCGTTATAAGTAAAAACAAAACACCCGCCAGTATAAAAAAGTTTATAACGGTATTTATGAATATACCGTAATTTACCGTAGCCGCCCCCGCCTGCTGGGCTTGGGATAAACTTTCGTAAGGCGTGGAAGTAAGATTAAAATAAAGGTTGGAAAAATCCACCCCGCCCGTAATCTTTCCTATCGGCGGCAGCAGGACATCGCTTACCAAGGAAGCAACTATCTTGCCGAAAGCCGCCCCTATTATAACACCCACCGCCATATCCACGACATTACCGCGCATAACAAAATTCTTAAAATCTTTTAACATAAACTCCTCCCTATTAATATAATGGATATAATAAATATCTAGCTTTTTTTAGCGCACTTGTAAATGGAGTTTGTTTTTATATAATAGTTATAATAAAGTGGTTTTTATAGTTATAATGTTTGTAGGGTTTACGGGGGAGAAATGTATAAAAAATATTTATTGTTTGTATGTGCTTTTTGTTTGACGGCAACTTCTTACGCCGCGCCTTGGCAGTGGGTCGGGCCGCGCGCCATGGCAATGGGCGGGGCGGGCGTTGCCGCGGCTTACGGGCCTGACGCGCAGTATTGGAACCCTGCGGCTTTGGTCCAAAAAGAGGGACGTAACGAAAAGGGAATTCTTTTTAACCTTGGCGTTAATGCGGAAACCACAAAAACCGTATTAAAATCCATTGATAAGTTTGATAAGCTTTCCAAAGATTATGATACTCTCTCTACGAAAATAGAAAACGGCGGAGCCCCTACTGCGGCGGAAATGTCCACTTTATTTACGGGTCTTTCCACCATACACGATTTGGTTGCAAACGAAATCGGCGCGCTTGTTAATGCCGATGCGGGGCTTGGCTTTAAGTTTAAGAATTTCGCTTTTTCCGTCCGTTCTTTAGGTAATATGGGCATTACGCCTGTTATAGACACAAAAAACCTTGGCCTTGGCACGCAGGGCGGCTCTTTGGGTATAACTTTGGGGGCTACTACAACTCCCGCCAATCCTACTAACGCTGCCGCCGCCAATACGCTTGCCGCTTCTATTGACGCGCAAACGGGATTGCTTGCTGACTTAAATACCTTGCTTGGCGGCAGTTATTCTTCTTCTCAGGATTTGGCAAACGCTTTTGTGAACGCTGCCGCAGGCGCAGGTTCCACGCCTGACCAGATTCTTGCCGCAGCTAACGAAGCCGCCGCAAATATGGGCGGCGCGGCACCTATTATCAACAGCGCAGCTTCCGCCGGCGGCATAAGCGGGTATAACGATAACGAAACGCGCGCAATGGCGGACGTAGCCGCGTTTACGGAAGCTTCTTTAGGTTATGGTTTTACTGTAGTAAAAGGCGTACAGCTTGGCGGCAATATAAAAGCCATCAACGGCACTATCGCGCAAACGGGCATTATGCTTTTGCAAAAAAATGACGACGTGGGCGATATTTTAAAAGATGCCTGGGAAGACAGAAAGAACAGCACGCAGCTGGGCATAGACTTGGGCGCATTGGTTAATGTGCGCGAGGTTTCAGGCAAGAATATTTGGTTTAACCCGCAGGTGGGTATAACCGCAAAGAACATTAACAGCCCTAAGTTTGACAGGCCCGCCCCTCCTGTCGGAATAAATCCCGTAATTGCGGCGGATTGGAAAACGAGCGATTATAAACTGGAGCCGCAGGTTCGCGTCGGCGCGGCCTTAAATCCCTTAAGTTTTATTACTTTAGCGGCGGACGTGGATATTACGGAAAACGAAACTTCCATTAAGGGTTATGATTCCCGCCAGCTTGCCGCAGGTGTGGAAATAAATTTAGTCAACAGGCCTTCCTTTAATCTTCCCTTAAGGGCGGGGATAAACAAGAATATTGCAAACTCCAACGCGCCTATGTATTTTACGGCGGGGCTGGGCTTTAACGCGGCTCATTTTTATATGGAATTTGCAGGCGCAATCAGCAATGAGCGCACGGAGGTGGATAATACCGATATTCCCGCCGCCGCGGCCGCAGCCTTTAATATAGGGGTTATGTTCTAACCCTGCTGATTTTTTAAAGAAGCCGCTTCCTGCGCCTTAAAGGCGGAAATAAGCAGCTGAGTGGTGGCAAAGAAGTTATAAAAAATATTTTGCGGATTTCTTAATTGCTCTTCTTCAAATTGCGCATAGAAAATAGTATGCTTTGCCACCGCAAATAGAGTAACTTTGCAATGTATGCTTAAGGGCAGTTCCTTAACGGGCTGCATGGCATAAATCATCTTATCGGCCTCTCCTAAAACGTCAAGGGAGGCCGCTTTTATTTTAGGGTGGCCCTGCCCCATAAAACCGCCTATACCGGAGGGGCTGTTATTTTCAAAATACATACTTGCGTCGCCCAGCGCGTTGGCGGCTATTATGATGTTTTTTAAAATATTATTATTGTCGGGCATGCAGAACTCCGCTCCCGCGGCGTAAATTGCTTCTTTCCCAAAGGGTACAAGGCCCTTTGCCCCTTCAAAATTTTTGACGTCAAGCCAAAAATTGCGCATATTTCTATATGCTTCTTTCATAACTTTCCCCCCTGACGGAAATTATAAATAAAAGATTTTATATCCCCTTTTCTCAAATAATAACATTTTTATTAATTTAATCAAGGGCTGCTTTGCCAAGGTATCTTATTTGGCGATATTTTTGCTATATTTTAGTAAAGATTGTCCCTTTACAAACGGAGATTTTATGGCTGAGAACAAGCGCGTTATTATTTTGATGATGGATTCCTTCGGTATAGGCGGCGCAAAAGACGCAGCCGCTTTCGGCGACGCGGGCGCAAACACACTTGCGCACATAGTACAGGCAAACGGCGGGCTTAATGTGCCTAATTTGGCGCAGCTCGGCCTGTTTAAAGCGGCAGCCGCAAGTGATAATTTTGACGAAAAAGCCGCAGGCGTTCAAACAAGAGCCGCTTTTAAATTGCCCTCGGCTTACGGCTATATGCAGGAACTGAGTAAAGGGAAAGACACTTCTTCCGGCCATTGGGAAATGGCGGGGGTACCCGTACTTTTTGACTGGGGTTATTTTAAGCCCGACTATCCCTCTTTCCCGCCCGAACTTATAGAAAAAATTTGCGCGGAAGCAGGTTTAAAAGGCATTCTTGGCAACAAGGCTGCCAGCGGTACGGAAATTATTGCAGAACTGGGCGAAGAACATATAAAAACGGGTTTGCCTATTTGTTATACCTCGGCAGACAGCGTGTTCCAGATAGCCGCGCACGAAAAGCACTTTGGCCTGCAAAAACTTTATGCTTTGTGCGAAATTGCGTTTAAGCACCTTGCGCCCTATAATATCGCCCGCGTTATCGCCCGCCCTTTTGAGGGGGAAAGTCCCGCAACTTTTAAACGTACAAAAAACCGCCACGATTATTCCGTAAAACCACCTGCCCCGACGTTGCTTGATATTATGAAGGCGCAGGGCGGCAATGTTATAGCTATAGGCAAAATATCGGATATTTTTGCAGGGCAGGGCGTTACCCGCGCCGCTAAGGCCAGCGGCCTTGCCGAACTTTGGGACGTTACTTTAAGGGAAGCTGCCGCCGCGCCTGCAAACAGTATAATTTTTACGAACTTTGTGGATTTTGATATGGTTTGGGGCCACCGCCGCGACTTTAAAGGCTATGGCGAGGGATTGGAATATTTTGACACCCGCCTTCCCGAGCTGGCGCAGATTTTGCAAGATGACGATATTGTTTTTATAACGGCTGACCACGGCTGCGACCCTTGCTTTAAAGGCACGGACCACACGCGCGAAAACGTGCCGCTGATAGTATTTGGCAAGAGTATAAAAGAAGGTCTTTTAGGTAAAAGGACAACATTTTCCGACTTGGGCCAAAGCGCGGCGGCTTACTTAAAGCTCCCTGCTCTAAAAGCGGGCCAAAGCTTTTTATAAGTTTTATATCTTGCGGTTTACTTTAATTGCGCTAAGTCCGCTTTTCATAACCAGTTTTCTTAGGAAAGGTTTATAAATAAACGGGCATTTTAAAAGCTTCAGCCATAATTTTAAGCGCAGCGGCAATATGGCAAAAGCATATTTTGTATTTTTATTTTTTGCGTCAGAATTAAAAACTCGGCTTAAAACCAAAGCGCTTTGCAGCGCGCTGCTTATGCCTTCAAGCGAACTGGGGCTTATAAAACCTGCCGCTTCCCCCAGTAAAAATACATTTTCTCCGCCCGTGCAAAATTGTCTGAAGTTTTTAGGACTCAGCACAAGGCAGGCCTCTCTTTTAACGGGATTGCCCAAGCGAAACCCTGCCGCGGCGGCTTTCTTTTTTAACTCCTCAAAATCTTTATTGCAGGTTTCGGACTTAAACGCTCCGCCTAAAATTAAATAACCGTCTTTTGATACCGACCACGAATAGCAATCCGTAATATGTTCGTCAAAAAGGCAGGAGTAAAAGGGGTTTTCGTGTTCTTCTTTAAACCACTCCTGAACGGCGGTATATCCGTGTATTTTAACGGCTGGGAAAAAGGAGCGCCTTACTATTGAGTTTGCCCCGTCAGCCCCCGCAATATGCTCCGCAAAAATTGTGTGCGCGGCATTGTCTTTTTTAAAGGTTATTTCAAAACCGCTTTGTTTCCTTTCTATTTTATTTACCGTAAACCCGTCAAATATCTGCACATTCTGCGGGATAAGGGATTTTAGCCAAAGGTCAAATTTATGTCTGTCCAGATTTAAGTAAAATCTTTGATAATGGCGGATTAAATTTTGTTTTGCGTCAATAGTGCGTACGGCAAAAATTTGCGGGTTTACAAGAACTTCTTTAGGCAGGGTTAAATCAAAAAGGGCTAAAGCTTTTTGGGCGTCAGGCGCCAGCAGCCCGCCGCAGGGCTTGCAAAAGCTGTCTTCGGCTGCGGTCTTTTTATCTATGGCCGCAACTTTTAAGGAAGGCTTTAAAAGTCTGGCAAACGTACTGCCCGCAGGGCCGAGGCCGATAATGACTATATCAAATTTTTCCATAAATACAGTTTAACAAACTTTGTGTCTTTACTTTATCTCGTATTGCTAAAAGACCGTTTTACGGGCATTTTTTGATATAAATGTTAGTCCTGCTTAACAATTTTGTATAATATATTAAAAGGAGGTAATATTATGAAAATTGTCTTTTTTGATGTTGACAAGCTTACGGGGCAGTATCTTAAAACAAGGCCCGCCTGCAAGTGCAATATTATCCTTTTGGAAAACAGCATAGAAACTATGACGCCAGAACAATACGAGCAAATTAAAGATGCGGCTGTCATATCGGTATTTGTGCATTCTTCAGAAGTTATGGGCGAAAAGCTGCTCTCTAAATTTCCCGACTTAAAACTTATCGCTACCCGCTCCACCGGGTATGACCATATAGACCTTAACTATTGTAAAAGCCGCGGGATAAATGTGGTTAACGTTCCTAAATACGGGGAAGCTACCGTAGCGGAATATACGCTCGGCCTGTTGCTTAACGTAAGCCGCAAAATAATTACGGCCAGAAACGATATGTTTGACGGCGTTTATAAAGTTAAACGCTATACTGGTTTTGACCTTTACGGCCGCACCATAGGTATTATAGGCACGGGCGCGATAGGCCGCCACGTTATCAAACTTGCAAAGGGTTTTGGTATGAATGTGCTTGCTTACGACCTGTACCCTAACGAGGAATTCCAGCGCATTTACAATATTAATTATGTTTCTTTGGAAGAATTATACGCGGGAAGCGATATTATTTCCCTCCACGCGCCTTCCACTAAAGAGAACTACCACCTGCTTAACGACGGCGCATTTTCTAAGATGAAAGACGGCGTAATTATTATCAATACCGCCCGCGGGGACCTTATTGACGGCGAGGCGCTGTACAGGAATATATTAAGCGGCAAAGTAGGCGGCGCGGGTTTGGACGTGCTTGAAAACGAAGACTTTATTATCCACGACGATATTATGCTTGAACAGGAAAATATGAATATGAACTTTGCCATCAATACCATAGTTAACGGCAAGCTTCTTAAACATAAAAATGTGATAGTAACGCCTCACGTTGCCTTTAACTCCGCCGACGCGGTGCACCGCATATTGGAAACGACTATAAAAAATATAGAAAGTTTTGCCGACGGCAAGCTGATAAATTCCGTTATAAGATAACAAAATCGGGAAGAAATAAAAAATCCCCTGCTTTAACATTAAAGCGGGGGATTTTTATTTTACGGTAAAATTTATTTAAAGGGCAGTTTACCCGCCAGCATTTGCGCCAAAGGTTTTGTAGGCTCGCTGCGGTCCAAAATAATTTTTATTACAGAGGTTAAAGGCACGGCAAGCAATGCTCCCATTGCGCCCCATACCAATGCCCAAAAAATTAAGCTTGCTATAACCACTACTGGGCTTAAATCCATACCCTTACCCAGCAATTTTGTTTCAAGGATATTGCCCACTAAAAAGTGTATAACGGTAAGAGTTATAAGGACATAAGGTATCTGCCATGCTGGGCCGAAAGTTAAAAATAAGACGGGCGCAGGCAGCAGCGTTGCAATAAACGGGCCTACATTAGGTATAAAATTTAAAACGAAAGTTAAGAAGGCGAAAGTCGCTGCAAGCGGAGTTCCCGCCGAGGCCAAAATAATCCAGGTAAGGCCGCCCGCAAGAATAGAAACAAAAAACTTAATCATAAGATATTTTGATATTTGCCTTTCTATATTGCTTAAAAAAGGATTATCCTGCGCGGCGTGGCCCATAAAAATGAATATTACAAATAAACTTACCAGCGACAGAGTGGTAAACAAAGATATCAGCCCGCTGCCCGTTGCCGTAACAATATTAATTGCGGGAATATTTGCTATGTATTCTGTAATAAAATTTTGATTAATCTTAAGCCCTACTTTCTGCGCTATGGCAACGGCCCAGTTTAAGCTTTCGCTTATCTTGCCTGCGTAGTCCGCCGCGCCTGCCATAAATACGGTTATCGCATTGGATACAAACATAATGGCTATGCCCGCCAAGCCCAGCACAAACAATACCGCAAGTACAAGGCCCAGCATTCTGGGTACGCCCCATTTTTCTTTCATCCACGTTGCAAATGTGTTTGAAACCATAGATATAAAAACCGCTATTACAAACGGCATTAAAACTGTTTTTGTATAAACCAAAAATGCGGTAAGCGCAACGCCCGATAAAATTAAAAGGCATACATTGATGATTGGCAGGTATTGTTCCAGGGTAGGGTTTTTATCTTCCATAAATTATTTAAGTTCCGTAAGTTCTTCTATCCAAAGAGATGCTTGCGCGTCGCTTGGCATACGCCAGTCCCCGCGCGGGCTTATGCCGATAGAGCCGACTTTCGGGCCGTCGGGCAGGCAAGAGCGTTTAAACTGCTGGGCGAAAAATCTTTCAAAAAATACTTTCATCCATTTTTTTATTTCCGCCGATTCGTACGCTCCTTTAAAAGCATACTGCGCCAAAAAGTATATTTTTGCGGGGCCAAAGCCGAAGCGCAGGAAATAATATAAAAAGAAATCGTGCAAGATATACGGGCCTACAAGGTCTTCCGTTTTCTGCTGTATTTTGCCGTTTTTTGCGGCGGGTAAAAGTTCGGGGCTGATGGGTGTGTTTATAATATCCTGCAATATAGCGGCAATTTTTTTATCTTCAATTTCCAAAGCGGTTTGCGCCACTAAATGCTGCACAAGCGTTTTTGGTATTCCCGCGTTAACGCCGTACATAGACATATGGTCCCCGTTATAAGTAGCCCACCCCAATGCCAGTTCGGACATATCGCCCGTCCCCACAACAAGCCCGCAGGTTTGGTTGGCAATATCCATAAGGATTTGTGTTCTTTCGCGCGCCTGAGAGTTTTCGTAAACGGCGTCGTGCACGGTTTCTTTATGGCCTATATCCTTAAAATGTTGTTTTACGGCGGGCTTTATATCAATTTCGCGCGATGTTACGCCAAGTGCCGCCATAAGTTTTACCGCATTGTTATATGTCCTGCCCGTCGTGCCAAAGCCGGGCATTGTTACTGCCGTAATATTTTTTCTGCTTATATTAAGCTTGTCAAAAGTTCTTACCGCAACCATTAGGGCAAGGGTGGAATCCAACCCGCCCGATATGCCGATAACAAGGCTTTTTGCTTTTGTATGATTGACGCGCTGAGCCAATGCCGCTGTTTGAATATCCAAAATTTCGCGGCAGCGGGCGGAGATATTACCGTCCTGCGGCACAAACGGCAAAGGGTTTACCGCGCGTGTTAATTTAAGCGGCGCGGAAGCTTTATAACCCGTTTCTATAACGGTAAAAGCAGCAATATTGTCTGATGATGATTGCGTAAATGTAGTATTTTCCCTGCGCTGGTTTTTAATACGTTCTATGTCAATTTCGCTTATGGTTATTTGCTCTTCAAGGCGGAAGCGTTGCGCGGAATTTAAAAGGTAACCGTTTTCGTAAATAAGCCCGTTGCCCGCAAAAACAACGTCGGTAGAGGATTCCCCAAAGCCGCAAGAGGAGTAAACATATCCGCAAATACAGCGCGCGGATTGCTGCGCCAAAAGGCTTTTAAGATAATCGTGCTTTGCGGCAAGTTCGTTGCTGGCGGAAAGGTTAAAAATAATTTCCGCCCCGTTTAAGGCCATATCGCAGGAGGGAGGAACGGCGGCCCAAAGGTCTTCGCAAATTTCTATGCCGAAGGTTGCCTCTTGCGCCTTAAAAAGTAAATCGGTGCCAAGCGGAACATCTTGCCCCAAAATATTTATTTGCGGCTCTTTAATATCGCGCGCGGAGGCAAACCAGCGCTGCTCGTAAAATTCTTTGTAATTAGGCAGATATGTTTTAGGCACTATACCCAAAATTTCGCCTTTATATATAACGGCGGCGGCATTTATAAGTTTGCCCTCTGCTTCCAGCGGCAGGCCGACAATAAAAATAAGGTTAAGTTTTTTTGTTTCGCCAATTATTTTGGCAAGGCCGTTTAACGCGCCTTTCAAAAGGGTTTGCTTTAAAAATAAGTCCCCGCAGGTATAACCCGTAATACAAAGTTCGGGCAGCACGGCAATACTTACGCCCTGCGCCGCCGCTTTTTTAAGTAAAGCGGTTATGCGTCCGACGTTAAAATTTACGTCCGCCGTTTTTACATTAGGCACTATTGCCGCAGTTTTTATAAACCCTTTATCCATATATATAAATTAGCAAAAATAAGCCCCTCTATAAAGGCCTGTTTTAAAATACCACTTGAATAATATATAAAATATCTTACAATATAATGATAAATGACTATCATCGGGAGAAAGCAACATGTCAAAAAACATCCTTGTAATTGCAGGAAGTCCCAGAGTTAAAAGTTGCAGCAATGTGCTTGCGGACGCTTTTATAAAGGGGGCTACGGCGGCAGGACATAATGTTAAAAAAATAAGTCTGTACGATAAAAACATTAGGGGTTGCATAGGCTGTAAGCAGTGTTTTAAGGACGGAAGTCCTTGTGTTATTAAAGACGATATGCATCAAATTTATAATGCCTTTATAAACACTCACCTTGTTGTTTTGGCTACGCCCGTGCATTATTTTTCCGTCTCCGCGCTTGTTAAGTGCATGGTGGACAGAATGTATTGCTTCGGCTATCCGACGGGGTGGATATATCCCAAAAGGGATTGCGCAATGCTCGTGGCGGGGGAGGATACAAAATCTTCTTCCTATGTTCCGTTGGTGGCTTACTATAACCTTCTTATAGAAAGACATCTTAAATGGACCAGCCAAGGCGTTGTTATAGCCGAAGGTGTGCAGGAACCAGCAGATATTCTTGTATCTCCTGCGTTTAAAGAAGCGGAAATGTTGGGCAAGAATTATAAATAGTTTTTAAAAATACAAACCCCGTCCTTTAACTAAAGGGCGGGGTTTTTGTTTGCGGTTAAATATTTATTTTTTCTCTTCCTTATTTTTTAGGTAAGGCTTAATGGCTTCGTAAACTTTGTTGCCTATAATCTCGTAACCTTTTTCATTAGGGTGGAGGATATCAGACTTCAGGGATTTATCATTAAAAATACCGTCCATAATACCCTCAACGAACAGGGCACGTTTCTTTTTGGCCATTTTCCTCATCATCTTGGTATAGCGCGCCATTTGATAGTTGCCGCCTGTGTCCACTATAACCGCCATGGCGTTAAGGCCGTGCACATAATCAATAATTTCTTCCAAAGCCTGACGGGTTTCTTCCATAGGGCGGTTTTGCAAAAGGTCATTACCGCCGAATTCTATTAATACCATACGCGGTCTGCTTTTGCCTATATCGTGTGCGCGCATAGCGCCTTGGCGCGCGGTATTGCCCGATACGCCTAAATTTACAATCTCTCTGCCCGCCAACCCTGAAAGTATGGCGGGATAAGAATTTTCCCTCGCCACGCCAAGCCCGTAGGTAAGACTGTCGCCGAAAGCCACTATATCAGGCGCGTCGCTGTTGTGGAATAAAGGTTTTTTTGTGCATGCGCCAAGCAGCGGCAGAAATAAGATAAAAATAAGAAGTTTTTTCATATTCCCCTTAAAGAACGTCAGTAAATTATTTTGTAACAAACCCTCTTATTTTATACTATATTTATAAAGATTTAAGGAGTTTTTATGGCCCTGATAAACGAGAATTATTTAAACTTAGCGCAAAATTATTTATTTCCCACAATAGCAAAGAAAGTAAGAGAATTTAAAGAAGCCAACCCATCGGCGGAGGTTATCAGCCTCGGCATAGGCGACGTTACCCAGCCTCTTCCCGCCGTGTGCATAGAAGCCCTGCATAAGGCGGCCGACGAAATGGGCCGCAAAGAAACCTTCCGCGGGTACGGACCGGAGCAGGGATATTCCTTTTTGGTTGACGATATTATAAAACACGATTATCAGGCGCGCGGCGTTTCTCTCTCTGCGGAAGAAGTTTTTGTAAGCGACGGCGCAAAATGCGACGTTGGTAATATACAGGAAATTTTTTCCAAGGAGTGCCTTGTAGCCATTGCCGACCCCGTTTATCCCGTCTATCTTGATACCAATATAATGGCGGGCAGGCAGATAAAAAAAATCCCGTGTCTTGAGGAAAATAATTTTGTCCCGCAGGTGCCTGATTTCCACGCGGACCTTGTTTACCTCTGCTCTCCCAATAATCCCACGGGCAGCGTGATGACTAAAGAGGATTTAAAAAAATGGGTTGCTTACGCCAAAGAAAATAAAGCTGTTGTAATTTTTGACTCCGCTTATAAAGAATATATACAGGACGATACTTTACCGCGCTCTATTTACGAGGTTGAAGGCGCGAAAGATGTTGCGATAGAAATCCGTTCGTATTCAAAAACCGCCGGTTTTACGGGGCTGCGCTGCGCTTATATGGTGGTGCCGATGGGCCTTAAAGGTTTTACGCACGACGGTAAAGAAGCCTCTTTAAACGCTTTTTGGCGCAGAAGGCATACTACAAAATTTAACGGTGTGCCGTATATAGTACAGCGCGCCGCGCAGGCAATATATACCCCGCAGGGCAAGGCGGAAGTAAAAGAACTTATTAACTTTTATATGACCAATGCCAAAATTATCAGCGAAGGTTTAAGAGATATAGGCTTGACGGTTTACGGCGGGCAAAACGCGCCTTATATTTGGTTAAAACTGCCAAAGGGCGTGCCGTCTTTTGATTTTTTTGAAGTCCTTCTTTCCAAAGCCCATATTGTGAGTACCCCGGGCAGCGGCTTTGGCGATAAGGGCGAAGGTTATTTAAGATTAACCGCATTCGGACAGCGTGAAAGCACATTAAAAGCGGTTGAGCGCATTAAAGGTTTAAAAATATGAAAACAATTAACTTTGTAAAAATGGACGGACTCGGCAATGATTTTGTTATCATAGACGCCAGAAAACAGTCCGTAAATTTAACCGCGCAGGATATTACAAAACTCGGCGACAGGCATAAAGGCGTAGGCTTTGACCAGCTTTTTGTTTTGCATAATTCCAAAACCTGCGACGTTAAAATGGATATTTATAATAATGACGGCAGCACTTCGGCCGCCTGCGGCAACGGTACGCGCTGCGTGGCAAGTATAATATTTAAAGAAACCGCCAAAACAGAAATTACTCTGGAAGCCCCCGGGGGAAAAGTCCTTAAAGGGTTTAACACAAATCCCGTAACAGTTAATATGGGCCGCCCCGCTTTAAACTGGCAGGATATACCGTTAGCTAAAGAACACGATACCTTAAATATGCCCGTTCTGCTTGAGGGTTTGCCAAGTCCCGTTTGCGTTTCTATGGGCAATCCGCACGCGGTATTTTTTGTTGAAAACGCCGATATTTTGGATATTGCCGCGCTCGGCCCTAAGATAGAACGCCACCCGCTTTTCCCGCAGCGCACTAATGTGGAATTTGCACAAATTATAAATCCCTCCAAAATCCGTATGCGCGTATGGGAACGCGGCGCGGGCATAACGCTTGCCTGCGGCAGCGGCTCCTGCGCCACGCTTGTGGCGGCGGTCAGGCGCGGCCTTACGGGCCGCAAGGCGGAGATTGTTATGGACGGCGGTTCTCTTTTTGTTGAGTGGACCAAAGAGGACGAAGTTCTTATGCAGGGTCCCGTTAATACAGCCTTCAGCGGAACAGCTTATCTTTAAATAATATTAAACCGCAAAAAAAGCCCGCCTGTTGTAACAAGCGGGCTTTTTATATTTATAACCAAAGCATTTAATATAAGTACTTAATGTTTAAGCCCCAGGCAACATTAGAGGCATAACTGTTATCGTAAGACTCTACATAATAAAACGGAACCAGAGCCAGGGTTTCGGGTTTTGCTTCCCACGCGTAGCTAACGCCTATGCCGTAACCGCCATAGCTGTCTTCAAAACCCGCATAGCCGCGCAAAGATGTGTTGGCCTGTACGGAATGGGCCTCGTTAATATAATACTTAGCGGCGCCTGCCAAACTCCAAACACTTCCGGAGTCTACATATTTTGTATCGCCAAAGTAGTCAAAACCGGCGCTGGCTGCAAGGGTAAGGTTAGGGGCAACTTCCGTTGTGCCTACAATGCTGTGTAAGCCAAAAGAGGTTGTTCCTTTTGCGCTGCCGTCATCTCCGTTTAAGGGGGAGTCAAAAACCTCGGGGCTGATATATCCCTGTAAATCCAAAAATAAACCTTGTACGGAACCGTCTAAAAAGCGATAACGTGCGGAAAGGGCAGGGTCTTGCAGGCCGCTGTGCGCGTGTTTAATTTTTGCCCAGCCGATAGAAGCGCCAAGGGATAATCTGTCGCTAACGCCAACATTTATATCCTGATACAAACCAAAACTGTTGCTGGTAAAGCCGGCTGTGGACCCTGCAAGCACTGCGCCCTGCTGGGGCATAAACAGCGGGTCCGTAATATTTAATGCGGCTGCGGGAATGGCAAAAAAGCCGCAAAAGGCACAGGCAAGAATAAGTTTGTTCATTAAAAAACCTCCTCAAAATTTATATACTTATAATATCATAATTGAAAGGGAGAATGTATGACACACGAAACAACCTTTTGGGAGTATATAGACCCTTCCCACCCGTTAAGCAGATACATATTTGTGGTTTGCGTTATTTTTGCCTCGCTTTTGTTCTTAAGGTATTTATCTTTTGCCCTGCAATGGACTATAGAAAAAGCTCTTAAGCAAAAAGAACATAAGGGCGGCTGGCTGCAGCTTATGGCGGAACAAAAGCTTATAAGCAATATCTTTTTTGCTTTCTCTATGGTTGTGCTTTCCATAGTAAGCGGTTTTATTCTGGGCGACACTTATCCCAAGGTTACTTCCCTTGTTGTGCGCATATTGGACAGTAGCGTTATCGTCGCGGTAATGCTTGTAATAAATTCTTTCTTAAGTTCCCTTTCCCGCAAATATGCGACGGGTTTAAGACTGCCCGTTAAAGGGCTTATACAGGCCGTAAAGGTTGTGTTTTGGATAATAACGTCCATACTTGTAATGTCTGTACTTATTAATAAGCAGCCTATGTACCTGTTCGGCGGGCTTACCGCGCTTTCCGCAGTACTGCTGTTGGTATTTAAGGATTCTATTTTAGGTCTTACCTCTGGTTTTCAGCTTTTGGTAAACGACCTGGTGCGCGTAGGCGACTGGATAGAAGTCCCCGGGCAGCGCGCCGACGGCGAAATTGTGGATATACTTATAACCACGGTGCGCGTGCGCAACTGGGATAATACTATAGTTAACGTTCCCGCGTACAATCTTATAGCCAATTCTTTTGTAAACTGGCGCGGTATGAGCGAAGCGGGCGCAAGAAGAATTAAACGCGCAATGAACATAGATTTAACCACAATAAGGTTTTTGGAAAAGCAGGATATAGAAAGGCTTAAAGAGATACATCTTATTAAAGATTACCTTGAAAATAAGGAAAAAGAACTTGACGCCTATAACGCCACGCGCGGCGAAAGCGTGTTCAATTCCCGCCGTTTAACCAATTTGGGTACCTTTAGGGCTTATTGTTTTGAATATCTTAAAAGCAACCCCAAAATAGCCAAAAACTTTACCTGTATGGTCCGCCAGCTGGACCCTACAACGGAAGGTGTCCCGCTGGAAATTTATGCTTTCTCCGCCGATACCGCATGGGTTAATTACGAAAATATACAATCCGATATTTTTGACCATCTCTTTGCCGTAGCCAAAGTATTTGACTTAAAGATATACCAGCGTTATGCGCTAAAGTAGCGCGCCTTTACCCAAAATGATAAAATAAAAACAGGTGCCTGTTATAATGCGCACCTGTTTTGTATCAGGAGGAGTAATGAATAAATTAAGTAAATACTCAGTACTTGTACTACCCTTCGTATTTGCGGCGAACACCGCGTTAGGTGCAGGCTTTGGCTTATACGAATTCAGCGCGAGAGGCAACGCAATGGGCGGCGCCGTCCTCGCAGGCGAAGCAGAACCTGCTTCCATAGCATTAAACCCGGCCTTAATTACCGACCTTAAAGGCTCTCAAGTCCAGCTTGGCGCTACGCTTGTAACTGCAAGAGCAAGAGTAACCTACGACGGACAAACAACGGACCCCGAACACGCATTTTGGGTTCTTCCTAACTTTTACTACACTCAACAAATTAACGAAGACTGGTACGCCGGCATCGGTATGTTTACCAGATTCGGTCTGAGCAACGAATATGATGACAGGACATGGGCAGGCGCCAAGAACATATACGAAGTTGGCGTAACTTCCCTTTCCGTCCAGCCTACCGTTGCTTATAAAGTTACAGACAGACTTTCCGCCTCCGCAGGCGTTGAAGTTATGTACTTTGACTTTATGGAAGGCAAAAGACAGCCGCTTGGCGGATCGGCTTATACCGATATGAAAATTGAAGGCGACAGCGTAGGCGCAAGCCCCATTTTGGCTTTAGCTTATAAAGCCAACGACAAAGTTAACTTTGGTACAAGCTTCCGCTTTAGAACCAAACAGGCTTTAGAGGGTACGGTTGAATACTACAATCCCGCAGCTGCAGCACTCAACGGGGATGTTACCGGCGATATCACCCTTCCTGCCCAGCTAGCTATGGGCGTGTCCTATAAACCTACCGATGACTTGTTGGTAGAATTTAACTGGATGAACATCTTCTGGAGCAGCTTTGATTCTATTGATATTACTTTTGATAAGTATTCTACCCCACCTGCGGAAAAGTCTGAAAAGAAAGAATGGAAAGATACTTACAGAATCGGCTTAGGCGCGGAATACACGCTTACAAGCTCTCTTAAAGTAAGAGGCAGCTATATCTTTGACAAATCCCCCGTCAACAACGACTATATGGACGTCCTTGTTCCCGTAAACGACAGACACTTATTCGGCACGGGTTTGGGTTGGAAAGTAACTGACAGATATACAATAGACCTTTCTTATACTTACTTGCTCGGCACAAGCCTCGGCGGTCATACGGACCAGAATGCTGTGGCGGAAGCCAACAAACAAGTTTCCTACAAGAACGGCTCAAGCCACCTTGCAGGGTTAAGCGTAAAATATACTTTTTAACTAATGCTATAAAAGTAGAAAGCCCCTCTTTTTTAAGAGGGGCTTTTTATTTGTCCGCAAATTTAAAAACTAAAACTTAATAAATAATCCCGCAAGCGCGCTTATGCCTATATAAAACAAAGGGTGTTTTTTATATTTATTGGTAATCAGCAGGAGAAAGAAAAAAAATATAAAACTTTTTATAATAAATAAATCGCCCAGACGTCCGCTTTGCGCGTAAAGTTCTTTGTTAAGCAGAGCTGTTTTTGCCGTTTCCCAAACCGCAACTGTTATAAGCGCGCAGACGGCGGGGCGCAGGCCTTCAAAAGCCGCGTTTATATATTTATTTTGGGAAAACTTTTTAAGCTGCCTTGCTATAAGCACTATAACTATTACTGGCGGCGTTATAATCCCCAGCACGGCAATTATGCCGCCCCAAAAGCCGGCGGTATGTAATCCTGTATAAGCCGCCATATTTATGCCCAGCGGTCCTGGGGATATTTGCGATATAGCCAGCATATCGGTTACCTGCGCGGGCGTAAACCACCCTGTTTTATAGGAAAGCTGAAATAGAAAAGGCAATGTCGCGGGCCCGCCGCCAAGCGCAAATAAACCTATCTTCGCAAACTCCCAATATAGAAGCAGAAAAATCATTTTGCCCCCTTAAGCGCATTGCGCAACAGCCCCGCAGCGCCGCAAATAATAAGTATTATGACGGGGGAGATTCTTAAAAACATAAAACCGCAAAGAGCGAAAGCAAAGATAATAAAAGAAAATACATTTATAAGACCCTGCTTAAAAAACGGGAAGACGGCATTTATTATCAATACGCAAACGCCTATCTTTAAGGCGGTAAATATCTGGTAAATAAGAGGGTTTTTCATCCACACGCTAAGGCCTGCGGCAATTATGTAAATAAATATTACCGACGGCGTTACAACGCCAAGAGTTGCCGTAAGCGCGCCGTTAAGCGCTCTTAAACGATACCCCAGCAGCGAGGCCGCATTAACGGCAAGCACCCCCGGCGTCATTTGTGATATGGCAAAAAAATCCATAAATTCTTTATCGGTCATCCAGCCGCGCTTTTCTATTAATTCTTTCTTCATAATAGGCAGCATGGCATAACCGCCGCCAAAAGTCATAATGCTTATTTTGGCGAAAGTTATGAAAAGTTCAAAAAGGGATATTTGTTTATCTTGCATTCTTTTTTAACTGATTATTTTAAGAATATCGGTTATTTTTTGCACTTCAAAAAAGCTGCCGTTCTGCGGGGGCTTTGCGTCGGTTTGTTCGTGCTGCCATGTTTCAAAGAAAGGCACATATATCGCCTTACCGCCTATTTCCAGCACGGGCAATATGTCTGACTTTAAGGAATTTCCCACCATCAAAAACTCCTGCGGCTTTATATTAAGGCTTTTGATAAGCTGCTTATAGCCCTTAATATCTTTTTCGCTCATAATTTCTATATGGTGCAAATATTTATGTATGCCCGATTTATTTAACTTTCTCTGCTGGTCCAGTAAATCGCCTTTTGTAGCGACGATAAGATTATATTTTTTATAAAGCGTTTTTAAAGTAAGTTCCACGCCCTCAAGCATAACAACGGGTTCTTTTAACATTTGGCGGCAAAGGAGAAGTATTTGCTCCACAATATTTGCGGGCAGTTTCCCGCCGCTTATTTTAAGGGCGGTTTCCAACAGGGAAAGAGTAAAAGCTTTTACGCCGTAGCCGTAAAGCGGAAGGTTTGCAATCTCCGTCTTATAAAGCTGCGCCGATATATCTTCCTTAGAGGCATAATCTTTAAGCAGCAGGTAAAACCGCGCCTGCGCGTTTTTAAAAATAGTTTCATTCTGCCACAGGGTATCGTCTGCGTCAAAGCCTATAATTTTAATGTTTTCTATCATATCCGTTAATAAATTATACAAATTGAGATATTAAAAAAGCTGCCTTTAAGCAGCTTTTTTAATTATCTGTCTTAATCTTTAAAAGAAGTCTAAATACCCTCTTAAGCCCATTTGCAGAGCAAAGCCGCTTATACCGCCCGAGTAACCCGAGTACTGTACATAACCGGAGTAAGTTTCAAGGAAAGTATTTTCCAGCCCGAAGGTGTATTCGGAATAATCTTTAGGCGTAAACTCGGGCATAGTAAAGTTTTCTATTTTTATATCAGCGTCGTTATAGGCATTGTGCGCGTAAGTCCACGCGGCATAGGGATGCCAGGCTTTTATATTGGCGGAAAGTTTAACGCCCGGTAAAACCTGCACATTGCTGTATGCGCCCTGTTTTATCGGCGCGCCTAAGCCTGTGGTGTAGTTTTGAGTATCTACAAAGTTATAAGCCGCTGCGATATTGGGCTGCAAAGTAATGTGCCAGAATAAAGGTATCGCAAGTTCAGCCTTAAGCGCGGAGGTAACCGTAAACACATTAAATGTATCTCTGTATTGCTGGAACTGTGCAACCTGCGTGCCGTTTGTAACGTGCGCCTCTGCGGAAGCATAGAACCACGGCGCATAGAAGGTACCCATTAAACCGCCGGAAATAGTATCTTTTTTGGATTCCAGCCCGTTATATTTCTGCGTGCTGCCGCCGTAACCCGCAAAGACGGTGGGGATAAAACCAACATTATCGCTTACTGAAAGCACAGGTAAATCTACACCTGCGTTTGCGCCGTAAGAATTATTTTCCACGCCTGTCATATCGTCTTCAAAGTCATACTTTTGAAATGCGCCGTAAGGCACAAACCATGTGGCATAATAATCTTTCTGCGTAATTTCAGACGTTCCGAAAGGATTTTTATTTAAAAACTTATCGTATTTGGAAAGACTGTAACTGTTTTTTGTGTTATAGTAACGTCCGTCTTTGCTCAGCATTACGCCGACTCTGTTTAATATGGAGTTGCTTATTGTAATATTGCTTAACATTGCGGCGTTCTGGGCGATTGACGCGCCTAAAACCGTAGGCGTAAAGTTATTTGTTTTGTTTGCGACCACATGGTGAGTATCGGGTTGCGTAAGCGTGTACTCAAATATAGGGCCGTAGTAAAGCTTGCTTGTATCAAAAGTAATATCAAAACTGTTAGATACCAATATGGGTAAAGTTGATACGCCCGTTGAGTCGGTAATAATTCTTAACCCCGCCACATTAAGCGAAGCCCCGCTTACCGTACCGCCTGCTGCTTCTATTGTATCTGCAAGTCCATTTCTCAGGTCTATATCAAGCTTTAACCAGCCTGACCCTGTTTGTGTGTAGTTGGAGTTAATCGTAAGATTATTAAGCGCGCCCGCCATCATATTAAATGTTGTATTTTGGACATTAAAATCCGACGGATTAAAAGTAAGATTGCCGAAAATACCTATAGTCCCGCCGTAGGAGTTTATCGCTCCGTTAAACCCCGTCATGGAAGTATAAAAATTAACCGCGCCTGTTCCTGCAATAACCTCGGCAGGGATATTTGAATTCAAAGCATTTGTTCCGTTTATGTTAATTTCGTTTGTGCTGTCGCCCGTTATCGGGTCGTAAAAGTTTATCGCGTTATTTACTGCGTTAAGGTTAAGCACGGAGGAGTTAGCCATATGCACGGCGTTTGCGCCCGTGCTGTCGGTATTCCCGCGGAAAGTAACTCCCGCCTGGGAAACTATTGATAAAGTTGTGCCGTCCTGATAAACCGCGCCGCCCAAACCCGCCGCGGTATTGTTTGTAAAAGAGCCGCCGCCGCTTATAATAGCATTGCCGTTAGAGGCGGAGTTTGTCATATACAAAGCGCCGCCGTCACCCGTTGCGGTGTTGCCCGTAAAGTTCATACTTACGGCCGATAAGCGGCCCGTATTATAAATTGCGCCGCCGTTTATTGCCTTATTGTTTAAAAAATTAAGCGCATTTGTGGCGGTTACGGTGCCTGTATTGTAAATTGCGCCGCCGTCTGCGGTACCCTCGTTGCTGTCAAAATTTGTATTTGCCAAGGCAAAGCCGCCCGCGTTATAAATTGCGCCGCCGTTAGCCGCTTTGTTATTTGTAAAAGAAGATTGTGATATTTTAGCGGCGGTGGTATTGCTCATAATTGCGCCGCCGTCAGTTACCGCTGTGTTCTTATCAAAGGTTAAGGAAGAGCCTTCAAAGTCTTCAATGGCAACCAAAGCGCCGCCGTCAGCCGTTGCGGAGTTTTTGGAAAATGTTGTTGAGGTTAGTTTTAATCCTTTTCCCGCGTCAAATATTGCGCCGCCGCGCGTTGCTGTATTTTCCGTAAAATTTGAAAGGTCTATTACCAGCGCGCCGGTGCCTTCGTGGAAAATCGCGCCGCCCATAGCTATAGAGGAGCCTCCGTCGGTTGATGCCGCCGTTGCGCTGTTATTTTTGAAAGTTGAGGAGGAAATCTGAACGGTCTGTTTGCTTTTTGTATATATCGCGCCGCCGAAAGATAAAACATTGCCTGTCGTAGAAATATCTGCTTTATTGTCCGAAAAAGTTACATTGGCTATGGTTACGGTTGAAATTGCCGCAGGCGTAGGCGGGGCGGTGTTAACGTTAATTTCTATGGCGCCGCCTCTGGCGTTTTGTCCGCTTACCGTTGATTTGCCGTTTTTCAGCGTAATGGTGTCAATTTTTGCCGAAGGAGAAGTTATATTAAAAAAAGAGCTTGTATTTCCGCCTGATAAGACATATTCTTTTATCGGGCTGCCGTCGGGGGGATTGCTTTTTACGGTAACCTGGCGGGAGATGGTAGCAGGTGCCGTAACCGTAAAATCATCTTGAATGTTTATTGTATCAACGGTATTATCGGCCAGAGCTGCGGCAAGTTCTGTTTCGTTTACTACGGGCGCGTCCGCCGCTTTTAAATTCAGGGGTAAAATTGTAAAAAGAGCAAACATTAAAAAGGCTGTTTTAAATTTTGTAAACATAGTTTCTCCAAAAGTCTTCCGCGCGCGTACGCACGTAATGTATACCAAAGTAATAACTGTATTATATCATATTGAAGCAGAAATACAGGGAGAGGTTTTATCGGCCGTTTTACCTGTTTTCCCGCCTTATTTAAGGGCAATAAAAAACCGCAGGCTTTTAAAACCCGCGGTTTTATTTCAGGTCAGACAGACTTAATAATTGATTTTTCTTATTTCAAAATATGCCTTTTTATATTTGCATACGGGGCAGAGTTCGGGGGCTTTTTCGCCTTCATAGGTAAAGCCGCAGTTGCTGCACTGCCATACAACTTTTTCGCCTTTTTGGAATACTTTCTTTTCGCTTACGTTTTCAAGGAGTTTTTTATATCTTTCTTCGTGTTCTTTTTCTATTACGGCAACTTTTTCAAAAAGGAAAGCGATGTCGTTAAACCCTTCCTCGCGCGCTTCTTTTGCAAAGTTGGCGTACATATCAGTCCATTCATAATGTTCGCCCGCGGCAGCGTCGGCAAGGTTTACGGTTGTGGTGGGGATATCTCCGTCATGTAAAAATTTAAACCACAATTTTGCGTGTTCTCTTTCGTTCTTTGCCGTTTCTTTAAATATTTTGGCTATCTGGATATACCCTTCTTCTTTAGCTTTTTTGGAGTAGTAGGTATATTTATTTCTTGCCTGAGATTCCCCAGAGAAAGCCGCCATAAGATTTTTTTCCGTCTTCGTGCCTTTAAGTTTCATTTTTTATTCTCCTTATTTTCTTTGCAATGTTTACAAATACCGCGCAGAGTAACGTCGCATGCGGTTATATGATAATCTTTTCTATTTTTTATTTTTCCCAACGCCGCATACAAGTCCGAGTTTAACTCTATATCCTCTATGCGGGAGCAAGTTTCGCATACAAAATGGCAATGATTATGAGTGTGATGGTCAAAGTGTTCGCTGCCGTCAAATCCCTTAAGCTTTTTTATTATACCTTCTTTTGTAAGCAGGTTTAAGTTACGGTAAACCGTGCCAAGGCTTAAGGCGGGGTTTTCTTTTTTTAACAGCGCGTAAAGATAATCCGCCGTAGGGTGTACGGGATTATTTTTTAAAGCGTTAAAAATAAGTTCTCTTTGTTTTGAGTATCTCATAATTTTATTATTAGTAATAGTAACTATTACTATTATGTAAAAAAATAAACAGGTTGTCAAGATTTATTTTTATATTATTTATCTAAGGTTGTATCTTTAGTTTCAAAAGGGGTAGTTATGATAACTTTTTTACTGTTTCTGCTTTTTGTCTGTTTCGCGGCGGTAAGTATTGCTTTGTTCAACAGGCTGTGCGCGGCGGAAGATAAAATTGAAATGATTATGGCTAAACTTAATATTTCTTCAGCTAATGCGCCGCAGGTTGTTTTTAAAAACAGGGAAGAGGGTAAGCCAACGGAAGAAAAGCCGACGGAAGCTTCTTTTGAAGAACTCTTAAGCAGGCAGAAAGACAGAGTGTTGCAGGCCTCGGCGCAGCCTGTCGCGCAGGGCGTTACCTTGCAAAATATAGCCCCGCACAATCCTGAGGGCGTTTTGCCGCCTCAGCATGTCGTTGAAGTTAAGGAAGGCCTCAGCGCGGCTAAAATATTTTCGGCTGTCGGCGGTTTTACATTACTCTTGGGCGTAATTTTTGCTTTTAAATATTATCAGGATAGTATTCCTGCCGTCGTGCGCTTTGCGGCATCCCTTCTTTTTGGCGCGGGGCTGCTTGGCGCTGGCTTAAGAAAAAGTTTGGAACAGGCTAAAGCAACCGCCGTAACGCTTTGCGGCGCGGGTATTGCCGTTATATACGCGTCATTTTACTCGGCCTATGCTTTTTATCACATTATGCCTTCAAGCATTGCTTTTATATTTATGGCGCTTACGGCGGCTCTGTCCTTCCCCATATCAATAAAGAAAGATTCGCCTTATATCGCGGGCTTAAGCGTTCTTATCGCTTTTTTCACCCCGATACTTTTAAGCAGCGGCAAAGATATGTACGGTTTTTTGTTTGCTTATATAGCCTTTGTTAACGCTGCCGCTTTTGCCGTCGGTTTATACAAAAAATGGCCCGTTGTTATACGTTTTGCTTTGATATTTACTTTCATCACGCAGCTTATCGCGGCGTTAAAAGGCGCGGCGGTTGATTCCTGCGCAATGTTTGTATTTTATGTAGGCGCGGCGGCGTGGATTGCGGCCAAGTTCGGGCAGGAAGTTGACGTGCCCAAAAAGACATTATCTTGGTTTATTTACGCCAATATTTTCCTGGCGTTTTGCTATTTGGGCCGCCCCTTAGGAATAGAAAATATAATAAAAATTTTCTCTTTCGTTTTCTTTGCTCAGACGCTTTTGGGTTTTTTACTGCGCAAAGATTATGCCGCTTATAAAGCTGTTTTCAGCACAGCCGCGGGAACGGTTTTCCTTTTGCTGCTTTATTATATTAACGGCAGAGTTTTTATAGACAATATCTATCTTAACGCGGTTTTGTTTATTGCAGCGGCGTCAATAAATTTGTGGGGCGACTTCTGCCCGCGTAAGGAAGAAATAAAAACAGCGGGTTTGGGCCTGCTTGTTCCGCTTATAGTTATGCTTGTTTTGGCGAGTGATTTTTATGTTACGTCTTCAATGGCGCATTTTGTGCCGCTTGCCGTCTTGCTGGCTTTGCCGCTTTTGGCGGCTTTGGCAAAACTCTTTCCCGTTCGGCAGGATTTACGCGGGCTTATATACTCCGCAGTAATTATCGTCTTTATCTGGGCGGTTTTGTTTGACGCTTCTTTTGACTTTTCGCTGGCGTATAATGCCGTTGCGTTTGTGGAAATTCTTCTTGTCGTATGCGGCTTTGTTTACCTGATTAAAGCCGCACGCGGGGAGATTGCCCTTGAAGGCGGCAACTTTACAAAATTCTCCTTTGTTCTGCTGCCGTATATTTTAGTTACCGCATGGTTGTATATGCACGTTAAGCCGGAGCTTTGGTCTACAAATAATGTTTTTATTTTAGTTTCATTGCTTGCCGCTCTAAACGCGGGTTTTGCGTTTTGGTTTAAGGAAGGCCGCCCGCTTCTCTTTACTTCTTTCGGCGTTTTGTTCGCAAGCGCCGCCTTTTATGCCTTGCATCTGTCGCAGGGGAATCTTACCGCGCAGGAAATTTTATCAGGCTCTTTAAGGCCGTACGGCGGGCCGGCACTGGCTGCGCTTTTTATTAAGTGGGTCTGTGGTATTTACGGTGCGCTCTTACTGCTTCCGATTATCTTTAAAAATAGATTTATTAATAATAAAGAAATATGGGCGGCAGCAGGTTTTGGCGGCGTTGCGGCTTTTATTCTTGTGCATATCGCCCTTAAATCCAACTTTGTTCTGTACTCGCAGGCTTTGGTGCCTTTGGCTTTTGCGTTTGTGTTTATGTTGGCGGAAGCTTATGTTTTTACTTGGCAGGCGCAGGAAGATGGCATACAAGCCTTCCGCCTGTCTGTTTTAGGCGGAGCATTGTTATTTTTTATAACAGCGTCTTGCGCCGTAGGGTTTAAGAAAGAATGGATTACCATAGCTTTTGCCGCACAGGGCGTTTTATTACTGTGGATTAACGGACGCCTTAAGCAGGATTGGCTTAAGTATGCCGCCGCAGGTTTATTTATAACAGTCTTTGCGCGGCTTATAACAAACCCCGCTATTTTTACTTATTATCCGTCAGGGGCAAAGATATTAAACTGGTATCTTTACACTTACCTTTTTGCGGCGGCGGCAATGTTTATGGGCGCGAAACTTTATAAGGCGGAAGGCAGCCTTGTCCCTGCGCTGCTTAACGGCTTTGGTGCAATTTTACTGTTTGCTTTAGTTAATATAGAAATTGCGGATTTTTATACGGTGTCAGGCCCGCTGCGTTTTGATATCTTAGGCGGGTTTGCCCAAACCGTTACATATACTTTAGCCTGGGCTTTATTTGGCGTGGGTTGTTTGTGGAGCGGCATTTTAAGGCGCAGCAAACTTGTTACGCTTGCAGGCTTAAGCCTTATAACATTAGCCACCGTAAAAGTATTCTGTTTTGATTTATGGTCGCTTGGCGCGCTTTACCGTTTGTTCGGGCTGTTCGGTATGGCGGCTATATTAATTTTCGCGGGTCTTATGCTGGAAAAATTTAAAACCGCGCTTAAGAGTTTTGATAATTAAAACTTTGCGCCTATAACGAAGGAAGTTATATCGCTCCCGTCGCTTAAGTTATGCGTGTAACCTATGCCGACGGGGAAGGGGAAACGCCAAAATTTATAAGCCAAAACCGCGCCCGCGCCGCTGTGGTGCGTGTAGCCGTCATTATAAATATAGGCAAGTTCGTAAAACGGCGTAAGCGAAAGCAAACCTAAATTATTGCGCAGCAAAAAATAACTGAAAGCCGTGTTAAACCCCAAGCCTCTCTGCCCGTATTTTTGGCGGCTGTATTTGCCGTTGCCGCCCAGTAAGTCGGCGGAAAAGACTCCGTCGCTAAACGGGGAATCAAAA
Organism: uncultured Elusimicrobium sp.; assembly: GCA_964490555.1. Classification (GTDB taxonomy): domain Bacteria; phylum Elusimicrobiota; class Elusimicrobia; order Elusimicrobiales; family Elusimicrobiaceae; genus Proelusimicrobium. Next base: position 2,391 of record CAZBCE010000002.1, on the reverse strand, counting down.
CTATCCTGCGCTTTAACGCCTAAGAAAAATCTGTGCCTTGCTTTAAGTTCCGCGCTTGCCGCCGCCTCTAAAATAACTTTGGATATATTATAATCCGCGCCGCTCCAATCCCCGCCTGCTTTATACGCCGCGGTAATATTGTAGCCGTATTTAACGCGCGGTAAATCCTTAAGGCTTTGCGCTTTGTCGGAAAGGCCGAAGCCGAACAGCGCGCCCATATTTGCGCCCTGCCCCATATTCTCGCTTAAACTTGCGCCAAAGGCCACCGCATTATGACTGCCGCCGTCTAAGGGTTGGTTATAACTTATATGTTTTATTGCGGGCTCGGCAAAGAGAGAAAAAGAACCGAATTTTCTTGCGTATAAAAAGGAAAATTCGTCTTGTTTTGTATAAGTTGTTTTTATGGGCGTACCAAATTTATTTTCGTCTTCCGCCGTATTAAAAACGCCGTAAAAATTACTCCAGTTATTATTATAAAAACGCTGTTCAAAATTAAGATTTTCAAAACCTATCTTAAAAAAATTGTCTTCTGCGGAAACAGCCGCGCTTGCCGCCGCTCCGTCTTCCCCTGAGGCGGCAAAAAGGAAGGCGGTTTCCCCGTGTTTAAATAAATTTCCTTCCGCCACGCTTAAGGCAAAGGCGCTCTTGCTGCCGCCGGTTACAAACGCCAGCGGGAAAATATAATATCCGTCTTTGCCGTCTATATTAATATCAAGTTTTTTATCGTCCTTAGGAGTTACGGTAAAATCCAATGTTTTAAATACGCGTAAATTGTGCAGTTTATCCTGCGCGGCCTGATATTTTTCCTGCGTAAAAATATCCCCGCTTTTAAGGCCAAAGCGCTCCCGCGCCACGTTTGGTTTTATGCGCGTTGCGGAAATATTTATTTTATCTATGGCATAGCCGTCAAACTCGGCGGCGGATAACAGGACGGCGGAGAACAGAAAGAGAAAGGAAAGTTTAAATTTCATATTTAAATTTTACCTTAATTGTAATTGATATAATATATTAAGGTGTAAAAATGGCCCAGAACATATCCGAACAATTATTTGAAAAAGCGGAGATAGTTGTATTTAAAGTAGGCTCTTCGCTTATTGTGGACCAAAACGGCGTCGTGCGTACCGATTGGGTGGATTCCCTTGCGGAAGAAGTGCGCGACCTTATGCTTAAAGGCAAGAAAGCCGTTATAGTATCTTCGGGCGCGGTGGCTTTGGGCAGACGCGCTTTAAAATTGGGCCTTCAAAAACTTACCTTAAGCCAAAAACAGGCGGCAGCCGCCGTCGGGCAAATAGAACTTTCAACGATGTATCAGCAAATTCTGGGCATTAAAAAGATAAACGCCGCCCAAGTTCTTTTAACGCAGGAAAACGCCAACGACGAACACACTTTTATTAATGCCGTTGCCACGCTTAAAACTCTTTTAGAGATGAACGCCGTCCCCATAATTAACGAGAATGACACCGTTACAGCCGAAGAAATTAAATTCGGTGATAATGACCGCCTAAGCGCAATTGTAGCGCAAATGGTGGGCGCGGACGTGCTTGTTTTACTCTCCGATATTGACGGGCTTTACGCCGAAGACCCCAAAGAAAATCCTAAAGCTAAATTTTATCCCGTTATCAAAAAAATCACGCCTGAAATTGAGCAAATGGCCTCGCCCACAAAAACGGCTTTAGGCACTGGCGGTATGAAAAGCAAACTTATGGCTGGGCAGATTTGCCTTGGCATAGGCTGCAATATGGTTATAACCACGGGCAAAGAACTTTACCCCGTGCGCCGCCTTGTCGGCGGGCAAAAATGCACTTGGTTTACTGCGGAGGAGAAGAATGCTTCAACAGTTAATTAAAAATATAGCCTCCGACGCTAAGGCCGCCTCTCCCGCTTTGGCCTGCGCAAGTACCGAGCAAAAAAACAATGCGCTTATTTTTGCCGCGCAGGAAATAGAAAATAATGTCCCGCAAATTTTAGCCGCCAATCAAATTGATTTACAAAATATAACCGCAGGCAAACCCGCTTCCTTTAAAGACAGACTTTTGTTAAACGAACAGCGTATTTTGGCAATGTCTAAAGGCTTAAGAGATATTGCCGCTCTGCCAGACCCCGTCGGCAAAATCCTTTCAGGTTGGCAGGTGCCCAGCGGGCTTAAGATAGAGCGCGTTACAATTCCCCTTGGCGTTTTATGCGTAATTTTTGAGGCGCGCCCCAATGTCTGCGCCGATGCTTTTGCCCTTTGCCTTAAGGCGGGCAGCGCGACTATACTGCGCTGCGGCGGGGATAGTTTTAACTCCTGCGTTGCCATTTTTGACTGTCTTAAGAAAGGTGTTATAAAAGCTGGTCTTCCGCCCGCTTCCGTGCAGCTTGTTCCCGTTAAAGAACACGAAGCCGTTGATG
>CAZBCE010000001.1:58595-112965 GCA_964490555.1 uncultured Elusimicrobium sp. | reverse complement strand
TTCTTTTCCATAAGATTATTTTAACATAAAATGATATTATTTTTTAGAAGAAAACCTTGCCGCGCGCGGCGGCGGGGAAAAGCCCAAACGGAGTATTGCCGATGAAAGCCCACACCGAATATTTAGTTATAAATACAAAAGAAAGATACCAGATTGTAAATATAACCCCGCAAGTGCGCCGCGCGGTGGAAAAAAGCAGCATTAAAGAAGGCCTTTGCCTTGTAAACGCAATGCACATTACGGCAAGCGTTTTTATTAACGATAACGAAAGCGGCTTGCATAAAGATTTTTTGCAGTGGACGGAAGAACTGGCCCCGTATAACTTAAATAAATACAAACATAATCTGACGGGGGAAGATAACGCTGACGCACACTTAAAACGCACCCTTATGGGCCGCGAAGTTGTTGTGGCTATAACCGAAGGCCGCCTTGATTTCGGCCCGTGGGAAACCATATTTTACGGCGAGTTTGACGGACAGCGCGACAAAAGAATACTGATTAAAATTATAGGAGAATAAAATGAAGCGGAAAATTTATTACTATGATACCGATTGCGGCGGAGTTGTTTATCACGCCAATTACTTAAACTTTTTTGAAGAAGCAAGAACGCAGATATTGGAAGATATAGGCTTTCCCGCAACGCAGCTTATGGCGATGAACTGCTATTTTGTAGTGCATCATCAGGAAATTTTTTATAAGGCGCCCGCCTTTTACGGCGACGTGCTGGATATTGAAGCGCGCACGGTGGAAGTTTCGCCCGTAAGAATGGAAATTGAGTATACTATAACCAATCAGCATGGTAAAATAACAACAACGGGCAGCACTTCGCTTGTGTGCATCGGCAAAGACGGCAAACCGCATACATGGCCGGAAGAATTTATAAAAAAGCTGCCGATATTCCCTAAAACCCTTAAAGCGGGGAGGAAATAATGAAACATTTAATTTTATTTATCTCTTTATTTCTTTTGGGCGGCTGTTACGCCACAACAGATAATTTGGGCCTTGAAGATATTACACACCCGCAGGAACTTACCGCCCCGCGCGCAAGCGGAGCCAGCTACGAAATGTACTCTTGGTACAACGGACAGGATTGGGCTTACGCCTTGTTTGAAACGGCAACGGGCATATCTACCTTTGCCGATATAACCTCCTCCCCCGATATAATTGTAGGGGCCGACAATATTGCCGAAAGCGTAAAAACGCTGCCGCGCGGAACAAAAGTATATTGGAATTTAAAGAGGATAAAAGGCTTTACCCTGCCCGCGCAGGACGCCGTGGATAAACTTACTTCAACGGCAAAGAAAAGCGGCATACAGCTGGAAGTTATAGCCTGGCCGTAAAAATAATTTGCAGAACAAAAAAAGAACCGCTGCTCTAAAAAAGAACAGCGGTTTTTTATTTTGAAAAACTTTTATTAATGTTTCTGGTTTCTGTTTTTTACCTTTAACATTAACAGGGATTTCTTTATCTCCATCTCCGCAAGTTCCATATTAATATCGGGGTCCTGAGAAGATAATGACGCTTTTGCCTGCGCTATTTTCTGCCTTTCGGCTTCTTCGTCAACTTCCTGCGCCAAGGTTGCGCCTTCGGCAAAAACGCTTACGGTATCTTTTGCGATTTCCGCAAAACCGCCAAGCACGGCAAAGTCTTCTTCAACGCCGTTTTCAATATAGCGCAGAACGCCGTAGTTAAGCTTTGCCACATATTGTATATGGCCCGGGAGAACGCCCATTTCCCCGTTATAGGCGGGCAGGGCAACAAAGTCCACCTGCTTATCAAGCACGGGTTTTTGCGGCGTTATTATCTGAAGTCTTAACTTTTTTTCTGACATATTTTATGCCTGTTTGTTTTGCATTTTCTCGTAGTTGGCAAGAACGTCTTCTATACCGCCGCAGCCGAAGAAAGCCTGTTCGGGTATATGGTCGTAATCGCCTGAGAGAATTCCCTTAAAGCCTTTAATTGTATCGGCAATTTTTACATATTTGCCGGGAAGGCCCGTAAATTTTTCGCCCACGAAGAACGGCTGGGAAAGAAACTTTTGTATCTTTCTTGCGCGCGCAACGGTAAGCTTGTCGTCTTCGCTCAGTTCGTCCATACCCAAGATTGCGATAATATCCTGCAAGTCTTTATATTTCTGCAAGATTTTGCGCACGCCCTGCGCGGTGTCGTAGTGTTCCTGCCCGATGATTCTGGCGTCTAAAATTCTTGATGTGGAATCTAAAGGGTCAACCGCGGGGTATAAACCCAAGCTGGCTAACTGGCGGGAGAGAACCGTTGTCGCGTCCAAGTGAGTAAAAGTTGCGGCTACACCGGGGTCGGTAAGGTCGTCTGCGGGAACGTAAACCGCCTGAATGGAGGTTACCGAGCCTTTTTTGGTGGAGGTAATTCTTTCCTGCAAGGCGCCGATTTCCGTATTTAAAGTGGGTTGATAACCGACAGCGGAAGGCATACGTCCCAAAAGGGCGGAAACTTCCGAGTTGGCAAGAACGTAACGGAAAATATTATCTAAGAACAAAAGCACGTCCTGTCCTTTTTGGTCTCTAAAATATTCCGCCTGCGTTAAAGCCGTTAAAGCTACTCTGGCTCTTGCGCCGGGTGGCTCGTTCATCTGCCCGTAGACAAGCACGGTTTTATCTAAAACGCTACTGCCGTCTGCAAGTTTGCTTTCCTGCATTTCCAGCCATAAATCGTTACCTTCGCGGCTGCGTTCGCCGACGCCGCCGAATACGGAACTGCCGTGGTGCTGACGCGCAACGTTGTTAATAAGTTCCATAATAATAACGGTTTTACCTACGCCCGCGCCGCCAAACAAACCTACCTTGCCGCCCTTCATATAAGGCGCGATAAGGTCTATAACTTTAATGCCCGTTTCAAACAAAGCGGGTGTGGTTTGCTGTTCTTCTAAAGTCGGGGGAGGAGTGTGGATAGAGGTGTGCATAGCGGCGTCAATAGGGCCTCTGTAATCCTGCGGCTGGCCTAAAACGTTCATAAGACGACCCAAGCAGCCGTCGCCCACGGGGACTTTAAGCGGGGAACCCGTATCAACGGCCTGCGCGCCGCGCGCAATACCGTCGGTAGGGGCCAAAGCGACAGCGCGGACGATATTATCGCCCAGCTGTTGGGCGACTTCCACCACAACGGTGTTTTTATCGTCCAGCTTAATTTCTAAAGCATTATTAATGGCGGGCAGGGCGGAGCTGTCAAACTGTACGTCTACCGCGGGCCCGATTATCTGTACCACTTTTCCTGTATTCATAGGTGTTTCCTTTTAATTATTAAGCGCGTTTGCGCCGCTGACAATTTCGTTAATTTCATTGGTAATGCTTGCCTGTCTGACTTTGTTTAATTTTACGCTTAAGGCAGACACTATATCGCTTGCGTTTTTGCTTGCCGATTCCATTGCGTTCATACGCGCGGCAAGTTCCGCCGCCTGAGATTCCAGCAGGAATCTGTAAACCGCGGCGCTTAAATAGCGCGGGAGAAGCGTTAAGAAGATTTCAAGCATATCAGGCTCAAACACAAAGTCTGAAAGGTCTTCTTCGCCTGCAATTTCCTCAAAATTAAACGGTAAAAATCTTTTGTTCATAAGCGTTTGCGACGCCATGGATTTGAAGTTATTATAAATAACGTCCACGGTGCTTATGTTCTTTTCCTGCGCAACTTGAACAAAGGTGTCTTTTATCATTGTGGCGTGGGCGTAACCCGCGCGCGGGAAGATGCCGATAAGCTCGCCGATAACGGTAAGGCGGGGCAATTTAAGACGGCGCAGAAAATCGCGGCCTTTTTTACCCACTACAAAAACATATTTTTCCTTATCTTCATTATCGCGTATCCACTTTAAAGTTTCCCTTAAAGCCACGGCATTAAACGCGCCGCAAAGGCCTTTATCTGCCGTTATCAACAGCAGGCCGACAGCGTTTTTATCGGCGGCGGAATTATCAAAAAAGCGATATGCCGCGCTGTTGCGAATAGCGCTTTGCGGGTCTTGTATATCCTTACGCAGATTGTCTATCATAACAGCCATTTTTTGCGCAAAAGGTCTGCCCTCTTCCATTTGGTGCTGGGCTTTTTTTATGCGGGCGGAAGAAATCATCTTCATCGTAAGCATTATCTGCCTGGTGGATTTGATTGCTTTAACTTCCTGCCTGATGTCGCGTAATGATTCCATATAAAACCTTTATTTATTTTGCGTTTTTGGCTTCCAAAACTTTAACGTAATCGGCTATGCCTGCTTCTAAAGTATAGTCGGGAGTATAACCGATTTTTTCCGTTGAATAAGCTATATCGGCTTCGGTCTTCATCTGATAAAAACTGTACGGATTTTCTATATATTCGGGCGGAAGATTGGTGCCGAGTTCATTGTTTAAACATTTAACCACGTCGTTAAAATTGCGGGCCTTGCCGCTGCCTGCGTTAACTACGCAGCTTTCTTTTGCCGTTAAGGCGCAAAGATTGGCTTTAACAATATCTTTAATGTAGACGAAATCTCTTTCCTGTTCGCCTGCGCGGAAAATTTTGGGTCTGTTGCCCGCTTTCATCTGATGATAAAGCTGGTACATCATGCTTGATGTTTTGCCTTTAAAATATTCGCCCGGGCCATAGACGTTAAAATAGCGGAGGCCGACGATTGTCATATCCTGATTTTCGCTTGCAAATTCGCGCGCGACATTGTCCATAATGGCTTTGGAAAAGCCGTAAATATTTTCCGGCGCGGGAACCTGCGCTACGTTCATAGGGCAAGCGCCGTTACCGTAAGTGGCGGCGGAAGAGGCATAAACAACTCTCTTAATTTCGTTTTCCGCGGCGTACATTAATATGTTTTTGAAGGCTTCCACATTCATCTGCATCATAAGTTTTTGGTCGTGAATGTTGGTATCCGTTATGGCGGCTTCGTGGAAGATAGCGTCAAAATAATCGTCGCCAATCATATCTTCAAAAACATCGGCGGCTACAACATCGCCCTTAAAACCAATAAGATTTTTAAAATGTCCCGTGGAAAAATTATCAACTATTGTAACGCTGTGTCCTTGATTTTGTAATTCAAACGCCAAGTTGCTGCCTATAAAGCCGGCTCCGCCGGTAATTAAATATTTTTTCTGGGGCATTTATTTATTCTCCTTAAACATAGGTTTAAATTCTTCTAAAAGCGCGGTGATTTTTTGTTCCGTTTCGGCGGAAAGGACTTTTTCCTTGGCAATAGCTTCAAGCACCTGAGGATATTTTGTTCTGGCGAAGGAAAGAAGTTCGTTTTGATATTCAAGAACTTTAGTTACCGCAATACCGTCAACATACCCTTTTGTACCCGCAAACAGAACAAGCACTTGTTCCTGCACGAGCATAGGTTTATATTGCGGCTGCTTTAAAAGTTCTTTCATTCTCTGACCGCGGGCTATCTGCGCCTGAGATTCTTTATCTAATTCGGAACCGAACTGCGCAAAAGCTTCAAGTTCCTGAAACTGCGCCAAGTCAATTCTTAATGTTCCCGCCACTTTACGCATTGCTTTCTTTTGGGCGGAGCCGCCGACGCGGGATACTGAAAAACCGACGTCAATGGCGGGCTTCATACCCGAGCGGAAGATATTTGCGTCAAGATAAATCTGCCCGTCGGTAATGGAAATAACGTTAGTAGGAATATAGGCGGAAATATCGTTAGCCTGCGTTTCAATAATAGGCAAAGCGGTTAAAGAGCCGCCGCCGTTCTTTTCGCTAAGTTTGCAGGCGCGCTCCAAAAGTCTGGAGTGCAAGTAAAAGACGTCGCCGGGGTAAGCTTCGCGGCCGGGGGGGCGGCGGAGCAGGAGGGACATTTGTCTGTATGCCTGCGCGTGTTTGGAAAGGTCGTCGTAAATAATAAGTACGTCTTTGCCTTTCCACATAAAATATTCGCCCATTGCGCAACCCGCGTAAGGCGCGGCATATTGCAGGGAAGCGGGGGAGGAGGCCGTTGCCGCTACCACTATGGTATAAGGCATTGCGCCGAAATCCGTTAAAGTTTGCACAACCTGCGCCACCGTGCTTTGTTTTTGGCCGACGGCGACATAAATACAAATTACGCCTTCGCCCTGTTGCTTTTGGTTGATAATGGTATCTAAAGCTATGGCTGTTTTGCCTGTTTGGCGGTCGCCGATGATAAGTTCTCTTTGGCCTTTGCCTATCGGCACCATTGCGTCAATGGCTTTAATGCCTGTCTGAAGCGGTTGTACTACGGGCTGGCGTTCTACAACGCCGGGGGCAACCATTTCCATAGGGCGGGTTTGCGTGGTTTTAATAGAGCCTTTACCGTCTAAAGGATTACCAAGAGGGTCAACAACGCGGCCTAAAAGTTCTTCGCCTACGGGTATGCTGATAACCTTACCCGTGCGCTTTACGCTGTCGCCTTCTTTAACTTCGGTATCGGAACCCATAAGCACGCAGCCGATATTGTCGTATTCTAAGTTTAATACCAAGCCTTTAAGGCCGTTTGGAAAATCTAAAAGTTCCCCTGCTACGGCATTGTTAAGGCCGTAAATTCTGGCTATACCGTCGCCTACGCTGATTACGGTTCCGACTTCGTCCGTCTGTGCCTGAGGTACAAAGTTTTCTATTTTATTTTTGATTATTGAGGTTATCTCATCAGGTCTGATACCCATATTCTTTTTACCTTTCTGTTAAATTTTTAGTAAGCTGCTCTATGCGGCCCGCCGCGCTGCCGTCTATGCGTAAATCGCCGCGGCGCACAACTACCCCCGCAAGGAGGTCTTTATCCTGCGTAAAAGTAACCGCTACTTTACTGTTAAAATACTGCTCCAAAGCGCTGCTTAAGGCGGCGCGGGCGGCATCATTAACAGGTGCGGCTGATGTTACGCTTACTCTTTGCAAACCAAGTCTTTTATCTATTAACCCGCTTATCTGCAAAGAAACCGCCTGAGCCAAATAAAACCTTTTTGCCGACACAAGCAGCTTTATAAGAGAGGCCGCTTTGCCGTCTTCCAAAACCTTAGCCAATATATCCGCTTTTACCTTAAAAGGCAGACACGGATTCTTTATATATGCTTTTGCGCCTTCCAAAGCTTCAAGCGCTTTGTTGTAGGCGGCAAGATTTGCCTGCGCTTCTTTAACGTCCTTTGCAAGGGCGTCGTAAGCGGCGGCGTATCTTTTGGCTAAGAGGAGTGTGTTGGTTTTCATTTAACCTTAATGTCCTTTAACAGATCTTCCACCAGTTTGGCGTTGGTTTGGGCATCGGCTTCTTTAGCGATAACCTTTTTAACCGCCAACATGGTTGTGTTAATAACTTCTTTTTTTACGGCTTCTACTGCTTTTTCCGTCTGCGCTTCAATTTCAGCGCGGGCTTGGTTGATAAGAGTATGGGCCTCCGCTTTGGCGGCGGAAAGGATAGCTTCCCTCTCCTTGGCTCCTAAGGCGGCGGCTTCTTTGAGTTTAGCCGAACTTTCTTTTGCTATGCTTTCCAGACGGGCTTCAAGTTCCTTTTGGATTCTTTGGGCCTCGTTTCTGGCCTGCTGGGCGGAAGCGACGTCATTTGCTATTTTATCTTCCCTTTCTTTAAGGGATTTTAAAAGAGGCTTCCACGCAAATTTTGCAAGCAGAAAAGCAAGTATAAGAAAGTTGACTATGGTCCAAAACATTAACCCTGTATCGGGTTTTAATAATGCGTCCATACTTTCCTTTACGGTTTAAATTATAAAGTCATCATCAGGCAGATAACAAGGGCGAAGAAGGTTGCGCCTTCCACCAAAGCTGCCGCGATAATCATTGTGATTCTGGCTGTGCCTGCCATTTCGGGCTGGCGGGCGGTAGCTTCCAAAGAAGCCGCGCCGATTTTGCCGATACCGATGGCCGCGCCGATTACGGATAATCCCGCGCCGATACCTGCTGCGACATATTTAAGAACTTCAAGTTCCATAGTTTACTCCTCCTGTATTAATGTGCGTGCATTTGCAGCCCTGCGAAGATGGCCGTAAGCAATGTAAAAACATAGGCCTGTATCGCGGCTACAAGTAATTCTAAAATACTTACAAAAAGCGTCATACCCAAAACGGGGAAAGCGGAACCGTAACCCGCAAGCAGGCTGCGTTCGCCCAGAATAAAGATAAAAGAAAACAAACCGATAAGCACTATATGCCCCGCCGCCATATTGGCAAAAAGACGGACGGCGAGTACAAAAATTCTTATGGCAAGGCTGATAATTTCCAAAGGGAACAAAAGCGGTACAAGCCAGGCGGGAACGCCTCCGGGGATAAAGGTTTTAAAAAAACCGAAAACCCCGTTTTCCTTTATGCTCAAACCGACGATAAGAAAAAAGCTTACCAAAGCCATACCCGCCGTTATTGAAATATTGGCGGTAATGGTGCGCGTACCGGGGACTAAACCTATATAATTGGCAAGCAGGAGGAAGATAAAAAGAGTGCAGAAAAACGGAACAAGTTTATGGCCTTCGTGCCCCAAATTGGGAACAACAATTTCGTCACGGACGAAGAGAGCAAAACCTTCTACCGCCGTTTTGATAAGCCCGCCCTTACGGCTGACGGCCCAAGGCAGGAAAATAAGCAGAAAAACGCTTAATGCAAACATAAAAACAGAGTGGGCTGTTATCGGCAAATGCGCGCCTAAAAAAGAGACGTGAAAACTGTGGTCCAGTATATGGTGGGATAAAAGTTCTTCTATCATTTTTTAATACCGTTTTTGTTTACCGCTTGTTTTGCCGCTTTAACAACCAGATAAATGCCGAGGGCAAAAGCAGCCGCGCTTAAAGCCAGAGTAAAAACAGGGGTAGTGTGGTATTTTTTATCCAAAAAATACCCGCCGAAAAAGCCAAGACACATAACCGTTGCAAACTCTAAACCAAGGCCTGCTATTATAAGGTGGTCGCCTTTCTGTATCATAAAAATAACCTTTTAGACGCCGTCCTCCGCTTTGGCGGCGGGGCGCGGCGGTCAACCTGTTTTAAAAGCGGGTTACTTTTATTGTAGTATTTTTTTAAAGATTTCTAAATGCTTTTGCAATTCTTTGGTTATCAAAAATTCTTCTTTAACCAAATTATGTCCGTTTGCCCCAAGCTTTTTGGCAAGCGGCTTATCTTTAAGAAGGCGCAAAACAGCTTGCGCGCAGGTGGGAATATCTTTGCAAAGAAGGCCTGTTTGCCCGTCTTTTATCTGAAATTTAATTCCGCCGACATCACTGGCCACGACGGGCTTGTTCTTCCATAAAGCTTCGGTAATCGCAAGGCCGAAGCTTTCGCTTAAAGATTTTTGGATAATTACGTCGCTTATGCTCTGTATGGCGGCTATATTATAATCCTGCTTATCAATGGCAAGGATAAAAATATCTTTATCGCCGTTGGCCTTTTTTTTGACTTCTTCGTAAACTTGGCGCGATTCGCTGTCGTCCTGCGCGTGTCCGCCAGCAAAAATAAGGCGGCAGGGGACTTCCTTACGCACAATATTAAAAGTATCTATTACGCCAAAGGGGTCTTTTAGCCTGTCAAAACGGGACACCTGAGAGATAATAGGTTTATCGGCGGGTATGCCGAAAGACTGCAAAACATCTAAAGCGGCGGGGCGCGGAACAAAAGTGTTTTTTACGGAAAGCGGGTTTATTGACGGTAAGATATAAAAAATATTCGCGTCCAGTTCTTTATGAAACTGCGGGGAGGAGAAGATAACCGCGTCAAAACTTTCAATATAGGGGCGGAAAAAATCCCAAACTTCCCCATGCGCGCAGGAAACGTCAAAGTGGCACCTGTATATTTTTTTAACGCCTTTTATTTTGGAGGCGGCTATAAGCCCGTGATGGTCGTGGACATACAAAATGTCGCAGTCCGCGTCCAACCGCAGAGCGGAAGACTGCCTTTCAAAAGCCTCCAAATCGCTTTTGTTTGCTTTTGTGGTTGCGGAGCAGAAGGAATTGGCCAAATGCTTGGAAAGAGATAAAAAATCCTCCTCCGCTTTAATGCACTGCCAAAATGATTTAAGGCCGAGTTCGTTAAAGTAAGTATTAAGCGCGCCCGTGCTTTCGCTTACGCCGCTGCCATAGCAGCCCGCGCTTATCATATTGATTTTTAGATTATAAAAGGGCTGATAGCTCCGACGGATCGAAGAAGTGTCCTTATTGTAAAATGCCTGAATTTGGGCTAAATTATCCATAAGCCTATTTTAGAATTTTTTACATAAATATTTTAAAAAATTTAAAAGGGTGGACTTTTTACTGCTAAAGTGATATAACTAAAATATCTAAAGGGGCTATGATATGAGAACTAATCCTCATATTCTGGAAGTAAATACGCATGAATGGTTTAATAAGATAAAAAGGGACCTTGGCAGGGACATTACCCTGGCCGATATCCCCGAGAGTTATCTGTTTGAAATAAAAGCGGGCGGTTTTGACGCTATTTGGCTTATGGGAGTGTGGCAGGAAAGCCCCGCTTCCCGCAGCATAGCCAGAAATGATGACGGCATCAATAATTATCTTGCCAAAGTGCAACCGGGATATTCTAAAGAAGACATAATGGGCTCGCAGTATTCTATTTACGACTACCGCGTAAGTTCTTCTTTGGGCGGCGACGAGGCTTTAATAAAACTGCGCGAAAAATTAAACGAATTCGGCATAAGCCTTATTTTGGATTTTGCAGGCAATCACCTTTCCATAGACAATCCCCTTACCTTAACAGACCCCGATATTTTTATACGCCATAAAGGCGAACCGCAAAATAAAAGTGAATTTTTTAAGACGGAAAAAGGCGACTGGCTGGCCTACGGACGCGACCCGCATTATCCCCCATGGACAGATACCGTGCAGATAAACCATTTTAACATTAAGGCGCGCAAATATCTGCTGGATACTTTGCTTAAAGTATCTTCTATGTGCGACGGTTTAAGATGCGATATGGTTATGCTTATGTTAAATAAGGTTTTCCGTGATACCTGGGGCAAATATATACAGGAAGAAACCCCGCGCGACGAATTTTGGCCCGAGGCAATAGAAAAGGTTAGAGAGCAGCACCCGTTTTTTACCTTTGCTGCGGAAGTTTATTGGGGCCTTGAGTGGGAAGTGCAGGAACTCGGCTTTGATTATACCTATGATAAAACGCTTTACGACAGGCTTTTACTTTCCAACCCGCAGGATATACAGGGCCATTTAAACGCGGAACATTTGTATCAAAAAAGGTCTATAAGATTTATTTCCAATCACGACGAAGAAGCCCCTATTACCGCCTTTGGTAAAGAAAAATCTTTGGCGGCCGCAACCGTTGCCGCAACCATAACAGGCGCAAGGCTGTTTACCCTTTCCCAAATTTACGGGGAAAAGCGCCGCCTTCCGATACAATATATACCAAAAGAAAAATATAAAGACGAAGAAATTTTTGCTTTTTATAAAAAGCTTCTTTCTATCATCAACAACCCCACGTTCCACGGCGGGCAATGGACGCTTAAACACACAAAAGCCATTGACGAAAAAGACCAATCTTTCAAAAATATACTTTCCTGGTGCTGGACGCAGCTTTCCACCTGTAAAGCCGTGGTGATAAACTACGGCGCGACGCCGGCAAAGTTTATTTTACCCCTTGACAGAGTTCCGCAGCAGGAAACGGTGTTTATTAAAGAAGAATTTACGGATACTATACTTTCTATGCCGACGGCGGAAGTTAAAAAACGCGGGTTGGTATTAGAAATGAAACCGTTTGAAATAAAAATTCTTTCCGTTAATTTCTAAACCGTATTTAAGTTATCCGCCCAAAGTGTTATAATTTTTAAATGGAAACCGCAGATAAAAAACAGCTTGCCTTTGTGCTGGCCGCAGACGATAAACACGCCTTTGCTTTAGCAGCGTGTCTGCTGAGCTTAAAAGAAAACTCCCCCAAACTTTTCGCGCGCGGCGAAGTTTTTGTATATCACACGGATATCTCCGCGGGAAATCAAACCGTCTTAAATTCGCTCCTTCCCCTAAACTTTAAACAATTCAATCTGCCTTTTGACCCGTCCCGCCTGCAAATGCTGCAAAGGTACAGCGTACTGTGTATGGCAAAATATGAATGCTTCGGCCTTTTGGAGCAATATAAGAATGTAATATACCTTGATATTGATATGCTGGTTAAAAAGGAATGCGAAAATATTTTAAAGCTTAACAAAGCGGGCATAGCTATGGTCCACGACGATAATATTGTGGCGTCTAATTTTTGCGGCAGAATAAAAGGCTTTAATTTTACCCGCCAGAATTACAATACGGGGCTTATCGCGCTTAACGACGGTTTGCCTTCTTATAAAGAACTTAAAAACTGGTGTTATTTACAGACGCAGAGCCTTGCGCCTAAAATTTTATGGATAGACCAGGCGATAATAAACATAGCTTTACAAAATTTTAAGCTGAAGGTTTCCACCTTGCCAAGATACTTTAACGCGCACCCCGCGCTCTCCCCCGTTACGACGGGCGCAGCTTATATAGCGCACACTATGGGCGCAAATAAATTTTGGAATAATCTGCCAAGCCTTCTGTGGCGGCGTTATTATAAACAATGGCTGGCGGCCGGCGGCGCGCCCATGCAGGTGCAACACAAAAAACCGCTTGTTACGACGGTATATCTGCTTAAGTTGGCGGCGGAAAATATCCCCGGCTTGTGGGATATAATAAAACTGATGATAAAAAATAAATTTAAAAAATTAAACAACGAAGCTCTTACACGAGGATAGAAAATGGAAGAAAAATTGCTGATAGTAGGTATAGTTTCTTTTGTATTTGCAAAGCTGGCAAAATATCTTAAAAAGAAAGGCTTTTTGCAAAGCAAAACTTATTTTGTAATATGGAACGCCGCCTTTGCCGTAATTGCGGGCGCGCTTATTTATTATGTTCTTAATTTTATGGCTAAAAACGGCATAGAAGGCGGGCTTAGCGCAAAAGCATTTGCTCTTATTCTGGCGGCAACTTTAGGCGGGGCATGTTATCTTGCCAATAAAGCCGCGAAAAGCGACGAGAAAACTAAGGAAAAACTTTACGCCGTTAATTTAGACTGGGCGGAAACAGTTTACTTTGCCGCTTTTTTTGCCGCCGTCGTAATGTTCTTTTTTATACAGGCGTTCAAAATCCCCTCCGCGTCTATGCGCGATACTCTTTTAGAGGGCGATAACCTTTTTGTCAATAAAATAACTTACGGGTTAAGACTGCCTTTGATGAAGCAAAAACTTGTACATTTTAATTCCGTTAAGCGCGGAGATGTGGTGGTTTTTGCCTTCCCCGCCGAGAATAAAGAACAAATAAACTGCGGCGGCCCGCAATACGGTAGGGATTTTGTTAAAAGAGTTGTAGGTTTGCCGGGCGACGTGGTGGAAGTGAAAAATAAAATAATTTATATCAATAATAAACCGCTTGACCCGCAGCCATACGAAAAATATGAAGACATTATCCGCGTTGAACAACCGTTGCCGCTGCCGCATGACGAATACCAGAAAATATGGGAAAGCAGAGAGCTGGAAAATTACCTTGGTATATATCTTAGGGATTACTTTGGCCCCGTAACCGTGCCGCAAGGCCAATATTTGGTGCTTGGAGATAACAGAGATTTCTCCTGCGATTCCCGCTTTTGGGGCCCTGTGCCTGAAGGCAATATAAAAGGGAAGGCGTGGTTTGTACACTGGCCGATTAAGAGAATAAAAGTTATTAAATAATCAAAAACTTTATAAATGTTTTATCCCCCCGCCCTAAAAGCGGGGGATTTTTTTACCCGTTGTTTTTACATATTGTGCCGATATTTAAGTGAAAATTGTCGTCATAAACACCGCCTTATGGGCTTTTGCTATGTTTATATCCCCCTTATTGCTCGAGGCTGTTATAAGCCAACTTTTTACTCAGCCTGCTCAACTCGCGGCCCTAAAAAGTAAATTTTATTTTTTACATTCCCCAAAACTATATTTTTCTCTTTAACCAGCGCCGCTATATATAGGAGGGCAGAGCATACGCTGCACAAATATTACTGTTGATATTTTGCCAAACAAACCGCCTTTTGCGGTCGGGCAGAGGATTCCACGGGACCTCTCCCAAAACAAAACTTGGCATACTTTAATACGGTTGAAACCTTGCCAAGAAAAGCAACTTTATTAACGCCTGCCAAAAGGTAAAGCGACAAAACAACCTTTAGCGCAGCATAAAATGCTAAAAAGTTGCCAAAATTTTGGACGGCAAAAAGTTAGATATGCTATCTTTATATTTGTTAGTTTACCTAATACTATTTGTTTTCACGTGAAACTTTGCATTTTTTCTTATATTTTTGCCTGTTTTCACATGAAAACTTAAAAACAGATTGACTTAAATAAAATTTTTATATTAAATATTGGAAATAGGAGAAACAAGATAATGGGCGAAATAGTATGCGTAGCAAACCAAAAAGGCGGCGTCGGAAAAACAACTACGGCCGTTAACCTTTCTTATGCTCTTGCCTGTTTAGGACAAGAGGTTCTTTTGGTGGATTTTGACCCGCAAAGCAATGCGGGCAGCGGGCTTGGGGTGGTTGTAAAACCGGGCGGCAAATCCATCTATCACTTGCTTACAAAAACGGCAACATTTAAAGAAGTTGTGCGCCAAACCAGCAATGAAATGCTTGACCTTTTACCCGCCAGCAAAGACTTGGCAGGGGCGGAAGTTGAGCTTGTAGGCGTGCCAAACAGGGAAAAAGTTCTTAAAGAAACCTTGGCTACTTTAAAGAAAATGTACAACTTTATTATAATAGATTGCCCCCCCTCTTTAAGCTTGCTTACAATCAATGCTTTGGTTGCGGCCGACAGCGTTATAACCCCTATCCAATGTGAATATTATGCCATGGAAGGCCTTGCCCATTTTATTAATACTACAGGCAAAGTTAAGCAGTTTTTAAGCCCGCAGCTTAAGGTTGACGGCGGTATTTTGACTATGTATGACGCCAGAATGAACCTTGCCAATCAGGTTAAAGAAGAAATAAGCAGGTTCTATGGAGATAAGGTTTACAAAACCCCAATCCCCAGAAACATCCGCCTTGCGGAAGCCCCAAGCTTCGGGCAAAGCATTTTTGAATATGACCCTTCCTGCCGCGGCACAAAAGCTTATATAGAGTTAGCCATTGAGTTTTTGGTAAGAAGAGGCGCTGACGCAAACAGCTACGAACAATATAAAAACACCGTTGCCCAAGGCACGGATTATGATTTTGGAGGATAATTATGAGGCAGGCTTTAGGCAAAGGTTTAGACGCTCTTTTAGCAGGGAATATAGAAGAAGGACAATCTGAAAGCGAAGGAATAAAAGCCAGAGTACAAAAAATAGACCTGGACAAAATAATCCCCAACCGCTATCAGCCGCGCAAGAATTTTAATGAAGAAAGCTTAAAGGAATTAGCCCTTTCAATCAAGCAGCACGGGCTTACCCAGCCTGTCGTTGTGGTCTATGATGCGGGCTTAGATAAGTACGAATTGGTTGTGGGCGAAAGACGTTTTAGGGCCTCGCAGCTTGCCGGATTTAAAGATATTGACGCCATAGTTCACGCCCGCTTGGATGATAAACAAATGTGCGCTTTGGCCTTAATTGAGAACATTCAAAGGGAAGATTTAAACCCTATTGAAACCGCTTTAGGCTATAAAAGCCTTATGCAAAAATTCAGTATTTCCCAAACGGAACTTGGCGAATATTGCGGCAAATCCAAAGCGGCCGTATCTAATTCTTTAAGGCTTTTAACCCTTGACGAAGTTATGCAAAAGGCCATAGAAGAAGGGGCTTTAACAGAAGGCCACGGCAGGGCTTTGCTTATGGTATCGGACAGTAATAAACGGGAAGTTTTATTTAAAAAGATGCTTTCTTCCAAAATGTCCGTACGCCAGGCAGAAAATGCCGCAAGGGACATAATGTCCCCCAAAGAAGTAAAGAAGGTAGAAAAGAATCCCGATACCGTAGCCTTTGAACAAGGCCTGCAGGAAGCGCTTGGCACCAAGGTTGAAATTAAGCATGGCGCCAAACCTGAAAAAGGAACTTTGGTTGTTTATTATAATTCTTTGGAAGAACTTGAAGTTATCGCAGAAAAACTTAAAAGCAAACTTTTATAGTTTTTAGATTTGCAAAAAACAAAACCCTGCGGTTTTTAAAATCGCGGGGTTTTTGTTTGGTTATTTTTTGAAGTCCTTTTTTTGGCAGCAAGTTTTAGTGCTGCACAATCTTTGCGGCAAAAATAACTTTTGGTAAAAATATTTTCGGCAGATTTTCAAATTTTGCGGTTGTTTTCACATGAAAACCTTTGATTTTTATAAAACAGGCATTTTTAGCAGGATAAATGCCAAAATCTCCGTCGGAGAATTTTGCAAATCAGCATAAATGCTTTATTTAAGGCTTATTTTAAAAGAAAGAGTAGTTGCCGCGAAGCTGTAGCAAAAACGGCTAAAAAGCCCCTTTTTAGCTAAAATCAGGCATTTTGGGCCATAGTCGGCAATAGTTTTTTAGCAAAATGTCAAAAAGTTGTTCCCGCGGGTCTTTTTTATCTTATTGTTAGTAAAACTAACTTGAGATAAAAGAAGAAATGCTAAAAATAAAAAATGGGAAAAAGAAAATGAAATGGAAATTAAAAAAGAAGTAAAAGCGGAGCTTAAAAAGTAGCAGGCAGGATTAAGTTTCTGGAAAAAATAAAAATTATGGGTTTTTGAAAAAATGGCGGTTAACTGTTTTTTGAAGAATAAATTTTTAAACTTTGGAAAAGTGTCCTTGGTTCTTCTAATCATTCCAAGAAAAGCGCTCTGTGGAACGAAATATATAAAACGCCTGCCAAACATTGCTACGCGGAAGAAGTGTTGTTAGAAGTATTTTGCAGCAAGGCGAGGGGGCAACGGCGCACTTCCATGCAGATAGGGAAGGACCATGCGTTTTATCCATGCCTTCCGTCATAGAACATATTTGATGACAGCACGCGTGGATTTTAAGATTTTGAGGAAATTTTGATTTTATTCTGAGCGCGGACTACAAGAGAGTACACGAACGCAGTGAGTTTCGGTAGTTTAGCGAAGAAAAAATTAAAATTTACCAAAATATGGAAATCTGCTAGCTTTTTCCCGACAGAACAGGCCCCTATAAATAACAAACAAAAAACCCTGCTCGGCAAAGCCAAGCAGGGTAAATGTACTAATAGATTCTTACTTTGTGCTTATATATCCCATCAGCCGGTATACCATCTTAGAAACATTAAATTCCGAAATATTGCTGCCTTTTATCGGAGCTGTTTCCACAACGTCTATCGCTACAACGTTCTTCGTCTGGCATACTGCTTTAAACAAGGCCATGGCGTCATACCAGGTAAATCCGCCGGGTTGGGGTGTACCTGTGCCGGGGACGACGGACGGGTCAAAGCCGTCTACATCTATCGTCATATAAACAGTATCCGTAAGATTTTTAAGCACATTGGGTATTAATTTTTTAATATCCAAATTTTCGTGCATTAAAAAGGTTTTTACATTACCGCTGTTTATATTCTGCTTTTCGTCAGAACCGACGCTTCTGATGCCGCACTGCACCACTTTAACTTCTCTTGAAGCCGGGTAAACCGCGCAGGCATGGGATCTTTCGTCGCCGTAATAAGATTCCCTCAAATCAGCATGAGCGTCAAAATGAAACACTGAAAGCTTTTTGCCGTACTTGTTGATATAAGGGGCTATCAGCGCCTGAGATATTGAATGCTCGCCGCCCAAGTAAATGGGCAAAGCTTTATTTTTTGACATATAGTCCGCCGCGTACTTCTCTATACGGTCAAAAACTGCTTTTTCGCTGCCTTTGCAATTAATGGCGGGGAGGGTAAATATCCCTTCCTTCCACGTTTCCGTTTTTGTTTCTTCGTCCCACAACTCTATTTGCGGGGAGGCTTCTATAATGGCCGCGGGGCCTTTTTCCGTACCTGCGCCGTAGGAAACTGTTCTTTCATACGGCACGGGAATTACTGCAAAACGACACTTACCCAGAGGGGGTTGACCGCCCTCCACGGCAAGGAACTGCTCAGCTTTTTTACTTTTCATATAGTTATTTTAATTATCTTACAAACACTGCGGCGGCAACGACCGTTGTCCATACACCGTCAACGCAAATGGCCGACTGGGTAATATTTGTCGTCTTAACAATTTTGCCGCTCATTTTCCAAATTTCTTCCTTTTGGTTCCAGGTGGTATTGTTATCAAATTCAATACCGAGTGTAGTAGATAACATCATGGCCGCCAGATCTTCAGCATAGTCGCCGGCTTTTTGGTCGGCTTCACCGAAGCTGTGGTGTTCAGAAATGTATCCGTGTGTGCTCTTTTCTTTAGGTATAGCAAGACCCACCGAGGCGGAGATTAAACGTCTGTTCTCGTTGCTCGTGTTTCTGCTTATTACGCAGTGCAAAATCTGGCCTGCGCTTAATTTTTCCAAACCTTTACTGACTGAGACAACCTTGCATCTGGGCGGGAAAATACTTGATACCGGCACCAGGTTGAATTTTGCAATTTTAGCATCTCGGAGGGCTTCCTCGAAGCTAGCAAGTTTTTCTTTATGTCTGCCAACGCCTTTCGTAAGGAAAATTTCCTTAGGGACAAACGGTTCGTACATTTTTTTGTTCTCTCTTATAAGTGATATTCCCTGCAAGGCAGGTATATTATTTTATAAAATATTATAACAAAATTAAAACGCTGTTGCTTATAGAATATATGAAACTATTTTCTTTATTCCTTTCTTTCTTTTTACTGTATACAAGCTTGACGGCGGGGGAAACGGTTATGGCAAACAAAATGTTTAACGAAAACGGTGTTCTTCACTTTAACTACAAGGCGGCTGATTTAGCCCCTGCGGAAGCTTCCGCCCGTAAAATATTGGAAAGCGACCTTGCAAAAATAGTTGCCGTAAAAAAAGAAAACAGAACTTTTGAAAATACTCTTTTAGCGTACGAAGACGCTTTTGATAAATATTCCCAATCAATCGGGCAGGCAGGTTTTTTAGCCTATGTTTCCGACGATACCGCGCTGCGTGATACCGCACTGGCCTTAGAGCAGGAAATAAGTAAATATATGATAGATATCGCCACGCGCCGCGATATTTACCAAGCCTTTAAAGATTATGCCGACACCAAACCCGCCCTGCCGCCGATAGAAGCAAAAATGCTTAAAGACGCTATGATTGGTTTTAAGAAAAGCGGTTTAACGCTTAACGATAAAGATTTGGAAGAATTTAAAGACATAAATAAAAAGAATTCCGAAAATTCCATAAATTTCTCCAAAAATATCCGCGACTATAAAGATTCCCTTGCCGCTACAAAAGAACAGTTGGACGGCCTTGAGGACGATTATATAAACAGACTGCAAAAAACCGACGACGGTAAATATATAGTAACGCTTGATTATCCCGATTATATCCCCTTTATGCTCAACGCAAAAAATGATGAAGCCAGAAAAGCGCTTGAGTATAAATACAACAGGAGAGGGGGGGAAGAAAACGTAAAATTATTGGAAGACACCCTTATGCTGCGCTATTCTTCCGCCAGGCTTTTGGGCTATAAAAACCACGCCGAAAACCGCCTTGATACCAGAATGGCAAAAGACCCAAAAACAGTTATAAGCTTTTTGGAAGATTTGGAAAAGAAGTTAAAACCGATGTCGGCAAAAGAAGAAAAGGAAATTCTTAAATTTAAATTTGAGAAATCGGGCATAAAAAGCAAACGCCTTAACGCTTGGGAAACAGGCTATTGGACCAATCTGCATAAAAAAGAAAATTACGACGTAGACCAAGAGAAATTAAAAGAATTCTTCCCCACCGATTATGTTATAGAGAATATGTTTAATATCTTTGGCAATTTGTTTGGTGTTACATTTAAACCCGTGCAAATACCCGTGTGGCACAAAGATGTAAAAACCTATGCCGTAACGGACCGCGACACGCAAAAAACCGTGGGTTATATTTATATGGACCTTTTCCCCAGAGAAGGCAAGTATAAACACGCCGCATGCTTTGATTTGGTTGACGGCAAGATGAAGTCCGACGGCACATATCAAAAGCCTTTTACGGCTATTGTCGCCAATTTAAACCCGCCCACAAAAGACGCGCCTTCCCTTTTAAAACACGAGGAAGTGGAAACTTTATTCCACGAGTTCGGCCACGTCCTGCATAATGTGCTGACGGAAGCTAAATATTCTTCCATCTCAGGCACGTCAGTCAGCAGGGATTTTGTGGAAGTCCCCTCCCAAATACTTGAAAACTGGGCTTGGCACCCCGTCGTGTTAAAACAAATATCAAAAAGTTACAAAACGGGCAAACCGCTTGACGACGCAACCATCGCAAAAATGCTTGCGGCAAAAAATCACTGTTCAGGCACATTTTACCTGCGTCAGGACTTTTTGGCGCAAATGGATATGAAGTATAACACCGCCGTAAAGCCTGTTGACACCACCGCGCTTTGGGCAAAATATTCCGACACTATCCGCCGCGTGCCTATGACAAAAGGCACATACCCGCAGGCGAGTTTTGACCATATTATGGGCGGATACGATGCAGGTTATTACGGTTATTTATGGGCGGAAGTTATTGCGTTGGACTTCTTTTCCGAATTTGAAAAACAGGGCCTTTTTAACGCGCAGCTGGGCCGCAAATTCCGCAAAGAAATTTTGGCGCAAGGCGGCAGTTACGACGAAGAAGATTTAGTTAAAAACTTTTTGGGCAGGCCTGTTTCCAACGAGCCTTTCCTTAAAAATATCGGCTTAAAATGATAGATAAAATAAAAGCTTTGCTGTTTAGCGGAGAGCGTTCCCGCCGTGTGTGGCTTACGGCTTTAATTGTTGCCGCGGGTACGCTTTTTGCCGCAGCAGTATGCGCTTTTTATGTTTATATTTTAGGCAAACCTTTTTATCCCTACGGCACTTTATTTTGCGCGTGGCCCGATACTTTTGGCGACATTATGTTCCCGCTAAATACCGTCTTGGGAACAATGCAGCCGTATCAGTATATCGGGCATAATTACCTGCCGCTTACTTATGTTCTGCTTTGGCCTTTAAGAATATTCCCCGCGCAAACAGGGGCCTTGTTTTCCGTCTTTGCTTTTTTGGTTTTTATGCTGTGTTATACAAGGATAAATTTAAAAAATATAAACGGCGGCGGCGGGGCGGCAATAATATTTACTTTCCTTTGTTATCCCGTTTTCTTTTTAGCGGAAAGGGCCAATGTGGAAATGCTGCTTTTTGCTTTGTTTACGGCTTTTATTTTAACATACGGAAAAAAGTTTTTTTACGCCGCGGCAATCATTCTTGCCCTGTTAATCTCCCAAAAAATATACCCCGCCGTATTTCTTATTTTATTTGTAAAAGATAAACAATTTAAACCCTTATTGCTTACGGTTTTGCTTAGCGTAGGCTTCTTCTTTTTAGGCCTTGCTCTGACGGGGAATAACCCGCACGGGCTTGCAGTAAACCTTGCTTATTTTAACGAGAGATACGCCATAGGGCCGCAAGGTATAGCCTTTTCCCACACGCTTTACGCGCTTATAAGGCTGCCGTTTACCGTTGCGCTTAATTACTATTCTATGACGATAGAAACTTACAAAAGCATAAGTTCCGCCTTGGCCTTCCCGTATATGATATTTTGCTTTGCGTTTTTCTCTCTTGCAAGCCTTATCGTAATACTTAAAAAACAGGCTTTTTGGAAAGATATTTTTATCCTCGCCGCGTGCTCTATATGGTTGCCTTATGTATCTTTTGACTACACGCTTATTTGGCTGCTGCCGCCGTTTTTTATGTTTACGGCCGACGGAGAAGCGGAAAATAAAAAAGATATTGTGATGTATGGAATAATTTTTGGCCTGTTATTTATCCCGATGAACTGGTACTGGTTGTGCGACAGTGAGTTATGGCGCATAAATATAGGCGTGCCGATAAGAACCGCTTTGCTCGGCTTTATGCTGGTTTATATTATGTTTAAAGATTTAAGCGTAAATGAATTATGGCGCGATTTAAAGCTTTATGTATCCTCGGTTATTCCTTGCAGGCAAAAACCCCTCTAACCTTAAACAGGCATAAATAAAAACCCCCTCAAAAACTAAAGAGGGGGTTTTGTTTGAAAGGGAAAAACTTACGCTTCCTGCGTAAACTGATCCTTGCCTACTCCGCAAACGGGGCAAACCCATGTGTCGGGTATGTCGGCCCATTTTGTACCTGCGGCGATACCGCTGTCGGGATCACCCACGGCTTCGTCGTAAACATATCCGCAAACTGTACATACGTATTTCATAGTCAGTCCTCCTTTTTTTCTTTAAAGGTTGTAGCTCCGCGCGGGGTTTTACCGCGCAGAACGCACTGGTAATAATCATAGGTAAGCGGTTTTGCGCCGTCGGTAAGAACCTCGCTGGCGGTAACCGGCCCTATAAACATTGTGTGCGTGCCTAAATCTATAACCTGCTCCGTTTTTACTTCAAGCGCGGCTAAAGTATTTTCCGTAACGACGGGAAGCCCGCTTTCGGAAATCTTATGCTGCACTTTTTCAAACTTATTAAAAGTCCTGCCCGTTCTAAAGCCGAATATTCCTATAAACGGCAAATTTGCGCCTTCCCTTACGGGCTGCACGCAAAACCTGCCGCTTTTTAAGATATACTCGTGCGAAAGCGCTTCTTTGTTTACCGCTATCGCTATTTTAGGCGGCTGCGCCGTTACCTGAAAGACGGAATTAGCTATCATTCCGTTTATCTTCCCTTCACAGGCGCTGGTTACAATAAAAACGCCGTAAGAAATATCGGCTAAAGCGCGCGGGTCTATACTCATTGGACTTTCTCCAAAACTTTTTTACCTATAGTAACGCCGAGCTCAAAACATTCTTTAAGCTTTTCTTCCGTCGGAACAAAGCGGCTTTTTACCGTCGGGTGGACAAGTTCTATCTTCATATCCTTCATAATGTTTTCAAGCGTTATAAAGGGGGTTTCGCTCCACCCGTAGGAGCCGAAGGCCGCGCCTACAAGGCCCTCTTTTCTAAGGCCTTTAAGGTATGTGGTAACATCGGATACCGTGGGGAACATTTCCTGATTTAATACAGGCGTACCCAACACCAAAGCCGCGCTGTCTAAAAGTTCCGTAGCAACATCGCTTCTGTGGCTGGAGTGCATGGGCATTTGTTTAACTTCCACACCCGTGCTTACTATGCCGTCGGTAATATAAGCGGCCATTTTTTGGGTGCTTTCCCACATTGTATCGTAAACAACAAGGGCTTTCTTTTTATTCTTCTGCGCGGAAAATTGCGTATACATTTCCACAGCTTTCGCGGGGTTAGAACGCCACAAAAAGCCGTGGTCGGGGCAGATGATTTTAGGGGAAAGCCCTATCTTTTTTACCGTGCTTAAAAACGCGCTTACCATTTTGGAATAAGGCAGTATTATGTTGGCATAATATTTTTTGGCTTCGTATATCCAGGTTTCTTCGGTAATTTCGTCGTCAAAGCGCTGGGTGGAAGCATAGTGCATGCCAAAAATATCGTTACAGAAAAGTATATTCTCTTTATTAAGCAGCGTTACCATACTGTCGGGCCAGTGGAGCATGCGCGATTCAATAAAAGTCAGGCTGTCCTGCCCAAGTGAAACCGTGGAGTTGTTGGCAACGGTTTCCACATTTATTTTATCGCCGAAGTGTGCCTTAAGATTTTGTACGCCCATTACGGAAGCGTAAACATGGCTCGGCTTAAAGTCCTCAATGGCGCGAAGCAGGCCGCCGCTGTGGTCCATCTCCGCATGGTTGGAGATGATAATATCTATTTTTGACGGGTCTGTAACGCTTTTGATACGGGCAAGCATTTCGTCGTAAAACTCTTTCTTTACCGTATCAATAAGCGTTACTTTTTCGTCCAAGATTAAAAACGCGTTGTAGGTGGTGCCTTTATTGGTGGAATAGCCGTGGAAATCTCTTATATTCCAGTCAATCGCGCCTACCCAATATACTTTGTCTGTTACTTTAATGGCTTGCATAGCTGTTCCTTAATATTATTTTGTCGCCCAAAGACCGTGTATGTTGCAATACTCTCTTGCATACACAATTTCGCCTTTGCAATTATTAAATTTAGCTTCGGGGGCGTCGCCGGGCTTTAAGTATTTGCGGCCTATTTTGCCGTCGGAGGTCATAATTTCTATAAATTCTATATAGTGTTCGGGCAGCATAGGGTGGGCGACGGAGCCTACCTTTACCAAATATCCGCCTTCAATTTTTTCTATAACGGGAATATGCTTTTCCGTTGAGGCTTCAGTAACGCCGGCTTCAAGCAAATTCATGGGTTTGCCGCAGCAGACCAGCTCCCCGCCGCCGACGTGCACAACTTCCACTATATTTCCGCAGACGGAACATTTATATAATTCGTTAAGTTTTACCATAAAATCACCCTCTATATTATTTTTTTAACTTCGTCCAAAACAGCCTTATAGTCCGGCTCTTTGGAGACTTCCTGCACAAATTGTATATATTTTATTACGCCGTTGCCGTCAATAACAAAGATTGCGCGGGCAAGCAAAAACAACTCTTTTATTAAAATGCCGTAATCGGAAGCGAAAGAGGTGTTTCTGTAATCCGAAAGGGTTTTAACCCTGTCTATCCCCGCCGCGGCGCACCAGCGCGCCTGAGCAAAGGGTAAATCTTTACTTACCGTAAGAACAACTGCCTTATCCCCGAGAGCGGAAGCCTCTTTATTAAAACGTCTTGTCTCCATATCGCAGGTGGGGGTGTCTAAGGAAGGCACTGCCGACAAGATAACCGCGCGTCCCTTAAAATCTTTAAGGGACACGGGTTTTAAATCATTGCCTGCAAGCGTAAAATCGGGGGCTTTTTGGCCCACGGATAATACTTTACCTTCCAAAGAGAGTTTTGCTCCGTTAAGAGTAATTTCTTTATGCTGCATAAACCCTCCTTTAAAAGCTTTTTACCAGTTTTCGCCCAAGACTTCAAAATAATCTTTCTCGTGGGCGCAGGCGGGGCATTTGTCGGGGGCGGAGTCGCCTTCGTGAATATACCCGCAGTTTAAACATCTCCAAACAATTTTGCCGTCTTTTTTAAACACCTTGCCGTCCAAAATGTTTTGGCGCAGGGCTTTATATCTTTTGGAATGTTGCTTTTCCGCCACGGCAATATGTTCCATAACGTCGGCAATTTCCGCAAAACCTTCGGCTCTGGCTATTTTAGCGTAAGAAGGATACATTTCCTGCCATTCGTGGTCTTCCCCCGCGGCGGCGGCTTTAAGATTATCGGCCGTATCGGCTATTACGCCTGCGGGAAAAGAAGCGGTAACTTCCACATCTCCCCCTTCCAAAAACTTAAAAAGGCGTTCCGCGTGTTCTTTTTCCTGAGCGGCGGTTTCTTCAAAAATTTTGCTTATTTGCACAAAACCGTCCTTTTTAGCTTTGCTCGCAAAAAAAGTATATCTGTTTCTGGCCTGGGATTCCCCTGAAAATGCTATAAGCAGATTCTTTTCCGTTTTTGTTCCTTTAAGTGATTTCATACAATCCTCCTTATTAAAAGTATATAAAATATATAATAAAAAGACGCTGCGGTAAATACTTATTTTTTGGCGCTTTTTTAATTGACTATCCCGCGTGAAAACTGCTAATATTAAGTTATATTTATTTTTTAAGCTTATTAGCAGGGTAATGGTGTTTATTGTGGAAAATCTCAATATAGTTGAAATTTGGGCCTCTCTTTTAAATAAAATTGAAGGCTCGGTAGGCAAAGACGTTTGCGAAATGTGGCTTAAGCCTATGAAACCGCTGTCTTTTGAAGAGGGTGTTTTTAAAATAGAAATGCCTAATGAGGTTTGGCTTAAAACCATTAAAGACAGATACGAACCGCACCTGCTTTCCTGCTTAAAAGAAATCATAAGCACGCCATTTACAATAGAATATACATTACCCGCGCGCGAAGATAATAATATATCTGACTCTTATTCTTTTATAGAGCCGGAAACGGAAAACGCTTTTCCTTCCGCGCAGTCTTCTTTTATTAACCGCTTAAATCCTTATTTTACTTTTGAAGGTTTTATTGAAGGCCCTTCAAACCGTTTTGCTTATAAAGCGTCCGAAGCCGTCGTAAAGAAAATGGGCGACAGAACAAATAATCCTTTTGTAATTTTCAGCGCGCCGGGTTTGGGTAAAACGCATTTACTGCACGCTATCGGCAATCAGGTATTAAAAAACAATCCTTCGGCTAAAATTTTGTATATGTCCGGCGAGGGTTTTGTGTCGGAATATGTGGAATCTTTACAAAAAAAACAGTCTGATTCCTTCCGCAAAAAATACCGCTCTTTGGACTGCTTGTTAATTGACGACATACAATTTGTCGTCGGTAAAGAAAGCTGCGAACAGGAATTCTTTTATACTTTCAACAGTTTGTTTGATAATAAAAAGCAAATTGTTTTAACTTCGGACAGAACGCCCAACCAGCTGGCTTTAAGCGAAAGATTATCTTCCCGCCTGCTTTCAGGCATTGTGGCGGAAATTAAAAAGCCCGACCTTGAAACCAGAATAGCGATATTAAGACAAAAGAGAGATTCAAATAAATTTGATATAGGCGACGATGTTTTGGCTTTTATAGCCGAAGGCGTTCAGGCAAGCATAAGAGAGCTTGAAGGCTGTTTATACCGCCTTAACACTTATTGCAGCATACACGGCGTTACCGCTACGATACCAGTTACAAAAGAAGTTCTTGCCGATATTATTAATATTGAGCAGGAAAAGTATTCCGTAAGCGTGGCGCAGATAAAAAAGATTGTATGCAAACATTTTAAAGTAAGTATAGAAGACTTAAATTCTAAAAAGAAGAATAATTCCATAGCATGGCCCAGACAGGTGGCAATGTATCTTTCAACGGAACTTACTTCCCTTTCTTTACCGGAAATAGGAAGAGAGTTTAACAGAGATCACGCCACGGTTATCCACGCGAGGGAAAAACTTAAAGAAGAAATTGAACAAAATCCGTTCTTTACCCCTGTTATTAACCAAATAATAAACGAGGTAAAAGCTGTTGGTAACAATTAACAAATCAGGTTTTTAAAAATTAATGTGCATAATGTTGATATAAAACATTAACAATTAACAATTTTGTTAAAAATTTATATAGGGCAGTAAACATTATCAACACAATTAACAGAACATAAATAATAGGAATAATAGAGTATGAAAATTAATATAACTAAGGAAAGCTTTTTGGAAGGTATTCAAATTATTCAGTCAGGCTTATCAGGCAGAACGACGCTGCCAATCTTATATAACTTTCTTATGGAAGCCGAAGACGGCAATATTAAGCTTACCAGAACAGATATGGAAATGGCTACAATACACAATATTAAAGCCGAAGTGGTGGAAGAAGGCTCTATTACTGTTCCTTTAAAAGAATTTTCCGATATACTTAAAAACCTGCCCTCGGATAAAGAAATTAGTCTTGAAACCGATTCTGATAATAAATTACACATTAAAAGCGGCAAAGCAAAGTTTTGGGTTATAGGCACGCCTAAAAGCGAATACCCTATAGTGCCGGAAGTAGAAAAAGATGAAACCTTTACCGTAAAAGCAAAAGACATTAAAGAAATGGTGGAAAATACTATATTTTCTTCTTCCACGCAGGAAACCAGATATGTTTTAAACGGTCTTTTATGGGTTAACGGTTCCGAAAAATTTGAAATTGTAGCCACCGACGGCAGACGCTTGGCTTTGGCCACTTCGGCCGCTTTACAGGGCGCAAAAGAATTCAGAATTATAGTTCCCAGCAAAATATTAAACGAAGTTCTTAAACTTTTAGGAATAAACAAACCGGGTGACGAAGATTTTATTGACGTAAGCGTAAGCGCAAACCAGATAAGTTTTAATATGAAGGAAACTACTTTTATCTCCCGTTTGATAGAAGGTAACTTTCCTAACTACGAACAGGTTATCCCCAATAAAAAGAATATAGTTTTTAAAGTTGACGGGAAAGAATTGCTTTCCGCCACAAAACGCGCCGCTTTATGTGCGGGAGATTTGGGCGGAACCGTTAAATATTCCTTAGGCAATAATAAAATTTTAATTACGTCAAGCTCTTCAAAAATGGATTTTAGCGACGAAGTAAAAATAGAATATTCCGCGGAAGAATTCAGCACTTCTTTTAATCCGCAATATTTAATAGACGTCCTAAAAATTATACCTACCGAAAATATTTTATTTTCCTTTGTAAATTCTTCTCAGCCCGTTTTGGTTGAGCCTGAAGGAAAGGAACAATATAAATATGTAATTATGCCGGTAAGAGCGTAAAAATGAAATTAGGCCAAAAGCCGAGCAAAATCTGGCACGAAACAAAAGAGCTTAAGAGCGGGTTTTCAAAGCTTACAAGCCAAATAGACAGATTAATTTTGCTTGAAAGTTTTTGGTCGTCGGTTGCCGCGGGCAAAGCCAAGTTTTGGGTTTTGTACGGCGTAAATATTAAAACAGGGACAATTTTTGTCAAAGTTAACGTTATGGCCGCAAGGCACGAACTGCTTTTAAAAGAAGCGCAGTTAATAACGGAACTTAATAAAAATTTTGATAAACCCTGGATAAAAAAGATTTCAATAGTATAAGAAGGAGTAAAAAATGACAATATCAGAAGCAGAATTAGAAAAAAATTATGACTCTTCCAAAATACAGGTATTGGAAGGGCTTGAAGCCGTAAGAAAGCGTCCCGCCATGTATATCGGTTCCACGGGCGCGACTGGCTTACACCACCTTATTTATGAAGTAGTAGACAACTCCGTAGACGAAATTTTGGCAGGTAATGCCACACATATTAACGTTACCATAAAAGAAGATACCGTTTGTTGCGTGGAAGACGACGGACGCGGTATCCCCGTAGACCCGATGAAGAACGTAAAGGACCCTAAACTTAAAGGCAAATCAGCTTTGGAAGTTGTTATGACGGTCCTGCACGCGGGCGGTAAATTTGACAGCGGCGCCTACAAAGTATCAGGCGGCCTTCACGGCGTAGGCGTATCCTGCGTTAACGCGCTTTCCGAAATTATGGAAGTTGAAGTAAAAAGAGAAGGCAATATTTACTATCAGCAATACAGACGCGGCGTGCCGCAGGAAAAAGTAAAAACCATCGGCGAAACAAAAGACCACGGTACAAAAGTTACTTTTAAAGCTGACGGTGAAATCTTTGGCGAGCATATCTTTTCTTACGAAACCATTGCCAACAGACTTAGAGAACTTGCCTTTTTAAACGCGGGCGTAAGAATTACGCTTACAGATGAACGCGTTGAAAATAAAAATCAGGTTTTTCTTTATGAAGGCGGTATATCCCAATTTGTTAAATATTTAAACACAAACAAACAGGTTATCAACCCCGAACCTATCTACTTAACAAAGGAAATTGATAATAACTATATTTCCTTTGCCATACAATACAACGACGGTTATTCCGAAAACGTTTATTCTTTCGTTAACAATATTAACACGATAGAAGGCGGCACGCATTTAAGCGGCTTCCGCTCTTCTTTAACAAGAATCGTAAACGAATATATCAAAAATAACAATATGCTTAAAAATAAAGAATTAAGCATAAGCGGCGACGATTTAAGAGAAGGTTTAACAGCTGTTTTATCAGTAAAAATCCCTCATCCGCAATTTGAAGGACAGACAAAAACAAAACTCGGCAACAGCGAAATTGAAGGCATAGTCCGCTCTATTGTGGGCGATACTCTTGCCACTTTCTTTGAAGAAAACCCCAAAACGGCCCGCGCTATCTGTGATAAGTGTATCGGCGCAGCCGTGGCGCGCGAGGCCGCAAGAAAAGCTAAAGATTTAACCCGCCGCAAAGGCGCTTTGGAATCAGGCGGATTGCCGGGCAAACTGGCCGACTGTCAGGAAAAGAACGCCGAAAGATGCGAGCTTTTTATTGTAGAAGGCGAATCAGCCGGCGGTTCCGCAAAGCAAGGCAGGGACAGGGTTTTTCAGGCTATTTTACCCCTTAAAGGTAAAATTTTAAACGTGGAAAAATCCCAGCTTGTAAAAATTCTTTCTAATGACGAAATCCGCACTCTTATCTCCGCGCTCGGAACAGGCGTAGGCGACGGAGAAGGCGGTTTTGACCCTTCCAAACTGCGCTACCACAAAATCATTTTAATGGCTGATGCTGACGTTGACGGACAGCACATTACAACACTGCTCTTAACTTTCTTCTACAGGCAGCTTAAACCGCTTGTGGACAGCGGACATATTTATATAGCCCAGCCGCCCTTGTATAAAGTAAAAAAAGGAAAAGCGGAAGAATATATGCAAACCGAAGAGCAAATGCAGGCGTGGCTGTTTAAGGAAGCGCTTTCCTCTATCGTCGCTAAAAAAGCAGACGGCACCGCGCTTACGGCAGTAGAACTTGAAGGTTTTCTTAAAACATTAAGAGAGGTTGAAGATCTTTTATTTAAACTTGAAGTTAAATCTCTCGGCCTTAAGGAATTCTTTGGTTTTAAAGAAAAAGGCGTAATGCCGCTTATGCGCGTGCCTTTGCATGACGGCGGATATAGATATTTCTATACAGAAAACGAATACTTTGACTACGAAACGCAGACAGTAAACGAAAAGAGAGAAGAGCTTATCGCTGCCGGTACTCCGGAAACGGAAATTGACAGCGAGGCCCTTATCCCCGAACACCAAAATTTAAGAGAGCTTGGTAAACTTTTGGCGGCGGAAAATAAAATTGGCGCTTTTGGATTTACATTGGCCCAATTCCCCAATATTGCCGATGAAAAGAAGAGGATAACGCCTTTATTTACGCTTAACGACGGCAAAAAAGACCAGTTAATATATAGTCTGCACGAATTCTTAAAAGCGGTTAAAGACGCAGGCGCGCAAGGCGCAACCATACAACGCTACAAAGGTTTGGGTGAAATGAACCCCGAGCAGCTGTGGGAAACAACAATGGACCCCAGCCGCCGCAAATTATTACGCGTTGTTATAGAAAACGCCGCCGATACGGAAACCGTCTTTACCACGCTTATGGGCGATAAAGTGGAACCCAGAAGAGCGTTTATAGAATCACACGCCCTTGAAGTTAGGAATTTGGATATTTAAGGAGTTTTTAAATGACTGACAATCTTAATCAGAATACAGAAACCAAATCAAAAGATTTATTTGGTAATTTAGGCATAAAAGACCGCAATATAAGCGAGGAAATGAAATCTTCCTACATAGATTACGCGATGAGCGTTATCGTAGGCCGCGCTTTGCCCGACGTAAGGGACGGTTTAAAACCTGTTCACCGCCGTATACTTTACGCAATGCAGGAAATGGGTTTAAAATACAATAAACCCTTCAAGAAATCCGCCCGCGTCGTCGGTGATGTGTTAGGTAAATATCACCCGCACGGAGACGCTTCCGTCTATGACGCCTTGGTGCGTATGGCGCAGGATTTTTCTATGCGCAACACCTTGGTAAACGGGCAGGGTAACTTCGGCTCGGTGGACGGGGACTCTCCCGCCGCCATGCGTTATACCGAAGTCCGCCTTCAGGCCATTGCGGACGAACTTTTAGCCGACCTTGATAAAGATACGGTAAAGTTTATCCCCAACTACGACGGCTCTTTAACGGAACCCTCCGTATTGCCCGGCAAAATGCCGCAGCTTTTGGTAAACGGGTCCAACGGTATCGCCGTTGGTATGGCAACAAATATCCCCACCCATAACCTTGCGGAAATTTGCGACGGTATCATGGCCGTTATTAAAAACCACGCAATAAGCACAAAAGAACTTATGCAGATTGTTAAAGGGCCGGATTTCCCGACAGGCGGTATTTTACGCGGCACAAAAGGCGTTTACGATTATTTTGAAACGGGCCGCGGCTCATTGCGTATACAGGCCAAAGCCGAAATTGAAGAAATGAAAGGCGGCAGAGAAAGTATTATCGTAACGGAAATCCCGTATCAGGTCAACAAAACCAATCTTATCGAAGCCATTGCGGGCCTTGTAAGAGATAAAAAGATTACCGAAATTTCCGATATCCGCGACGAGTCGGACCGCCGCGGTATGCGCCTTGTAATTGAACTTAAGAGAGACGCTACGGGCCAGGTAGTTTTAAACCAACTATATAAACACACCCAACTGCAAACCTCCTTCGGCGTTAATATGCTTGCCATTGTTGACGGCAAGCCGCGCGTGCTCAGCCTTAAAGAAACAATGCTGCAGTATGTAAGACACCGTCAGGAAGTTATTACAAACCGCACCCGCTTTGACTTAAATAAAGCCTTAAAGCGCGAACATATCTTGGAAGGTTTGCTTGTAGCCATAGCTAATATGGACGAAGTTGTCGCGATAATCCGCAAGTCCAAAGACGCGACGGAAGCCAAGCTTAACCTGATGAACCGCTTTAAATTAAGCGAAGCGCAAACACAGGCCATCTTGGAAATGCGTTTACACCAGTTAACGCAGCTTTCCGCCGTAGCGATACAGCAGGAGCAAAAAGAACTTGTGGCTTTAATTAAAGAATTACAGGATATTTTAGCCAATCCCCAGCGCATTTTGGATATAATTATCACCGAACTCGGCGATATGAAAAAGCAATACGGCAATGCAAGAAAAACCGAAATCGCAAACGAGGTTACCGACTTCTGCATAGAAGATTTGATTGAAGAACAGGATGTTGTAATTACCCTTTCCAACGACGGTTACGCAAAGCGCATCCCGCTTGATACCTATAAATCGCAAAACCGCGGCGGCAAGGGCATTATCGGCGGAAAAACGAAAGAGGAAGATTTTATTGAACACCTCTTTGTAACCTCCAGCCACTCAACAATTCTTATGTTTACAAACCGCGGACGCGTATTTGCGCTTAAAGCCTTTGAAATACCGGAAGGAAACCGCCAGTCCAAAGGCAAAGCAATAGTTAATCTGTTGCAGATTTCCGGCGAAGAAAAAGTAACCTCCGCCGTTGCCTTCAGGGATTTTGACCCCAAGAACTCCGGCGAAACTTACCTTACAATGTGCACCAGACTCGGCACAGTAAAGAGAGTGGAGCTTGCAGAGTTCGCCAATATCCGCAGAACGGGTATCATAGCCATAGGTTTAGAAGAAGGCGACGTGCTTGTCTCCGTACAGGAAACACACGGCAACAGCGATATTATCATAGCCACCAAACAAGGCAAATCCATAAGATTTGACGAAGCGCAGGTGCGCGCCATGGGCAGAACCGCAAAAGGCGTACGCGGCATCCGCTTGGCGGAAGGCGATAATGTTGTTGGTATGGAACACGCCCCCAGAGCGGGAGAACAGCCTGACGTTCTTTCCGTCTGCGAAAACGGTTACGGCAAACGCACAGAGTTTGTGGAATACCGCGCGCAGAACCGCGGCGGCAGCGGCGTGATAACGATTAAAACGACGCAGCGCAACGGCAATGTAGTGGGCATCAAACTTGTCGACGAAAGCAAAGACCTTATGGTAATAACAGAAAAAGGTATGGCCATAAGATTAAGATGCGAAGAAATCCGCTCCGTCGGCCGCAACGCGCAAGGCGTAAGATTGGTTAAGATGGAAGAAACCGACAAAGTAGCCAGAGTAGCCCCCGTAGTTAAGGAAGAGGAACGGGACGAAAACGGCGAAGCCGAACTTACCGCCGAACAGGAATAAATTTACGCCGCGTTGCTGCGCGGCGCAAAACCTAGCTTGTTTAAAGTAAAAACCCCCGCTGACATTAAAAATCGGCGGGGGTTAATTTTTTTATATTACAAAATTATCTTCTAAGCATATCGGCAAGAGAGAAATGTGCGTTTGCGCGTGCAAGGTCAAACGGGGTAAGGCCGTCATTATTGCGTATGGTAATATCAATATCCGGGTGTAATAATAGCAGATGGGCGCATTCATAATGACCGTTCCAAGCGGCCAGACCTAAGGGCGTATTGCCTGTTTGTTCGTGCTGGCAGTTAACGTCTATCCCCGGCTCTTTAAGCAGTTGGCGGATTGTCTGCGCGTCGTTATATAAAGCCGCGTGCATAAGTAAAGTAAGGCCGTTTTCATCGGGCTCGTTTATGGCGAGGGTAAGAACATCTTCATCAATATGCGGCGCATTTGTATTGATAGGAGTTTGGTCAAAAATCTTTTTAACCGTTACGCGTTTAGTTTTTATAAGTTTTCTTATATAAAGAATCCAGGCTATATCTAAAGGCGCAAAAGCCAACGGAAAGCGCAAGAACGCGGCAAGCTGTATTAAAATTATAAGGTGCAGCAGAGTGAAGCCTAAAAGAACTCTAAGCCAGTGCTTATTCTTTTTGCTCTGGGTGTTTTTAATTAAAAACCCCGCAATGCCCTGCCCGATAGGAAAAAAGCACAAAACAATGCCCAAAAAGAAGCGCACCGGTCCGCTTGCCCAAAAGCCGTTTAGCGTTTGGGCTTCTTCCATAATTACAAAAACAAGCATGGCAGCCAAAGCGCAGCCAAAGCTTATTATGCCAAGAAGGCGTGTAAAATTAGTATAAGCAAAATGCTTCCCCGTAAGTTTCAAGGAAGAGCCCCTTTAATTCAAAATATTTATCCTTCATTTATATTATAAGTTATACAGGTAAAAAAGCAATAGCGCATAAAAAAACGAGCGGGTTTTGCGCCGCTCGTTTTTTGCTTTTCTTAAGTTTTTTATTTTTTGTAAAACTCTTTTATTGCATTGCACACTATATCGGCTTCCTCTTCCGTCAGTTCCGGGAACATCGGGATAGAAAGCACTTCAAGCGCGGCAGCTTCCGTATTGGGGAAGTCTTCCTTTCTGCAGTTTAAATGCGCGTAGCAGGGTTGTTTATATAACGGTACGGGGTAATAAACCGCATTGCCGATATTATTGGCTTTTAAGTGGGCGCTTAAAGCGTCGCGGTCTTTTACTCTGATTGTAAAGACATAATAGCTTTGGCTCCAGCCTTCGGGCGCGGCGGGCGGTAAAGTAACTTCTTTAATACCCGCAAGCTTCTTTCTGTAAAGATCGGCAACCTTTGTTCTGGCGTCGGTCCAAGCTTGTAAATGTTTAAGTTTTACGCTTAAAATTGCCGCTTGTATATCGTCCATTCTTAAGGTGGAGCCTTCTCTGTCGTATTCGTAGGCTTTGCCTAAAGAGCGTCCGCTGTGGCGTATGCTGCCGCAGGCGTCGGCAATTTCTTTATTATTGGTTACTATCGCGCCGGCGTCGCCGCACGCGCCAAGGTTCTTGCTGGGATAAAAACTGAAGCAGCCCGCGTCGCCTATCGTGCCTGTATATTGCCCTGCGGCTTTGGCAAGGTGGCTTTGCGCGCAGTCTTCAATA
This sequence comes from uncultured Elusimicrobium sp., assembly GCA_964490555.1. GTDB lineage: Bacteria > Elusimicrobiota > Elusimicrobia > Elusimicrobiales > Elusimicrobiaceae > Proelusimicrobium. The sequence continues at coordinate 77,744 of CAZBCE010000001.1, read as the reverse complement.
ACTTTAAGATTATGCTTTTTTGCTATTGCCATAATTTCCGGCATATTGGCGGGGTAGCCGTATAAATGCACGGGCAAAATAGCTTTTGTTCTTTTTGTTATTTTCCGTTCAATATCTTTGGGGTCTAAATTGTATGTAACGGGGTCTATATCGGCAAAAACAAAATCCGCGCCCGTTAATGTTACGGAAGTGGTGGTGGCGACAAAGGTAAACGGAGTTGTAATAACCTCGTCGCCTTTACCTACGCCCGCAGCCATAAGGGCAATTTGTATGGCGCTTGCGCCCGAAGAGCAGCTAACGCAATATTTACCGTTTACGGCAGCGGCGAATTCCGCCTCAAAGGCTTGTGTTTTAGGCCCTAAAAGCCAGTGCATGGAGTTTAAGGCGTCCACGGCGGCCTGGTTAAGTTCCTGCTTAAGGCTGTCGTGCTGCTTTTGTAAATTAAATAAGGGAACCGCTTTTGTGTTGTTCATAATTATTTATCCAAGGACTTAATTTCTTTTAAAGAAAGCAAATCTTTAAAAGTGTCTTTAAAGTTTTTGGGCGACATATTTACAACCATTTTTACTATAAAAAAGCCTTCTTCTTTATAGACATCCTGCTTTAAAATTTCCGCGCCCCTCTTTTTGGTGGTGGCATTTATTTTTTCTACTATACTCCAGTCGGGGTCGCACTTTATTGTAAGCGCGTCATAGGTTTTTACATAATCAAAAGCGTGCGTAAGTTTGCGTACAAAAAGCTGCAGTATCAATACCAAAACGGTTGCTGTGCCCGCTATTGAAAACTCCCCGTAGCCGACAGCCATACCGACGGCGGCAACAAGCCAGATGCCCGCGGCAGTCGTAAGGCCTGATATTTTATTGCCCTCGCGCAAAATGGAACCCGCGCCCAAAAAGCCCACGCCTGCGACAATCTGCGCCGCTATACGGGCAGGATCTCCGCCGAAGGTTAAGGCCGAATGTATGGAAAGTAGGGCAAACACGGTAGAACCCATGCAGATAAGCGTATTTGTGGCAAAGCCTGCGGGTTTATCGTGGTATTGGCGTTCAAGGCCGATGATGCCTCCGAAAATTAAAGAGGCCGCAAGTCTGAAAATAATATCGTTTACAGGTATCATAGTTTAAGTATAACAATTTAAGGCGCGGGGAACATAGAAACTATCACAAAGTAAACAAACATTGCCGCAATCCCTACCGGCAGGGCATCTTTTGCCCATTCTTTGCTTTTAATTTTAAATTTAGACGCGCAGATGATATTTGGTATATTGCCGGGTATCAAAAGCCCTCCTGAAACCATTAAGGCTATTAACATAAATTCTATTTGCGCATTTGTCATTGTGGGGACAATTTCTGCCGCAGCCAATGTGGCGTTATCTAATATTGCGGAGATAGAGTTTGCCCAATACAAAGCGCTGTTGGGCAGCTTCATTATGGTGGCCTCCGCAAGCGGCGTAAGCCCCGTGCCGAACAAAACCAAAGCCATTACAAACAAAAACACTTTGCCCGCGCGGATAAGAATCTCTTTTGTACTTTCATGTTCAAACTGCATTTGCGTTTTGTTTTGAGGGTCTTTTATCCTGCCTGCAAGCAGGGCAAACACAAAAACACCTGGTATTACAAATTTCCACAGCAGCAGGAACAGGTAAAAGAAATGCGCGTGATGCGGCGGCCCCGCCAACTTGCTTGTAACTATAGTGGAAAGCGGCTCGCCTATCGGCGTAAGTACAGCGCCCATACCTATGGCAAAACAACCCATTACTATAACGTGTATGGTGTCGCGTCTGCTAAGGCGCAGGGTGGAGGTAACCTCGCACAAAACCAATGCGGCTATAATTGCTGTTATAACGCTGGAGAGCAGGGAAAGGCCAAATATTATTACGACTATCGCCGGTTTAAGGCCGAGTTTGGCCTCCATAAATTCTATCAGCGCGGAAACCTGCTTTTTAAATTTACGGAACAGCAGCCCCGTTATAAGCACCGCAAGGGAAATTGGTATAGGTTCTTTTACGGCGTGGCCTATTAAAGGCCAAGACCATGCCCCTATTACGGACACGGCGGCAATACCGAGAACTAAAAGAAAAGCTTCCAGTTCTTTTTCCACGGCGTGGATAGTGAAAGGTAAAAAAAGCGCCGCCAGAATTATAACTGTCAGCAGTATCATTACGGTTAAAGACATCGTCGTGCCTCCTTTGCTTTTATATATAAAAATATTATAGCAATTTAACCCTTTCTTATGTATAAAAAAAGCCCGCATAAAGCGGGCTTTAAAGGGAGATTCGTCTTCAGATATTAAAATTTAATACCGAATTTAAGCAGCAGCGCAATATCGTCAAGGTAAGAATTATCCGTTTGAAATTTATCTTTATCAATGCCAAAACCGTTATAGCGGCCTTCTATGCCAAAGATAAAAATATCGTTTAAGTCTGTTTCCACGCCAAGGCCCGCATAAAAAGCGGGTTCGGTGCAGGTTTCGCTTCCGTCAACGCCTGCGGAAATGCTTTTAATTTTTCCTTTAAAGCGGGCAAAACCCGCGCCTAAGGGTATATAAAATCTTGTTTTTGCCTGCGGTACAAAGATTATTTTTCCTGCAAGCATAAAGGCGTATCTGTCCGCGCTGTTTTTGTAGTCCATACCAAAAACTGTACCCTCCGCCTCCTGATACTTGGTTGCGTTAAATTCCGCGCCAAGACCGAAGTGCGGCGTAAGATAGTGCATAATTTGCGCGCCGTATACGGGACCGCTGTCGCCGTATTCCACATTTGACGCAAATTTATAGTCGCTGACGGGAGCGGCAAAACCGCCCAGCAGGGACACATGTGTCATTCCCGCGTCTATGCCCGAATCTATGCCCGCAAACGCAGGCATACATAGAAAAGCAAAAAGAACGCCTGAAAGTAAATTTTTCATTTAAGAACTCCTTTTATATTTTAGTGTTGTACGGGTTTGTATAAACAATCCAAAAACATTATACAACAAAATTAAAAGCTCTCCGCAAGCGGAGAAAATAAAAGGCTAGTGCGTGAGGTCGTTTAGAATTTTTATATCGGTAAGAAACAGTACGCCCAGTAATATTATGAGTATGCCCATAATTGTTTGCGTGTATTTTATAAAATGGTTCATTTTCTTCATCTTGCCAAGGAAGAACCCGCCGAAAAAAGAAATTAAAATAAAGGGCAAGCCCAAACCCAAAGAATAGACAAACAGTAAAGACGCGCCTTTTAAAGCCGTTTCCTGCGCGGCCGCCATAATAACAAGGCCCGTAAGCACGGGGCCGAGGCAAGGCGTCCACGCGAAAGCGAAAGCAAGCCCCGTCAGAAATGCGCCGAAATACCCGGGGTGCAGGGAAGAGACATCAAATTTTTTTGTGCTTTGCAGCGCGGCGGGCATTTTTATTATGTCCAGCAGGGAAATGCCCAAAACTATCAGCAAAACACCCGCTATGGCGTTAAATATTTTTATATTTGCCGCCAGAAATTTACCTATAAAACCAGATGACGCGCCAAGCAAACTAAAACAAAGCGCAAACCCCGCAAAAAAACAAAGCGCATATAAACCTGCTTTATGCTGCGCCTTTTTGCCTTGGGCAATTTCTTTTAAGCTTATACCCGAGATTATTGAAAGCAGCCCCGCCGCGAGGGGGAAAACACACGGGGAGAAAAATGAAAGCACCCCTGCGCCGAAAGCCGCTAAAACTATATTTTCCATTGTTTAAAATCTTCAAGCACGGGCGCGCGTTTGGGGCTTGTTCCTATTGTTCCTTTTTCAGCTGCTTCCAAAACCAAATCCCATTTGCCCTGCGCTTTAAGGACAAGTTCCGTAACTTCGCGAAAAGCGCCTTTCCCGCCGTCCGTCTGCGTTATATAATGCACCATATCCAGCACTTCCTGCCTTGCTGTTTTGACGGCGCAGGCAAGGCCCACTTTACGCAGAGCTGGAACGTCTATAAGGTCGTCGCCTATAAAGGCAACTTCATCGTAAGAAAGACCTGTTTTTTTAATTACGTCTTCCAAAGGCGGCAGCTTGGAAAGAAAGTTATAATACAAAAAGTCCATACCAAGCACTTTTGCCCTAAATTCGGTCGCGGGCGCATTGCCACCCGTTATTATGCCCGATTGTATGCCGCAATCTCTAAGCATATGGAAAGAAATACCGTCATAAGCGTTAAACTTTTTAATTTCCACCACTTTACCTTCAGGGGTGGAAAAGAAGTTCATACTTCCGTCTGTTAACACGCCGTCAACGTCTGTCAGTAAAAGTTTTATTTTTTTTGCTCTCTCTAAAACAGAGGCGGGATAATTTATTGTCATATACTTATATCTTAATAAATATTAAAGTTATATAATAGAGCTATGAAGAAATTTTTACTTTTATCTCTCGTCTTTTTTGTATGCGCCTGCGTCCCGCGCACTTATATAAGCAGGCAATATAATTTTAAAGAGATGAAAAGAATCGGTATATTGGCCTTTAATTCCCCCGACGACACTTTTAAAGGGGCGGAAAATCTTTTTGCCAAATATCTTATTAAATACGGCTATACCGTGGTAGAGCGCGCGCAGATAGAAAGCGTGCTTGCCGAGCAAAATTTATCAACCTCTTCTTATCTCTCGCCCGAAGTTACAAGAAAGATTGGCAAAGTTTTGGGCGTTGACGCTTTGCTTATAGGGGAAGTAACTTCTTATTTACCCGAGAGAAAAACATTAACTTATAATGTTTCCCACACCAATACAAGCGAACCTGTTTTTAACAGTCAGATTACCAAAGACCCGCAGGGCAATACCGTAATAAAAAGTACCTACGCGGGGCAGCAGGAAAGGCGCGAGCGCAATGTCTACCCGACGGAATATACAATTTATGCACAAGTCGGCGTAGTGGCAAAACTTGTTGACGTTAACACCGCAGAAATTATCTGGGTTGGCGACGACACCTGCGAAGGCGCAAGCGGATTAGACGCACTTTCTTCCAGCGCGAAGGGCCTTATAAAAAGTTTTGACAGAGCCGTAAGAAAAGCGAAAGGTTTGTAAGATGAAACAGCAAAACAGCCTTCCCATACAGTTTGAAGGCGGCAGCCCCGTTTTTTGGATGCTGCTTTTGGCGGCTTTGGTGGTAGCGGTTGTTTTTATTGTGCGCCAAGCCACTTACGCGCCCGTAAACGCAGCTACGGTAAAAGATTTTGTACTTGACGAAAGTAAAGAGAAAGCAAGTCCCGTAAAAAAGTATTTCCCTAAACCCTATTCGGTTAAAGACTTGCATAAAGGAGAATTATGATAGACATTAAACTTTTAACATCCAATCCTGAAGAAGTGAAAACCAAATTATCTTCAAGAAATCCTAAATTAGCCTTGGAAGCAGATAAAGTTTTATCCCTTTGGCAGGAATATAAAGCCGCCCTTTTGGAAGTTGAAAATTTTCGCTCCAAACGCAATGATTTATCCAAACAAATCGGCGTTATCCGCGCAAAACAGGGCGCGGAAGCCGCCGCTGCCGTAATGGAAGAAGCCAATAAACTTAAAGACGCAATGGCGGCTGACGAAGCCAAAATGCAAACGCTTAAAGAGCAGATTGATAATATCCTGCTTATGATTCCCAATTTGCCCGATGCTTCCGTCCCCGTCGGCCCTGATGAAACCGCAAATATTGTCGCCAAAGAAAACACTTTGCCCATACCGCAGTTTGACTTCCCCGTAAAAGACCATCACGCAATCGGCGAAGGCCTTGGTATATTGGATTTTGAAAAGGCCGCAAAACTTTCGGGCAGCAGATTTGCCCTTTTGCGCGGCGACGGCGCAAGATTGGAGCGCGCTCTTATCAGCTTTATGTTGGATATGCACGCAAAAAAAGGCTATACGGAATATATGCCCCCCGCCATCGTTAATGCGGAGGTGCTTGTAGGCACGGGCCAGCTGCCTAAATTTAAAGAAGATATGTACCACCTGGAAGGCGAAGAGGACCAGTATTTAATTTCCACGGCGGAAATCCCCTTAACCAACCTTTACAGGGGGGAAGTGCTTGCCGATACCGATTTACCTAAAGCGCAAACCGCCTATACGCCGTGCTTCCGTAAAGAAGCTGGCGCGTACGGCAAAGATACCCGCGGGCTTATAAGAAATCACCAATTTAATAAAGTGGAACTTGTCTGGCTTGCAAAGCCAGAGGAATCTATGGATATTCTTGAAAGAATGACAAGCGACGCGGAAGATATTTTAAAAACTTTAGGCCTTGCTTACCGCCGTGTGCTTTTAAGCACGGGCGATATGGGATTTAGTTCCTCAAAAACTTACGACCTTGAAGTCTGGTTTCCCAGCGAAAATAAATTTAGGGAAATTTCCTCCTGCTCCAACTGTACCGACTTTCAGGCGCGTCGTATGAACCTGCGCTTTAAACGCGCGGGCGCGAAAGGTACGGAACTTATCCACACCTTAAACGGCAGCGGCGTTGCAGTGGGCCGCACCTTTGCCGCTATCTTGGAAAATTACCAGCAGGCAGACGGCAGCGTTATTATCCCGCCCGCTCTTCGCCCGTACTTCGGCAAAGATAAGATAGAAGTAAATAAATAATGTTTTTACCCGCCCTGCCTTACGACAGGGCGGAATATTTGTTTAGGGGGAACAGATATGGGGGCAGGTAAAAAAGGGTTTACTCTTATAGAGTTGTTGGTAGTTATTCTTATTATAGCCGTATTGGCGGCAATAGCTTTGCCGAAGTATATGGCAACCGTTGAGCGCACCCGCGCAGGAGAAATGCAGACTTTGGCCAGAGATTTCTTTACGGCGCAACAACGGTACAAACTTGCAACGGGAAATGTCGCTGATAAATTTGCGGATTTGGATATAAGTTTGGACAGAGGGTTATCCCCCGCGGCAGGTGCTGTTTGCGGCAATACAATTTCCTCCACCGATGCTATCAGACGGCAGGATTACTACGAAGTTATTTTAAACAACTCTGCTACTTTTAAAATAGTTTCTGTTTTAAGGTTGGCGGGCAATAATAAATGCGGCGGATTCTTTTACTTTCTTGACTCAAGCGACGCGTCCGTTCCTCTTAACCGCCTTATGTGCGCGGAACTCAGCGGCTCCGCCGCCTATACAAATGAGTATTGCAAAGCTGTCGGGTTCCCCAATCAGGTTGCCGTTGCCCACGGGTTTTATTATTTTTCGCAGAATTAATTATCTTCGTAAAAAACGTACTGTTTAAATTTGTTATCCCCTTGCTTATTTGGCAGGGGGATTTTTTGTTTAAAATCTAACAAATGTTGTTAAATTTTCTATAATCTTTATATGATAGAAGAACTTAAAACAAAATTAAACGAAATAGAAGCAAAATATACCGCTCAAATTGCCTCCTGCGGCGACGCTAAAGCCCTGCAGGACCTGCAGGTAGCCGCCATAGGCCGCAACGGCGAGCTTACCGCCCTGCTTAAAAACCTTAAAGATTTATCTTTGGACGAAAAAAAGGCCTTTGGCCCTTTAAGCAACAATTTAAAATTAAAATTAACCGCTTTGTTTGAAGAAAAACAAACTATTCTTGAAAGTGCCGCCATTAACGCGGAACTTGCCAAAACCTCTGCCGATTTAAGCTTGCCCGCCTTCCCGTTTGATAAAGGCCGCAGGCACCCGCTTGTAATAGCGCAAAAGAGAATGACAACAATTTTAGCCCGCCTCGGCTTTATTTGGACGGAAGGGCCTTTTATAGAGGACGAATATCATAACTTTGACGCTTTAAATATTCCCGCCCATCACCCCGCGCGCGATATGCAGGACACATTTTTTATCGCCAATACGCTTAAGCCCGATTTTGTTTTAAGAACGCATACTTCAGGCGTGCAGGTGCGCACGATGAAGAAGCAAAAACCGCCAATCCGCATTATGGCCCCAGGCAGAGTGTTCCGCAAAGACGCTATGGACGCTACGCACAGCCCCGTCTTTAACCAGATAGAAGGCCTTTACGTTGATAAAAACGTAAGCCTTGCGGATTTAAAGAAAGATTTAACCGTCTTTATGCGCGGCTTGTTCGGCCCAAAGGCGGAAGTACGCTTTAGGCCCTCCTTTTTCCCGTTTGTAGAACCCGGTGTGGAAGTGGACGTTAAATGTGTATTCTGCGAAGGCAAAGATTCCGCCTGCCCCGTCTGCAAAGGCACGGGTTGGAAGGAAATGCTCGGCGCGGGCATAGTTCACCCCAATGTTCTTAAGAACTGCGGCATAGACCCGCAAATATACAGCGGCTACGCCTTTGGTATGGGCGTGGAACGCTTGGCAATGTTCTCTTTAAACATTAAAGACATAAGAGCATTTTACGAGAACGACATCAGAATTTTGGAGCAATTTTAAATGAAAATATTATATTCCTGGTTAAAAGATTTTATTGATATCAATTTAACGCCCGCCGAGTTGGAAAAAAAGTTTTTATCACTTGGCATAGAAGTTGCCGAAATTAAAAAAACAGGCGCGGACTTTGAAGGCGTTTTTGCCGCTAAAATAGAACTTATAGAACAGCACCCCAATGCCGACAAACTGCACCTTGTAACGCTTGATACCGCATGGGGCAAGCAGCGCGTTGTGTGCGGAGCAAAAAATATTGCCGTCGGGCAAACGGTACCTTTAGCTAAAGTAGGCGCAAGACTTGGCGGGGAAGTTTTAAAACCTGCGGAAATCCGCGGCGTGGTATCGGAAGGGATGATATGCTCCGCCGACGAACTCGGCCTTGCCTCCGCCCGCCAAAGCGGCATACTTGTACTTGGCGATGATATTAAAGTGGGTACGGATATTAAAACGCTTTACGGCAAAGCCGACAGCGTGTTTGACCTTGAGCTTACGCCAAACAGGCCTGATTTAATGTCGCATCTCGGCATGGCAAGAGAACTTTCCGTACTGCTTAATTTACCTCTTAAAAATAAAAATATAGAACACATAGAAGGCAAAGGCGAAAGCCTTAAAATTAATCTGCTTGCGGGGGAAGAAGGCTGCCCCAGATATAACGGCAGAATTATACGTAATGTAAAAAATACTCAGTCGCCCGCTTGGCTTAAAGAAAGGCTTGAGGCGATGGGCGTTAACCCCAAAAACGCTTTGGTTGATATTACAAATTACGTTTTGTACGAAGTCGGCCACCCTATGCACGCCTTTGACTTAAACCACCTTGAAGGCGGCGAAATTAATGTGCGCTGGGCGCAGGAAGGCGAAAAGTTTTTAGGCTTAGACGGCGTTGAAAGAATTTTGACCGCTCAAAACCTTGTTATTGCCGACGGCAAAAAGCCTGTCGCTTTAGCGGGCGTTATCGGGGGCGCTGGCGACAGTATATTGCCCGAAACAAAAGATATATTTTTGGAAGCGGCCTATTTTTACCCACCGTGCATAAATAAAACTTCCAAAAAGTTCGGTATATCAACGGAATCATCACAACGTTTTGAGCGCGGCACCGATATTGAAGCCTGCGCTTACGCTATGGACCTTGCCACAAAACTCGTATTGGAAATTTGCGGCGGAGAAGTTGCCAAAGTAAACGATGTTTACCCCGTCAGATATCAGCCGCAAACGGTTACCTTTAACCCTGCCGACATAACAAAAATTTTAGGTATGCAGGTGGAAGAAGAAAAACTTAAACAAATATTTTCTAAGCTCGGTTCTGCTTTTAGCGCACAGGGCGATGTGTGGAACTTTACCGCAGGCACTTACAGAAGGGATTTAAACCATAAATGGGACTTGGCGGAAGAAGTTGCCCGCCACGCTGGTTTAGATAACCTTGCCAAAGATTCCGACGGCACAACCACCGCCACGTTGTACTTTGGCGAAAACCCCAAAAGCGTTGACCTTGGCGAAACATTTGCCGACACGCTTACAGGTTACGGTTTTTACGAATGTAAAAACTTTGATTTTATTTCCCTAAAAGACGTGCAAAATTTCGGCTATACACAAAAGAACGCGGTGGAGATTAAAAACCCTCTTGCCGACGGTATGGAATTTATGCGCCCCGTGCTTTTGGGCTCTCTGCTTAAAAATATAGAGTTTAACCAACGCTTCGGCAGGCACGATTTAGCTTTATTTGAATACGGCAAAACCTTTGAAGTACAAAAAGGCTATCCGCTTGAAGGCTTTTCTTTAGCGGGTGTGGCTTGCGGCAAAACGCCGAGAATAAAATCCTTCTCGCGCGAAAGCCTTGCGGTAGATTTCTATTGGCTTAAAGGGATTGTTTGCGGCGTGCTGGACAGCGTTGCGGGCATAACTTTAGTCCCCTCCAAAAATGCGCCCGCTTATATGCACCCAAAACTTACCGCGGATATTCTTTTAGACGGTAAAGCTATAGGCTTTTTAGGTAAAGTTCACCCGCTTACGCTGAAGGCGTATGACGTTAAAACAGATGTTTGGGCCTTTGAGTTCGCTATAAAAAATATAGAAAAAAAGTTTGACGCGCAAAAGTTTAAAACCGCGCAGGAGATAAGTATTTATCCGTCTTCCTGGCGCGATTTATCCGTTGTTTTAGACGACGGCGTTACTTACGCGCAAATCTGCGACACGCTTAATAAAACAGGTATAAACTTTAAGCATTCGCTTATAGATTTATATCAGGGCGCAAATTTGCCGCAGGGTAAAAAAAGCATGACTTTACGCTTTGAATTTACCCACAGCCAAAGGACGCTTACCGATAAGGAAGTTACACAAGCTACCGATAATATTTTGACGGCTTTAAAAACTTCTCTCGGTGCGGCTTTAAGATAAAGTTTTATGGAAGATAAATACAAAACCCTTAATCTGCTGATAGATAAAGTTTCCTCCCGCCTCGCGCAGGTGGAGGAGGAAAACCTTGTGCTTAAAGCAAGAGTGCGCGCAATGGAATCATCTTTAAGGGTTTTGGAAAGCACGCAGGAAACTGTTCGCGCTTTAAAAGAATGGAAAGATGTTACAACCTCCATATTAAAAAAACTTTATACTAAGATAGACAGGGAAATAGAGAAGATAGAAGAACAATCCTCTACCCCCAATATAGGCGATAAATGATGGAAGAAAAAGAACCCGTAAGCGTAACCATACGCAGGATAGAGCTTGACGACATTACCTTTGACGGCGTCGGCCCGCTTGAGATACGGGCCATAGCGCAGGATGTTGAACTGCGTATAGAAAAAATTGCCAAAGACAAAAACACCTTTGACACCTTTAAACTTTTGGCGCACGCCGCGCTTTATTACGCGGTGCAGTCTTATACTAAAACAAACAATGCGGGCAGCAAGAATAAAGACGACGGCAAGCAATTGGACGGCGTGATAGAAAAGCTTACCCATTGCCTCAGCAGTCTGCCCCTTAAATAATTATGAGCGATATTTTTGAAGCGCAAACGCAAGAAGCAAAAACGCGCCTGATGCCTTTGGCGGCCCGTCTGGCGCCGCAGGCTTTGGACGATTTTGCGGGGCAGGAAGACGTACTTGCCCCCGGTAAAATGTTGCGCCGTTTGATAGAGGCCGATAAAGTAAGTTCCGCCGTGTTCTTTGGCCCGCCGGGCTGCGGTAAAACAGCCGCCGCGCGCTTTATAGCCAAAAGCACAAAAGCCAATGTAACCGAACTTAACGCGGCCGCCGCAGGCGTTGCGGATTTAAAAAAAGTTATAGAAGAAGCAAAATACCGTCTGGAAGGCAGTTTTGGCGGCGGGGAAAAAAGAACGCTTTTAATCTTAGACGAAATACATCACTTTAACAAAACCCAGCAGGATGTCCTTTTGCCAAGCGTGGAAAGCGGGCAGATTATTCTGATTGGTCTTACTACGGAAAACCCTTATTTTTATATCAACAATGCTCTTTTGTCCCGCTTTTCCGTATTTGAATTTAAGGCATTGGAAGACAAGCATTTAGACAAAATTATAACCCGCGCGGCAAAGATAGAAAACTTTAAAATTACCGCAAAGGCGAAAGAGTTTTTAATCACCCAGTCCAACGGCGACGCAAGAAGACTTTTAAACGCGCTTGAACTTGCCATAGTAACCACGCCTTACACGGGCGGCCCGCGCGAAATTACTTTAGATATTGTTAAAGACTGCATACAAAAACGCCACTTAAATTACGACAAAAAGGGCGACGCGCATTATGATATTATCTCCGCTTTTATTAAGTCTATGCGCGGCTCAGACCCTGATGCTGCCGTCTATTGGCTGGCGCGTATGTTGGAATCGGGCGAAGACCCGCGCTTTATAGCGCGCCGTATTTTTATTTGCGCGGCGGAAGATGTCGGCCTTGCAGAACCTACCGCTTTAGTTATAGCGCAAGCCGCTTTTAGCGCCAGCGAAGTTTTGGGTATGCCCGAGGTAAGAATACCTTTGGCGCAAGCCGCCATATATGTTGCGTGCGCGCCCAAATCCAACGCCGCTTACCTTGCCATAGACGCCGCTTTAAATGAAGTTAAAAACGGCGCAAAGCGTGATGTTCCCGCCCACCTTAGAAGCGGTATGAAGAACGAGGGCTATAAATACGCGCACGATTTTCCCAATCATTATGTAGAGCAGGAATATATGCCCAACCCTGTAAAATTTTATAATCCCACAACAATCGGCAAAGAAAAGGCCATAAAAGAAAGACAGGAATTATTAAGGAAAAAGAAATGAGCCTGCCCATAGAAGACGGCAAAGTATTTTCCGTAACAGAAATCAGCCTTGCAATAAAAGAAATGCTGGAAGGCGTGCTTGCGGGCGTGAGCATAGAGGGCGAAATATCCAATTTAAAGCAGGCCGCAAGCGGGCATATTTACTTTGATTTAAAGGACGCAAACGCTTTAATTTCCGCCGTTTTATTTAAGGGCTATGCGCGCGGTCTTGCCTTAAAAGAAGGCGACCAGCTTGTAGTTAAGGGCGATTTATCCTGCTATATAAAACAGGGCCGCTACCAAGTGCTGGTTAAGGAAGCAAGCGTAAAATCCCAAGGTAATCTTTACGCGGAATTTGAAAAGCTTAAAGCAAAACTTTCCGCCGAGGGCCTTTTTGATAATGAAAGAAAATTGCCTCTTCCAAAATTCCCTTCCAAGATAGGCGTAATAACCTCCCCAACAGGGGCCGCCGTGCGTGATATTTTATCCGTACTGCGCCGCCGCTCCGCCAATTTGCAGGTTATCATCGCGCCTGTTTTGGTGCAGGGGGAAGGCTCTAAAGAGCAGATAAAAGAAGCCTTGGAAAACTTTAATAAATTTGAGCCTAAGGTTGATGTTATTCTGTTGGGACGCGGTGGCGGCAGCATAGAAGATTTATGGAGTTTTAACGAGGAACTTGTAGTACGCGCTGTGGCGGCAAGTAAAATCCCCGTAATATCCTGCGTCGGTCACGAAACCGATTTTACTCTTACCGATTTTGCCGCCTCTCTGCGCGCGCCCACGCCGTCTGCTGCTGCGGAACTGGTTGTGGAAAACAGCCAAAGCATTAAAGAACATTTGTTGCGTTTAAATAAAATGCTCGTGCAGGCTTTGGATATTAAGTACGAGAAACTTAACTCCAGATATTTACGCGCCGTTGAAAGTAAAGTATTTAAAGAGCCGCAAACAATCTTCTTAAAAAAAGAGCAGCTGCTTGACGATTTATACGAAAGACTTACGGAAGCAGCCGAAGAAAAAATAAAAAAAGCGCAGGATAAACTTACGCTTAACATTCACAGGCTTAATTTATTAAGCCCCAAAGCCACGCTTAAGCGCGGCTACGCCATTGTGCGCCGCACGGCCGACGGAAAAGTTGTGCAGTCTTCCCTAAAAGGGGAAAGGCTTAATGTGCAAACCGCGCAGGATACTTTTGAGGTGGAAACAGTATGACAAAAAAACTTACTTTTGAAGATAAATTAACCAGATTGGAAGAAATTATTTCTAAACTGGACAGCGAAGAAATTAACCTTGACGACAGCGCAAAACTGTTTGAAGAGGGAGTTGACCTTTCCAAAGAACTTACAGCTAAATTAAGCGAAGTTAAATTTAAAGTGGAAACGCTTAAAGCCAAAGGTAAAGAACTTACGCTTGAACCCTTTGACACGGAAGTAAAAGATGCCTAAGCTACGTCTTGATAATGCCCTTGTAAATTTATCCCTTGCCGAAAGCCGCAATAAAGCGCAGGCTTATATTATGGCGGGCGAAGTGCTGGTTAACGGGCAGGTGGAAACACGCGCCGACCGCACTATAAAAGAAGAAGATACTATAGCGATGAAGGAAAAAAGCTGCCCTTATGTCTCGCGCGGCGGCTTAAAGTTAAAGGGCGCGCTGGACTCCTTCGGCGTAAGCGTTAAGGATAAAATTTGCGTTGATATCGGCGTGGCGACGGGCGGATTTTCCCACTGTTTTTTGCTTGAAGGGGCAAAACAGGTTTACGGTGTGGACGTTGGCAAAGGCCAACTGGCAAGCGAGATATTAAAATTTCCTAATTTTGTTTTTAAGCCCGAAACCAATGCAAGGTATCTTGAGCCAGATATGTTCCCCGTTAAGTTTGAAGTCAGCGCGGTTGATGTTTCTTTTATATCTCTCACAAAAATTATCGGGCCTTTAATGTCTTGTATGGCCTCTGGCTCGGATATGATTTTTTTAATCAAACCGCAGTTTGAGCTTACCCCAAAGGAAGTCCCCCACGGCATTGTTAAGACGGAAGAGAACAGGCAGAAGGCTGTAAACTTAGTGCGGGAGTTTTACCTTAAAGAGTTGGCGGAGAAGTATAAGGCCACGGAACTTGGGTTAATTCCCGCCCCTATTACGGGTGTGCATGGGAACACCGAATATCTTTGGCATGTACGGCTGGGGTAAGGATTGGGCGTCTTTTGCGCCCTTTTTAATTTTTTTATTGCTAACGGGGGTGCGCCGCCGCACGCGGATATGCGGGCTTCCAGCCGCTCCAGATATACCTTGCAATAAAATGAAAATTAAAAATCATCGCAAAATACTTGCATAGCGGCATTTAATGAAGAACAGAAATCTGAAAACTCACGCGTAGCGCTTGCAAGTTTGTTCTAACACAAACGGCAAAAGCATTTAATTAAAACCTAATCAAATCACGCAATTTTTTGGAACGGCAAAAATACTTATAATCCTATCTCTTCCGCTATGCCTTGCATTGCGGTAAGGGATAAAGTTGCAAATTCTTCTAAAGGTATACCAATCTTTTCGCATTCTAAAATATTTTCCCTGCTCACGGACGCGGCAAAAGCTTTTTCCTTCATCCTCTTTGTTATTGATTTAACTTTAACGGAACCTACCTTTTTATCGGGATAGACAAGTGAAGTGGCCGTTATAAGCCCAGTAATAGTTTCCCCTGCGGCAAGGGCGTGGTCAAAAAGCGTTGTTCTGGTGCGTATGCCCGCGCATTCGTTGTGGGCTTCTATGGCGGCGATAGCTTCCTCGGGCAATTTGCCCGCCAATATGCCGCGCGCTTTTGTGCAGTGCAGCTTCATAAGGTCTTCCGTGGTAATTTCCACGTCAATATCGTGCAATATGCCTGCCGCCTGCCAAACTTCTTCATCTTGGCCCAGTTTTTTGGCCAGCGCAAGCATAACCGCGCCCGAGGCAATGCAATGCTTTATCATATTTTCCTGCTTTACATATTGTTTTAAAAGGGTTAGGGCTTCCTGCTTAGTCATTTAAAATACTCCTTTATTTAGTAAAATTTGTATAGTGAGTAATAATAAATCTTACAAAAAATCTAACTTCGGGGGAGCGTTTTTCTTTCTGCCAAAGCGCAAGAAAGAGGCGCTTGGCGTTATTTATGCTTTCTGCCGCCTTGCCGATGATACCGTGGACGAAAATTATCCCGACGCGCAAGCCCGCCTTAACGCTTTATATGCGGAAGTTGATTTAGTTTTTAAAGGCCGTCCGCAAACTTTATTGGGTAAAGATTTACATGCGGCCGTAACAGATTTTAATATACCAAAGCAGTATTTTACCGATTTGCTTGACGGTATGGCTCAGGATTTACAGCCAAAGGTGCGCTGCCAAAACGCGGCGGAGCAGCAGCTTTATATGTACCGCGTGGCGGGCACGGTCGGGCTTATGTGCCTTTCCGTTTTCGGCTATAAAAATAAGCGGAGCGAAGAATACGCAAGAACGCTGGGCAATGCCGTACAGCTTACAAATATCTTGCGCGACGCCGCCGCAGACGCTAAAATAAACCGTATTTATATTGCTTTAGACGAAATGCAAAAATACGGCGTTAAAGAGGACGAGTTATTATCTTTAAACCAAACGCCGCAGCTTAAAGCGCTGCTTAGCGCACAGGCCGCAAAAGCGCAGGAATATTATAATCAGGCCCGCGCATTGCTGCCTAAAGAGGATTTTAAGGCTATGCTTGCCGCGCGCGCCATGGGCAATATTTATGAGGGCATACTTAAAAAGTTTATCTTAAAGGGTTGCTCTTTAAGCGGGAAAAAGATAAAGTTAAGTAAATTAGAAAAGCTTCTGATTTTGTTTAAAACTTGGAGAGAGAAACCGTGAAATTAATTTTTACACTATTATTTACCGTATGTTCCGCTTCGGCTTTTGCCGCGGGGCAGGATTGCCTTGCAAAAAGCAAGGAACTTTTTAATGATAAAGATTATGCCTCCGCAGAAGCTAAACTTAAGGATTGTCTTTCTTCCAATCCGTCGGACACCGACGCTTTGATAAGTCTTGCGGGCGTGCAGATGATATTGGGGGAATTTGGCAGTGCGGAAAATTCTTTTAAAACGGCGCTTAAATACGACGGGCCTAAATTAACCCCGTATAAAGGATATATATTTTCTCTCCTGGGCGATATTGCCATACGCAATGCAAACCTTGTCGCTGCTAACGCATATTATAAAACCGCTTTGGACTTTCACCCCGCAAACATTAATGCGATAGTCGGGCTTGGCATCTGTACGGAAAAGGAAGGCAGAATACAGGACGCCGCAGTGTTATACAAAAAAGCTTTGGCTGTTGATTTTACAAATATCGTCGCGCGCGAACGCCTTATAGCCCTAGAGCCTGATGTGCTTAACGACGGGGAAGTGCTTACCGCGCTTAAAGAGCGCAATATAATAGATACGGCTTCCGCCGTTTACTCGCAGGAAGATGTTGCCGTCTTAAGAAAAATGCTTACAGCCGAGCGCGACAGCGCTATAGAATATCTTTCCGGCAAATACGGCGGCAGAATACCCCCGGGGTTTATAGTGGAACGCGACAGCGGCAAAATATATGTGCGCAAAATGCTTACTTTTACGGGATATAACGAAGTCGTCGCCCAGCTTTCCTCAGACGCTAAACAATTTTTTATGCAAAAGGGAATACAGCCCAGCATAATTTTTAAACTGAGGGACGCCAAAGGCAATATTCTGTTTGACGACAAAGGCCACCTTAACGACAGCGGTCTTGCCGCCTATACAAAAGCTTTGCTGGGTCAGAAATCTTACTTTTTACCTACCGAAACCCTGCCCTCCGTGATGGACCAAACCGACGCGCTTGCCAAAAAATATATCGCCCAAGGATACAGCGAAATTACAATGCCTGAATACGAATATCTTTTAAGCAAAAGCAGATGTACGGAGCAGACCTTGGTAAAAGACTTACGCGCCAAAATTATTAAAGTAAATGAAACAAAAAAGCGCGTGTTTTTGGTTTCCGACCCTAAGCAGACAGAACCGTTTACGGTGCCGTTTCAAATGGTGGCGGCTTACAGGGTGTCTTACCACGAGAGCAAAAAGAACGGCAACCAGCCTGTTTACAGTTCTTCTTTCGGACTTGGCGGAAATAAAGAAACAAAACTCTGCCGTGCGGACGGAACCTTGTTCGGCCCGTCTGACTTGAAATAATTTTTTATTGCAAAATAAAATCCCCCGCCTTGTTTCTGAGACGGGGGATTTTTTACGGCTTTTGTGTTAAAACTTAAATAAATCTCTTGTGTTCTGCGTTGTTATATCGGCAAAAGAAGAAAGAGATATACCCAAAACATCAGCCGTTGTTGCGGCGATTTCGGGGATATTGGAAGGGTCGTTGCGTTGCCCGCGTTTGCTTTGCGGCGGCAGGTATGGGCAGTCGGTTTCAACCACTAAATATTTTGCGCCTATCTTCTTTACGGTCCGGCGTAAATCTTCATTTTTCTTATAACCTATAATACCGTTAATGCCTATTAAAAGACCGTTATCTAAAGCCCAAACAGCGTCGGAATATCTGCCGCTGAAGCAGTGCATAATACCGCCCTTTACGGAAGGTTTCTGCTTAAAAATATTTACCATATCGTCGTAAGCGGCATAATCACCCGCGTCGTTTGTCTTGCGGCAATGCAGCACAACGGGCTTTTTATATTTATCCGCGGCAAGCAGCATTTTTAAAAAAACTTCCTGCTGAACTTCTTTAGAACTTTCGTGCAGATAAGCGTAATCTAACCCTATCTCTCCCACGGCTTTTACTAAAGGATTATTTAAAAAAGTTTCCAGCTTTTCGCCGTTGTCGGCGGTAAAAGTTCTTGCGTATATCGGGTGCATTCCGCAGACGGGATATATTTTGCCGTCGTACTTTTGGCTTAAGTCCGCGGCGGGCTGCCATTCCTGCTCTTCGCAGGCAATTTCCACAATATGGGATAAGCCCGAATCAAAGGACTTTTGTATTATCTGCGCGCGGTCCGCGTCAAAGGCGGGGTCGTTTATATGCGCGTGGGAATCTATAAAGTTCATATATATATTTTAGCATTTACGCGGCGCAGCCGTGCGCCGCTAAGACGTATAAACCCGTATTATTAGCAAACTAAAAATGGGATTGACAATTATAAAATTATTTTTTACAATATTAGCAGTCGGTTAAAAAGATTGCTAAAATAAAACGGTAATTTACGTCAGGGGATATATGAGAGTACTTAAACCCGAAATCGCAAAAGACAGGGAAGAGAAAATCCTTAGAATGATAATACAGGAATATGTGGAAACACGCAAACCTGTCGGCTCGGAATTAGTGGCCCAAAAGGGTCTTCCCGGCGTATCCAGCGCGACTATAAGAAACGCGATGAAGAAACTGGAAGAAGAAGGATTTTTGTACCAGCCGCATTCTTCGGGCGGCAGAATCCCTACAGATAAAGCATACCGCTTTTATGTTGATTATCTTTCAAAGATACAAAAAATCGCCTCTAAAGAGCGTGAAAAAATTGAAAACGAATACAAGCAAAGCACCGACGAAATAAACCGCGTTATGACGCAAACGTGCAGAATGCTTTCCGC
>CAZBCE010000001.1:35334-58495 GCA_964490555.1 uncultured Elusimicrobium sp. | reverse complement strand
AACGGCAAATGCGACAGCGACGGCTTTTGCGAACTTGCGTGCAGAATACTTAAAGATATGACCGTGGAGCAAAACCGCTCCGAGCAGTTATATATAGAAGGTATGAGCCAGCTGTTTGACGGCGTCGGGCAGGAAGAATACGGCGAACTCAGCCAAATGATGCGCGTTATGGAAGAGCGCGATAAATTTGCAGGCTTCCTTGGCGAAAAAATGCAGGAACTGCAAAATAATAAAGACTTAAAAGTAAGCGTAAGCATCGGCGCGGAAAACGAACTTACCGAACTTAAAAATTTAAGCATTATAACATCGGCCTATAAAGCGGGCGATAAAACCATAGGGCTTTTGGGCATTGTCGGGCCAAAACATATGGAATACACAAAGATGATGTCCCTTGTTAATTTTATAGGCGATATGCTTGGTATGAAAATACAAAATTGGCAGGCTTCTCTTGAAAATAAAGAAGAAGAATAAAAAATATGACGAATAAGAAAGAAGAACATAAAAACCATAAAGAAAGTCAGGCGGCGCAAACCTGCGAGCAGCAAAATAATGCCGCAGAGCAAGAGGCGCAAACAGCGCCCGCGCAGGAGCAGCAGGAAGATAAGGCGCAGGAATATTACCAGCAGCTTATCAGGCTTCAGGCCGACTTTGAAAACTACCGTAAACGTACGGAAAAAGAAAAACCGTTATTAATACAATACGGCAGAACAGAGGTAATAAAAAGCCTTTTGGGTTTATATGACACCTTGCTTAAGGCGCAGGAAGAAACCTCAAAGGAAGGGGCGGACATAAAGCATATAAAACAAGGCTTAAAAATGATATTTGAGGAGTTTAATAAGGCTTTTAACGCGCAGGGCGTATGCGTGGTTTGCGCGAAAGGAAAACCTTATGACCCTATGACGCAGGAAGCAGTTACCACCATACCGTGCGAAGAAAAAGATGATTGTATGGTGCTGGAGGAACTTAAAAAGGGTGTTACTCTGGACGGCACGGTAATAAGACCCGCGCAGGTTATAGTAGGTAAAAAGAAAGAAGAACCTGAGCAGGATAAAAAATGATTTAAGAAAGGAGAAATGAATATATGTCTAAAATTATAGGTATTGATTTAGGAACTTCAAACACGGCAGCGGCCGTTATGGAAGGCGGAAGAGCAACCATTATCCCCTCCGCGGAAGGCAGCTCTATCGGCGGTAAAGCCTTTCCGTCTTATGTAGCTTTTACTAAAGACGAACAACGCTTAGTGGGCGAACCCGCCCGCAGACAGGCAGTCGCCAACCCCGAAGGCACCGCAACAGCTTTCAAAAGAAGAATGGGCGAAAACTATAAATTTAATTTAAGAGGCAATGAATTTACGCCTCAACAGCTTTCCGCTTTCGTTTTGCAGAAAGTTAAGAAAGACGCGGAAGCCTTTTTGGGCCAGCCCGTGGAAAAAGCAGTAATCACAGTTCCCGCTTACTTTAACGATAACCAACGCCAGGCCACAAAAGACGCGGGTAAAATCGCAGGGTTGGAAGTTGTTCGCCTTTTAAACGAACCTACCGCAGCCGCTTTAGCCTTTGGTATTGATAAAGCGGGCAAAGAGCAAAAAATACTTGTTTTTGACTTGGGCGGCGGCACTCTGGATGTTACCATTATGGAAATGGGTAAAGAAGGCACCTTTGACGTCTTATCCACCTCGGGCGATACAAAGCTTGGCGGTACGGATATGGACAATGCCCTTATTGACTGGATGGTTGACGAATTTAAAAAGAATACGGGCATAAACCTTGCCAACGATAAGCAGGCTTCCATGCGTCTTAAAGACGCGGCGGAAAAAGCTAAAATTGAACTTTCCACCACAATGGAAACGGATATTAACCTGCCCTTTATCACGGCGGACGCAAGCGGTCCCAAGCATTTGGAAATGAAACTTTCCCGCGCTAAATTGGAAAGCCTTGTCCGCTCTATTGTAGAGCGCTGCGGCGCATCAATAGACAGAGCGATAAGCGATTCTAAATTATCCTCTTCCGAAATTGACAAGATTATTATGGTCGGCGGGCCTACCCGTATGCCTATCGTACAGGAGTATGTGGAAAAGCATATCGGCAAAAAAATTGAACGCGGTATTGACCCTATGGAATGCGTTGCAAACGGCGCGGCCATACAGGCTGGCGTTTTGACGGGCGATGTAAAAGATATTCTTTTGTTAGACGTTACCCCTCTTTCCTTAGGTTTGGAAACTTTGGGCGGCGTGTTTACAAAGCTTATTGACAGAAACACCACAATCCCCGTGCGCAAGACCCAGGTTTTCTCTACGGCGGCCGATAACCAACCCGCTGTAACCGTTAATGTTTTGCAGGGCGAACGCCCCATGGCAAAAGATAACGTACCCTTGGGTAAATTTGATTTGGACGGCATTCCTCCCGCTCCGCGCGGCGTGCCGCAGATTGAAGTTACCTTTGATATTGACGCTAACGGTATATTAAAAGTTTCCGCAAAGGACCTTGGCACAAATAAAGAGCAGCATATTACAATTACTTCCCCCAATAAGTTAAGCGACGACGAAGTTAATAACTTTGTCAAACAGGCGGAAAAATATGCCGACGAAGACAAGAAAACCAAAGAAAGAATTGAAGCCAAGAACGAAGCCGACTCCGTACTCTATACGACGGAAAAAGCTTTAAAAGAACACGGCGATAAAGTTCCGCAGGACGAAAGACTTAAAATAGAACAAGCCTTAAATGACCTTAAGGACGCCGTAAAAACCGACGACACGGAAAGAATTAAAAAAGCAAAAGACGCCGCGCTTGAAGCGGGCCAGAAACTGGGCGAAATAATTTATAAAGAAGCTCAGGCAAAGGCACAGGCCGCGCAGGGCGCAGCCTCCTCCCAGGCAGAAGGGGCAAAGCCGCAGGGCGAAGCCAAAAAAGACGACGTAGTAGAAGCGGAAGTTGTAGATAAATAAGCAACGCGTTTTAGTTATCTTCCCCTGCCCTTAATTTTTAGGGGCAGGGGAAACTTGATAGATGAGGAACACGGATTTTATGGCTAAACAGAAAGAAGATTTTTACAGCACCCTCGGCGTAACGCGCGACGCAAGCGAAGCGGAACTTAAATCCGCCTACCGCAAAATGGCGATGAAGTATCACCCCGACCGCAACCCCGGCAACGCCGATGCGGAGGAACAATTTAAAAAAGTTAACGAAGCCTTTGAAGTGCTTTCAGACCCGCAAAAAAGACAAATGTACGATAACTACGGGCAGGAAGGCCTTAATATGGGCGGCGGTTTTAATACGGAAGGTTTTGGCGGGTTTGAAGATGTTTTCAGTTCCGTCTTCGGCGATATGTTCGGCGGAAGTTTTGGCGGCGGCGGCGCGCGCAGAAGAACGGCGCAGCGCGGTAATGATTTAAAACAAAGGGCGGAAGTTACCCTAGAAGAAGCCTTTGAAGGCACCGAGCAAACAATTTCTTACGCCCGCGTGGATACTTGCTCTGTTTGCCACGGCACAGGCGCGCAGGAAGGTTCTTCCCGCCGCACTTGCCCCACTTGCAGAGGCAGCGGCGTTGTGCAGTTTAGCCAAGGCTTTTTTTCTATGCGGCAATCCTGCCCCGACTGCGGCGGACAAGGCACTATTTTGGAAAAACCTTGCAGGGAATGTCATGGCAGCGGCAGAGAAAAAACAAGAACCTCTATGACGGTAAAAATACCGCAAGGGGTGCGCGACGGTATTGTTTTGCGCGTGCCTAACGGCGGGGACATCGGCAATAATGACGGCGGCTACGGAGATTTGTATATAGAGGTGCGCGTAAAGCCTCATAATGTCTTCCAGCGCGACGGGGCGGATTTGATTTTAGAGCAAACAATATCTTATCCCACGGCGGTACTCGGCGGAGTTCTTAAGTTAAAAAATATTAAGAAAGAAGAAGTTAAAGCCGTCATTCCCGAAGGTTCCGCGCACGGCAGCGTGGTTGTGCTTGAGGGCGAAGGTATGCCTGTTTTGGGTAAGCCCGCAAAGCACGGCGATTTGAAGATTATCCTTAACATAGACGTGCCTAAAAAGCTTAACGGCAAGCAAAAAGAAATTATAAAAAACCTTGCGGAAGCTTTCGGGCAGGATAAAAACCATAAAAGTTTCTTTGAAAATCTCTTTAGTTTTATGGCCTAGCGCAAGCCGCCGTAAAACATAAAGTTATTTTCCTGTTCCCCGCGCCATAACACGCGGGGTTTTTTTGTGCTATTATTTATGTAGTTTACTTTGCAGGGGATATAATATGAAAAAATATTTTTATTTTGTCTTTTCCGTTCTTGTCGTTCTTGCGCTTTGCGTTATAGGCGCAAAGTATTGGCAGGAATATTCTTTTAAAAGGGACTTAAGCCGCCTTATAAATATAGGTATCGGTTTGGACCAAAAGACCGCAGACTTTACCAAAGCTATAGGCGACGGGCTTGCGTATCAAATGACTTACCCTCAATACTTTTTTGATGAAGGCGATAAGCAGGAAGATTTTTTAGAAGAAACCGCCGCAATGTTCGCGCAGGGCGCGGTGCAAAAGGAAGATATTATAAAGTACGCCCGCGAAGCGCTTAAAAATCCAGCGCAGTTTAAATCCCCAGAAACGGATGAGGCTTATGTTAAATATATACTTGCCGATAATTTGGGAGAAAAGGCCCAAGCTCTTGCAAAAGAAGTTGAAGCTTTTCAAAAGTTGGAATCCAAACTGATTTACAATCTTAAAGAGCAGGAATTACCTTTAGACGCGCTATTTTGGGCCAATGAAATTAAGCAGAATAATATTACGCCCGAGCAGATTGATGCCTCTTATAAAAACTGGATAGGCGACGAAAAGCAAAATGAAAAACTTGTCACACTTGCCAAAAAATACGCGCAAAGCGGCAAGGCCCGCCCTCTGACGGAAAAGGAACAGGCTATGCAGGCTTATTACAATAACCGCATAGGCCTTGTTATCAACCCCGTATTGCAGGATAAAAAGCAAATAGCTGCGCTTACGCCCGAAGTTTGCACAAACTTAATGGCGGAATATTGGTCCGCACAAATATTAAGCCAAGCAATTAGCTTGGACGAATTTATAGAAGTGCAAAAAGACTGGGCTAAAGATGAGGCTTTTAAGCAAACTTTCGCGCAGAAACTTACGGAAAAGATAAAAGAAAATAAGCCGCGCCGCTTTAGTTATCTTGAAATTTTGCAGCTTAATACCTGTAACAATATATAGTTTTTTTAACGTACAAACTTACCGCAGCTTCTCAAAGGGGCTGCGGTTTGTTTTTTATAAACTCCAAAATTAGTAAAATTTATATATGCCACAATATTTAGCGGATATAAACGGCTCAAATTTTATATTGAGCGAAGAGGAAACTCGTCATATTAAAGTAGCCCGTATAAAAGCGGGGGAACGCTTTAAAATCTTTGACGGCAAAGGTAACAAATACCTTGCCGTTTTAAATGATTGCGCGGGCCGCCAAGCCTGCGGTGTGATAGAAAACTCTTTGCCCTGCGTTTTGCCCAAAAGGCAGATAACGCTCTGTTTTTGCGCCATATCCCGCCCCGCAACGGAAGACCTGCTTGATAAATGCACTCAGGCGGGGGTATTTGCTTTTCAGCCCGTATTTTCCGCCCGCAGCGACGCTGATTTACTTAAAAAATGGGAAACAAAACAAGAGCGTTGGCATCAAATTGTAACCGCTGCCGCAAAGCAGTGCGAAACGCCTTTAATCCCGCAGATTCTTGCCCCGCTTAATTTTGCAGATGCCGTCAAACAATATAACAAAGGCCTTATCTGCTACGAAGACGAACACCAAACGGCTATCAGCACCGCGCTTGCCTCTTTTACCCAAAACGAACCTTTGGCAATATTTATAGGGCCTGAGGGCGGCCTTACGCAGGACGAAGTTGCTTTAGCCAAAAAGGCAGGGCTTGCCTGTGTGTCTTTGGGTACAAATATTTTACGCGCGGAAACCGCCGCAACCGCAGCTTGCTGGGCGGCTTTACAATGAAGATATTTATAAAAACATTCGGCTGCCGTGTTAACCAAGTGGAAAGCGAAGCTATTTTAGAAGAATTTTCGCTTGAAGGCCACCAGATAATAACCGATTTTAAAGAAGCCGATTTATGCCTGCTTAATACCTGCACCGTTACAAAAAATGCCGATAAAGATGTAGAGCGCGAAATCCGCCGTATACAAAAAACTAATCCCTCCGCCCGTCTTATAATAACAGGTTGTTACGCTATGGCGCATAAAGATGAAATAGCAAAAAACTTTCCAGCGGCGGAAGTTATTTTTAAGATGGATATCGGCCCCGCTTTATTTGGCAAGCCGATAGACTGGAGCGTAAAAGAACACGAGGGTAAAACCCGCGCTTTTATAAAAATTCAAGACGGCTGCGATTGCTTTTGTTCTTACTGTATTGTGCCTTATACGCGCCCGCAAAAAACCTCCAAACCCAAGGCAGTTGTATTGCAGGAAATTAAAAACCTTGTTGCTAACGGCTATAAAGAAATTGTGCTTACGGGTATAAACATAGGCAATTATCTTTGCCCGCAAACGGGGGCGGATTTAGCCGCGCTTACCAAAGAAATTTTTGCGCTTGAAGGCAATTTCCGCATACGCTTTTCCTCAATAGAAATTAACACCGTAACGGACGAATTTATAGAAGTTCTTTCCAAAGGCGGGCATAAGGCCTGCGAATATCTGCATTTGCCTCTGCAAAGCGGCAGCGATAATGTGTTAAAAGATATGAAACGCCGTTATGCCACGCAGGAATATGCCGAGCGCGTTGCTTATATAAAATCCAAAGTTCCCGCGCTTGCGGTATTTTGCGATATTATCGCGGGTTACCCCACAGAAACGCCCGAAGATTTTGAAATTACCAAAAACTTTTTAAAGCGGATAGGTTTTGCGGGTTTGCACGTTTTCAGCTATTCAGTGCGCCCCGGTACGCCTGCCGCCGCCCTGCCGCAAATACCGCCGCAGGAGATTAAACGCAGGTCAGACGAACTCAGGGCTTTGGATAAGGAGCTGCGCTGCGCCTTTGCCGCAAAACTTGTGGGTACAACGCAGTACTTTTTGGCGGAAGAGGTGTTAAAAGAGGGCAGCGTAAGCGGCGTACTTTCCAATTTCGCCCGCGCGCATATAGAAAACGGCAAACTTTCGCGCCTTATAACCCCCGTCAGGATAGTTTCCGCAAGGGAAGATATTTGCCTTGCGCGGGAAATATAACCCCAAATTATTTGGTATAATAAATACAGTAGTATAGATTCTACGGCAAGAGTAAAGGGAATTATGGTAGCCAAAAAAAATCTTTGTGTCCTCGTCCTCGCAGGGGGAAAGGGTACAAGAATGAAGTCCGACACGCCAAAACCGTTGCATAGTATCTGCGGAGGGGAAATACTCTCACACATACTTAAAACGGCGGAAACTTTAAAACCTTCCGCAATAGGCGTACTTATAGGCCACCGCGCGGAACTGTTGCAGAAGACAGTTTCTGATAAACTCCAGCTTTGGGGTATCAAGACGCCGGTGGATTTTATTTTGCAAAAAGAGCTTACGGGCAGCGGTACCGCCGCCAAAGACAGCGTGCCTTTTATGCAAAAATACGGACAAATCCTTATATTGGCGGGCGACGCTCCGTTAATTAAATCCTCTACCTTAAAAAACCTTATAAGCAAGCATAATAAAACCAATGCTTCGTGCACCGTTTTTACCGTTGATATAGATAATCCCAAGGGTTATGGCCGCATAGTAAAAAACGCCCAAGGCGAATTTGAAAAGATTGTTGAAGAAAGCGAAACCGACTCCAAAACAGCCGCAATAAAAGAAATAAATTCAGGTATGTACATTTTTAACACGGCGGATTTGATAAGCGTTTTAAAACTTCTCCGCCCGCAAGGCGTTAAAAAGGAATATTACCTTACCGATACCCTCACTTTCTTAAAGCAAAAAGGGCTTAAGGTGGAAGTTTTTAAAGCGGAGGATTACAAAGAAGCTATGGGCATTAACTCCAAAGAACAGCTGGCAGAGGCCGCAAAAATAATGCGCGCCGATATCAACGCCAAATTTATGGCAGAAGGCGTAACTTTTATTAATCCCGAAGTTACTTATGTAGACGCAACCGTTAAGATAGGCCAAGATACGGTTGTTTATCCCAACACTTTTATAAGCGGTAAAACCGTAATAGGCAAAAATTGTTTTATAGGCCCCAACTGCTGGATAGAAAACAGCGTTATTAAAGATAACAGTATTATTAAATCCGGCTGTTATGTTATAGAGTCCGCCGTGGCGAAAGGATGCCAGGTAGGGCCTTATGCCCACCTGCGCCCGATGACAAATTTAAAAGAAGGCGCAAAAGTAGGCAACTTTGTGGAAATTAAAAAATCAGTAATCGGCAAAAGTTCAAAAGTCCCCCACCTTACTTATATCGGCGATACCGAAATGGGCGCAAAAGTTAATGTGGGCGCAGGCACGATAACCTGCAATTACGACGGCGTAAATAAATATAAAACCATAATTAAAGACGAAGTCTTTATAGGTTCCAATACAAATTTTGTTGCTCCCGTTAAGATAGAGCGCGGCGCTAAAATAGGCGCGGGCTCCACCATAACGGAAGACATACCTTCCGGCTCTTTGGCAATAGCAAGGGCGCGCCAGGTAAATTTGAAAATAAAAAAGGAAATTAAAAAATGATACGTTGTCAATGTTCCAGGGATTTAAAAGTCTTTACATGCAACGCTAACCGCCCTCTGGCGGAAAAGATAGCAATGCATTTGGGCAAAGAACTGGGTGCGCTCCGTGTGGACAGATTTGCCGACGGGGAAGTTGATGTCCAGGTATTGGAAAGCGTCCGCGGCGCGGATTGCTATATAATCCAGCCCACCTGCACGCCCGTAAACGAAAATCTTATGGAACTGCTTGTAGCCATTGACGCTATGCGCCGCGCAAGCGCAGGCCGCATTACGGCTGTTATACCTTATTTCGGCTATGCCAGAGCGGACAGAAAAAGCGGCCCCAGAGTGCCCATAACGGCTAAGCTTGTTTCCAACCTTATTACCGAAGCGGGCGCCGACAGAGTTATGGCTATGGACCTGCACGCGGGCCAGATACAGGGCTTTTTTGATATTCCCGTGGACCATTTAAGAGCGCGCGGAGTATTTTTGGACTATTTCCTTAAAGACAAACCAAAAGATTTAGTGGTGGTTTCACCCGACGTAGGCGGTGTGGAACGCGCCCGCAAATTTGCGGCACGTATGGACGCGGGGTTGGTTATTATTGATAAACGCCGCCCTAAACCCAACGAAGCCGTGGTGTACAATGTAATCGGAGACGTAAAAGATAAAACCGTAATTATTGTAGATGATATAGTTGATACGGCAGGCACATTATCGGTAGTGGCCAATAAAGTTAAGGAAAACGGCGCAAAGAAAGTTTATGCCGTATGTACGCACGGCGTACTTTCAAGGGACGGGGTAGATAAAATAAATTCCTCTTCCATAGAAAAACTTTTCATAACCGATACCCTGCCCGAAAACCGCAAACAGAGCGATAAAGTACAGGTGTTAAGCATCGCCCACGTTTTGGCCGACGCCATAAAGCGTAACCACGACGGCAGTTCTATCAGCGAGATGTTCAAATAAAATTTACAAAAAAAGGAATAAATATTCGGAGGAAGTAATAAAATGGAAAAACTTAAAATATCAGCAGAACCCAGAGAAAAAGCAGGCGTAAGAGGCGAACTCTCCAAATTGAGAGGCCAAAAAAAGATACCTGCCGTTATCTATGGCATTGACAAAAACCCCACAGCAATTTCTTTAGCGGAAAAAGATTTAGCCGCCATACAGAAAGCGGGCAGCAACGTTCTTGTGGAAATCAGCGTTTCGGGCGCCAACGAACTTGCAATTATTAAAGAAGTTCAGTACCACGTCGTAACGGATAAGCCGATACACGTAGACTTGCAGAGAATTTCTATGGACAGACCTATTGAAACCATCGTCCCCGTCGTTCTTACGGGCGAATGCGCTTTTGCAAAAGCTCACGGCGCCATCGTGGACCACGTTTTAAGAGAAGTCGCAATCAAATCTCTCCCCGGCGATATCCCGCACAATATTGCGGTTGATGTTACCAATGTTGATTTGGATAACCACGTTACAGTTGCCAACCTTGCCGCGCCTAAAGGCGTTACAATTCTGGGCGACGCGCACAGAATGGTTGTTCACGTAATCATACCTAAAGACGAAGCTCCTGCTCCTGTCGCCGCTCCCGCAGCCGATGCTACAGCCGCCCAGCCTGAACTTTCCGCCACAAAAGGCAAGAAAGACGAGGAAGGCGCTCCCGCAGCCGCAGCAGCCGCTCCCGCAGCAAAGAAATAGTCTTACATTTAAAACAGGGCGCATATTTAATGCGCCCTGTTTTTTTATGCTAAACTTTTAACAAGGTTCATCTATGGCAGAAACATTTCTTATAGTCGGCTTGGGCAATCCCGGCAAACAATATCAAAACACCCGTCATAACGCGGGGTTTATGGCTGTTGACGCGCTTGCGCGTTCTTTTAATGCCGATTTTGAACCCTGGCGCGGGGATTTAGCCCTTTGCGCCAAAACCGAAGCCGAAGGCAAAACGCTTTATTTTCTTAAACCGCAAACTTTTATGAATCTTTCGGGGCAGGCTGTAAGCGCTTTTGCCAATTTTTATAAAATTCCCTATACCGCAGTTTTGGTTATATTTGATGATATGTCTTTACCTTTGGGCAGCATACGCCTGCGCAAAGACGGCTCTGCGGGCGGGCAGAACGGAATGAAGAATATTATTGAACTTGCAGGCACGCAGAATATAGCGCGCCTCAGAATAGGCATCGGCCCTCGGCCGGATTATTTTGAAGGTAAAGATTTTGTGCTTTCCAAATTTACGTCCCAAGAGGCGGATTTAATCTCTTCCGCTCTGCAAAAAGCTAAAGAAGCCGTGTCTTGTCTGCTCTCAAAAGGCATAGAACAGGCAATGACGCAGGCGAACAGAAAGGAGTCATAAGACCTAAGCCTAAATAGGTCTTTTTGCTCTTGCGGCGTATGTACTTAAACAATATACTGATATTATAAAGTCAGTTTTACAGGGAGAATTTATGACAAAAATATTTAAAGCCGTTCCTTTTGCGTTAACAGCCGTTTTCGCGCTTTCCTTAACCTCGTTTGCGGAAAAGCCGCTTCCTTCCGACAACACAAAAGTTGCCGTTAAAGTAGGTGCAGTTCTGGCGGACAAGGCAGCAGCTCCCGCCGCCGCAAAGACCAAGCAGGATGTTATTGAAAAAACCGTAAACTATAAATACGGACAGGTTATAGACCTTGCCGCTTTAGAAGGCAAAACGCTTATAGCGGTTTTCCCCGCTTCAACAAAAACCATTAATCTTGTCAGAAAAACGGTTACATTTTATATAGCTTACAGCAATTACAGCTATAAATTTGACTTTTCTTTAAATGAAAAAAATCAGCTTAAAGTTATAGTTTCACCTTTACCGCAAAAAGAAGAGCTTATCCCCACGGCAGAAGCCCGCGTGGTGCTCAGCGAAGACTCTCTTGACCTTGCCTTAAGAGCTGTTACAATAGACGATGTAAACGACGGCTTAGGCTGGGGTGAAGTTTACAAGTTAGGTACAGTCAAATAAAAGATTTTAATATAATAAAGCCCGCCGCCTTAAAACGCGGCGGGTTTTTTTATGGGCCCAAAAGATATGGCGTCTGGGTCCTTTCACCCTTGCGGGCAGCCTGTTTAAACGTTAAAATTTAAGTGTAAGTATTTAAAAGGAGATTAAAATAAAATGAAAAAGATATTACTCTTGTCCGTACTTGCAGTTTTTGCATCACCTGTTTTTGCACAATTATTAACCCCCGACACCATTCCGGGGCTTTTGAAAGATAAAAGCAACCCTATGGCCAAGCAGGTTGCCGCAACCTTGGAAAGAGAATGGAAAGCCGCGCAAGCCGCCAAGCAGCCTTTCCCCGACACAACCGTAAAGAATATAGAATACAAGACGGGCTCTTCCATAAGCCTTATGCCGTTTCACGGTCAGCCGATAAGTTTTAAAATAGCAATCCCGCAGGGCAAACAAGTAGTTCTCAATCAGGAAAAATATTTCTTTGCAACAGGATATAACAGATACGACTTTAAGTTTAATTTTAAAGCAGAAAAAGATTATATACTTGTTCTGGTTACTCCCAAAGAAAAGGCCGAGCCGCTTGAAGGCACAATAAAAGTAAGCTTTCATCTTCCGGATGCTTCCGGCACAAACGGCGCCATCTCCATGCACCTTAAAGCCGTAACAATGGACGACGTTAACAACGGTTTGGGCTGGGGCGAAGTTCACCAGATAGCTTATTTAAAATAAAAACAAATCATATTTTTGCTTAAAACAAAATTCCGCCCTTTAACGGCGGAATTTTTTTGGGTCTTAAACGGGTCTTGATTTTTTAACCTTTAAAAGTTACTTTATAGGCATAAATATATGCGAGGGTTTATGGTTAAAACTTTTTTCTTATTTCTTTTAATGGCTTTCCCCACCGCCTCTTTTGCCCAACAGATTGCGGGCCTGCTCCGCTAAAGGAGCGCGCAGATTTTTTTACGTTTTAAAAGCTGCAAATAAAAAACCCTCTTAATTGCTTAAGAGGGTTTTTAAATCAGTGGCTTAACGCTTATTTGGCATTAACCATTTTGGCTCTGGAGACATCACCTTTCTTGTCTAAGAAATAGAGATATCCTTTTTCTTTTTTTACGCCGGCTTTTGCGAC
The DNA here is from genome assembly GCA_964490555.1 of uncultured Elusimicrobium sp. Lineage (GTDB taxonomy): Bacteria > Elusimicrobiota > Elusimicrobia > Elusimicrobiales > Elusimicrobiaceae > Proelusimicrobium. Next base: position 45,731 of record CAZBCE010000001.1, on the reverse strand, counting down.
TTTTTTGGGTTTGCCGCCTTTTTTGCCGCCGCGAGCCATTTGAACTCTGGAGACATCACCGTCTTTGTCAATGTAGTAAAGAAAACCTTCTTCGCGTTCTACACCTACTTTAAGAACTTTTTCTGCCATGGTTTTTCTCCTGCTTAGAATAAGGGCCGTAGCCCGATGAGAAAAGTCTAATAAATATTTTTAATATATGCAAGGGCTTTCTAGTCGTAATTTAAGACGGAGTTTTTCGGCCTCATTTTTACGGCTCTCCCTCGTAGGACTATTTTAATGGTTTTTGGCGGCTTATCAGTCAAAATCCCAAGCTTCTCTGCCGAAGGTTTCTTCTATAAAAGTTATAAGCGCGGTATGTATATTTATTTGCTTGGGCGTTCTTATGCAGGTTTTTTCGCCGTCTTTTTCTTCCAGCCTGAAGTAAACCTCGCAAACGCCTCTGGCCGCGCCTAAAAGGCTGTTTAAGCGCATAAGCTGCTCCTGTGTTACATTTGAGGGCAAATCAATTACAAGGCGTTTTGCTTTGCGGGAAACGGCATTTAAAATAGGTTCAACTGAATTTATTGTAATCTCGGGCTTTGCGGAAAGTTCATCGCCTCTAATCTCCCCGCTTATTATTACGGCTTGGTTAATGTCTATTTTACTTGCAATCTCCGCCCATACGCGGCTGAAAGCGTTTGCGGTAATTGACTGCGATTCGTCTTCCAAAGTAAGCTGCGCCCAGTTATCTTTATTTTTCGTCTGGCGTTTTTTTATGCGTGATATTATGCCTGCCACCTGCACGCGGCCTTTTGTCGGATTATCCTGAATCTGCGATATTGTGTTGCCCGCCAGTTTGCTTAAATGGCGCGAGTATTTTGCAAGCGGGTGGCCCGAAAGATATAAACCCAAAACTTCCCTTTCATTATTTAAAAGTTCGGCTTTAGAATACGGTTTTGCTTTTTGTAAAACAGGCCCGGACGAGGCTGCTATATCTATAATATCTTCCCCAAACAAGCTTTGGCTTGCGCCTTCTTTCTCCTGCTGTATCTGCTGAGCGTGCGCGACGACAGGCTCAATATCCGCCATAGCCTGCGCGCGCGCTTCCTGCGGGGGGAGATTTGGGTAAAGACTGTCAAACACGCCCGCAAGCGCGAAAGATTCCAAAGTTTTTTTATTGGCCTGCGATAAATCTATCCTTACGCAAAAATCCAAAAGGTCTTTAAACGGCCCGTTATTCTTGCGCTCTTTAACTATTGTTTTGCAGGCTTCTTCCCCCACGTTCTTTATGGCTGTAAGGCCAAAGCGTATGCCTTCTTTTCCGTCTGTTGTTTTTTCCACGCTGAAGTTAAACATTGAATGTTGTATATCGGGCGGTAAAATTTCAAAGCCCATCTTGCGGGATTCTTCCAGATAGGTAACAATTTTATTTTCCTTATCCATAGAGCCTATGGCATTGTGGCCTATTTCGTTTGTAAGCGCGGAGCACATAAATTCTATGGGGAAGTTAGCTTTAAGGTAAGCCGTCTGATACGCCACCAGCGCGTAAGCCACGGAGTGGGATTTATTAAAACCGTATTCTGCGAATTTTGCCATCTGGTCAAATATTTTTGTCGCAACTTTTTCGCTTACGCCGTTTTTTGCTCCGCCCGAAATAAATTTAGCGCGGAATTTTTCCATTATCTCTAACTTCTTCTTACCCATAGCTTTACGCAGGGTATCGGCTTCGCCGGGGGTAAAGCCGCTTAATACTTTTGCGGTTTCCATGATTTGTTCCTGATAAATCATAGTGCCGTAAGTTTCTCTTAAGATAGGCTCTAAAAGTTTATGCTCTACGGATATTTTTTCCGTCCCGTGTTTGCGCTTAACAAAACTGTCCAACATACCGCTCTGCATCGGGCCGGGGCGGTAAAGAGCCACAAGGGCGGAAATATCGCTGAACTGTTCTGGGCAGAGTCTTTTTACAAGGTCTTTCATGCCGCCGCTTTCTAACTGGAATATACAGGTTGTCTGCGCAGCGGCTAAAAGGTTATAAGTTTTTTTATCGTCTAAAGGTATTGTTTGTATATCAAGGTCAATGCCGCGCAGTTCTTTAATAAGTTTTATGGTATTGTCTATAACGGTTAAGGTCCTAAGTCCCAAAAAGTCTATCTTCAAAAGGCCCATATCAACCAAAGTTTCGCCTTCAAACTGCGTGGTAATAACATCGCGCGAGCCTTTTGCCAGCGGGGTATATTTTGTAATTTCTTCCCTTGTAACAAGTATGCCTGCGGCGTGCACGCCCGTCTGGCGTTTTAGGCCTTCTATCTTTGTGGCATATTCAAAAAGCTGTTTTACTTTAGGGTCTTTTGCAATCTCGCTTTTAATTTCTGGCACCTGTTCTATTGCGCTTGTCAGCGTTGTGTCCAAAGCGTCAGGGATAAGCTTTGCTATGCGGTTTGTATCCTGCGGTGTAAAGCCCATAACGCGCGCGGTATCTCTTAGCGCAAGTTTGGCTTTCATCGTGCCGAAGGTTATTATCTGCGCCACGTTTTTATTGCCGTATTTATCGCGCATATATTCTATGACGCGTTCGCGTCCCGCGTCGGAAAAGTCAATATCCAAGTCAGGCATACTTATACGGTCGGGGTTTAAAAATCTTTCAAAAAGCAGTTTGTTTACAATAGGGTCAACGCGCGTGATATCCATACTGTACGCCACTATGGATCCTGCGCCCGAGCCTCTGCCCGGCCCGACGGGGATATCATTTGCTCTGGCGTATCCTATAAAGTCCGCCACAATCAAAAAGTAACACGCAAAACCCATAGAAGATATTACTTTTAATTCAAAGTCCAGCCTTTCCATATAGTCCTGCGGGATATTTTCCGTTTTAAGTTTTTTCTTAAGGCCTATAACGCAAAGGTGTTTAAGGTAATCTTCCTGCGTGGCAAATTCGGCGGGAATATCAAACTTGGGCAAAACAAAACCTTCTTTTTTAAATTCAAGGTTACACTTTTCCGCAATTTCCAAAGTGTTTTTTATGGCGTCGGGCGCATAGTCAAAAAGCTTTGCCATTTCTTCGGGCGTTTTAAAATAAAGTTCGTGCGTAGTCATTTTAAGACGGTTTGGGTCGTCTAAGGTTTTGCCCATTGCTATGCACATATGTATATCGTGCGCCTGCCAGTCCTCACGTTTTTCGTAGTGGCAGTCATTGGTGGCGACAAGCGGAATACCCGTTTTTTTAGACACTTCCAAAAGCACTTTAAGTGCGGCCTGCTCTTCTGGTATGCCGTGGTCCATAATTTCTATATAGTAATTACCCTTGCCCAGCATATCTTCATATCTTTTGGCAACGGTTATTGCGGCTTCAAGCCCTTGGTTAAGCGCGGTTTGCGCCAGTTCGCCTTTAAGGCAGCCCGACAGGGCTATAAGGCCCGTTTTATGTTCTTTTAATAAATCAAAATCTATTCTGGGGTGATAGTAAAACCCGTCCACCCACGCGGCGGAGTTTAACTTCATCAAATTATTGTAGCCGTCAAGATTGGTGCTTAAAAGTGTGATGTGATTATACTTGGCATTGTTCTTATCTATAACATTATATTTATGCGGTGTTGTATAAAATTCGCAGCCCACTATAGGTTTTACGCCCACTTCGCGGGTGTTTTTATAAAACTCCACCGCGCCGTACATATTACCGTGGTCCGTCATAGCCATAGCTTTAATTTTATTCTTTGCCAAATCTTTTAAAAAGTCGGAAGGGCCGTGACCGGCAATGCGTATCATGCCGTCTAACAGGGAATATTCGGTGTGGTTGTGCAAGTGTATAAATTCTGTCATTTTAATTTGCTGCCTAAAAAGTTAAAATTATTATAGCAAGTAAAAACAAGGCTTCGGGGGCTTCTATGTCTACACATTATAGTAAATTAGTTGAACGCAAAATCAAAAGCAAAAAAATCTATAAGGGAGTCATAGGCTTTAACGAAGATACCGTAAGACTTATCAACGGCAAAACCTCAACCAGAGCATATACTGTCCACCCCGGCGCCAGCGCAATTTTGCCTATTGCCGAAGACGGCTCCATAATATTTGTGGAGCAATACCGCTACCCCATAAAAACCGTAACCTTAGAATTGCCCGCAGGTAAACTTAAACCGCGCCAAACCCCGCTTGCCTGCGCCAAGGCCGAACTGGCGGAAGAAACAGGTTACCGCGCGGCAAAGATGACAAAACTTTTAGATTTTTGCCCTTCCGTCGCTTTCTCCGACGAAATCTTGCATATTTTTATAGCCACGGGTTTAACTTTGGGTAAAACAAATCCTGATGAAGACGAATTTGTAAATACCAAAAAACTCTCTTTTGATAAAGCAATGGAGTTGGTAAAGAAAGGTAAAATAAGGGACAGTAAAACGCTTATAGCCTTACTTTACTATAAAACTTTTTGCTTAAAATAGACGGTTTTACGCAAGCTTTTCGCCCGCGCGCGCCAAAAATTTTATAAAATTTCCATTATGACTCAAATCTTAGAAGGCAAAACTCTATCCGCCCAAATACGCGCAGGTCTTTCTGTGCGCGTCGGCGCTTGCGCGCAAAAAATAGGGCGCGCCCCAAAGCTTGTAGGTATTTCTTGGCGCGGGGATTATGCGGGCTTTTTGTATTTAAATAAAGAAGCTGATGCCGCCCGCAAACTGGGCATTGCCGCCGAGATACGCGAAGTGGACGAACATACTTCCGCAGAAGAGTTTTTTAGTATAGTCAGGCAGGTGTCGCAGGACGAAACGGTTGACGCCGTTTTAATCCCGCGTCCTTTACCGCCCGCTTTAAATAATTTAGATATTGCACCGTTTTTAAACCCCGCGCAGGATATAGACGGTTCCGGCCTTATAAGTATGGGCCGCCTGTTTATGTGCAAAAGCTGGGAGAATGTTTTAGCCTTAGATACTTTTGTTTCCTGCTGCGCTTTGGCTGTTATAAGATTATTAGAGTTCCATAATATCCCCTTAAGCGGTAAAAAAGTTGCAATGCTTGGCCGCAGCAATACGGTGGGCAGTCCGCTTGCCAAAATGCTTACCTGTAAAAACGCCACAGTTACCTTATGCCATACCAAAACGGAAAATATTGCCGATATTTTAAAAGAAAGCGATATTGTAATTTCCGCCACGGGCCGTGCGCGCTTCATTAAGAAGGAAATGCTAAAAAAAGGTACAATAGTCATTGACGTAGGCACAAATCAGGACGAGAACGGCATCTTTTGCGGCGACGCTGATTTTGATAATATAAAAGAAATTTGCAGCATATCGCCCGTTCCGGGCGGCGTCGGCCCTGTTACGCTGGCGTGTTTGCTGGAAAATATAGTAATATCAGCAGAGAGGAAAGTAAAATGAAACAACTTTTAATTTTAACCGTTTTAACTCTTGTTCTTACCGGCTGCTATGGAATTACCTCCAACGGAGGCTCCAAAAGCTTTGCCCAGCAAATAGCGGAGCTTGAAGCCCAGCCCGTCCCGCAGGACGTCAACGCGGGGACTTCTCCCTCCGTTACGCAAAGCGAGGTTGACCGCGCGCTTGACGTGGCAAAAGAAGCGCAAAAAGAGCGCAGAGCGGAAGCCCCTTTAGTGGAATCCAATTACATTTTTCAGGTAATGCCCGACAAAGGCACCTACACCTTTGACGAATATAATCAGGTTGTTACCGACGACCCGAAGAGCGACGATTATTCCCAAACCAAGCGCTTGTGGAATAAGCCCAAAAGAATTAAGCCCGATACTTACGCGGCGGAAAGCGCCCCCGCAGAAAGTACAGACTCAGGCGATGCGGAAGCCGCCTCTTCCTCTGACAGCGGCGATAGTTCGGACGAAGAATATTAATCTTTCCGTATAAATAAAAAAGCCCCGCTTATTTAAACAGCGGGGTTTTTTATGTTCTTCTTTTCTTATAAAAACTTAAACCGTAAGCCCTATACTCCAAAAATTCTTAAGCAAAATATCAGGCCTGTCGGAAAATATTCCGTCTGCTCCAATCTTTCCCAAAGCTTTTGCCTGTTCGTCGTCATTAACGGTGTAAACTAAAACTTTTATATCGTGCGCGTGGCAGGCTTCAATAATTTTTTTGTTAACGCGCGCCGCGCTTATATTAACGCTGAAGGCATTTAGGTCTAAGGCTTCTTTTATATTAAACGCGCGGGTAAGGCGGCCTATTTTTATTTTTTTATCTAAAGCGCGCACGCGTTTTAAACAAGGTAAATCAAAGGAAGAAATTAAAAGTCTTTCCTTGTGTGCGTTTTTATCGGTGTTTAAAAGTTTTATAAGTTTTTCTTCTATGGCAGGGTAAATATTATCGTCGTTTTTAATTTCTAGATTAAGGTTTATTTCTTTGCCGAGTAAAGAAAGAACATCGCTTAAAAGCGGCACTTCGTAACGGGCAAGTTGCGCGGCGGAAAGGTTTTTTATTGGTTGTTTTGTTTCTTTCAAAATATAATCGTGGTAAATTACAAGCTGCCCGTCTTTGGAAAGTTGCACATCAGTTTCAAAGTATTTTGCCCCAAGCGCCAGCGCGCCTTTAAAGGCTTCAATGGTATTTTCCTTAAAATAGGCGCTTGCGCCCCTGTGCGCTATAAGAAGCATAAATTATTGTATGCCAAATGCTCTTTTAAGATTATCAACAACTTCCTGCGGCACTTCCATGCCGGGGGTGTTATCTCTTCCGCTTTTGCTGCCGTGGTGGTCGGAACCCGCAGATACCAACAAATTATATTTTTTGGCTAGCATAAGCAAGTCTTGGCGCAGGTCAAAAGAGTGTGAGGGATAATAAACTTCTATTCCGTCCAATCCCGCCGTTATCCACTTGGGAAAGTCCCAGCAGTCTTTAACAATACCGGGGTGCGCTATAAAGGCAAGCCCGCCTGCGTTTTTTATGGCTTTTATTACGTCTGTCGCCGCCTCTCCCGTTGAAGGCACATAACCCGCTTTACCTGGGATTAAAAACTTTCTGAAGCCTTCCTGCCGTGTAGGCACGATGCCTTTATTTTTAAGCGCGTCGGCAACATGCGCGCGGGAGGCCACATTGCGCACAAGGAGGAATACATCGTCTTCCGTTATATCCACGCCGCTTTGCGAAAGCTGGGCTATTATGGTTTTAATTCTGGTATTTCTTTTTTCTCTGTTGGAGGCAAGAAAATCCTGCAAGGGTTTATTTTGCAGGTCTATGTTGTAACCTAATATATGTAAATGGTCGTGTTCGCGGGTGCTTATTTCTACGCCGTTTATAAAGATTATTCCCGCGTTTTGGGCTTTTTGTTTGGCTTGCTCTGTCGCTTCGGTAGTATCGTGGTCCGTTACGGACATCATCGTAACGCCGCGCGTAAGATATGCATGCACAACTTCTGCCGGGGTAGTGGTACCGTCGGAATATTTTGTATGTGCATGCAAATCTATAACGGGCATTTTAAATTTTTTCTACGGCTGTTATCTGCGGCATTGCTTCTTTTAAATATCTTTCAATACCGTGTTTTAAAGTCATAGTAGCCATCGGGCAGGAACCGCACGCGCCCTGAAGCTTCACTTTAACAATACCCGTCGCTTCGTCAAAAGATACAAACTCCACATCTCCGCCGTCAGCCTGAAGCGCGGGGCGGACTTTCTGTAAAAGGGCTATTATCTGTTTTTCCATTTTGACACCTCTTCCTTTTTTATTTATCATATCATTTATAGAGGATGCAAGGAAAGCGGACGGCAGCGCCGCAGCTTTGCGCCGCGCGCGGCTTAGGCAGCAAAATCCTCTTGATAAAACCGAAAAATATGATATACTTTTTTTATCGGGTTTGGTAATTCAGAGGTACAGAGGATAATTATAATGAAGAATATAATTAAAATTACAATCGCTTTATTTGCAGTTTTTTTCGCCGTCAGCGCGAATGCCGCAGCAAAATACGCCAGCGTAGGCGTTAAGGAAGCCAACGTCAGAAAATGCGCCAGCGCAAGGTGCGCGGTTAAGTTTAAAGTTTGGAAGTATACCCCCGTTGAAATGCTTGGCGTAAGCAAAGATAAACAATGGGTGGAAGTTAAAGATTTTGAAGGATTCAGAGGCTGGATACATAAAGATTTATTGGACAAAACCCCTGGTCTTTCCGCCAAAACAGACGCTAATGTAAGAACCGCCCCCAGCTCCAAGGCATCGGTAGCTTGGGTTGTGGAAAAAGGATTTTCTTTAAAGTTCATTAAAAAGCAGGGCGCCTGGTATCAGGTGGAAGATGACGACGGCACAAAGGGCTGGGTAAGCTCTTCCGTAGTTTGGGGCTTTTTGGAATACAAAAAATAGTTTTATTAAAGGGCTTTTGCCGCAGGTACGGGCAAAGGCCCTTTTTCTCTCTTAAACGGCCGAAAAACTGTTAAGAGTGTTATAAATAAGGTATAATTTAAGTATGAGAAAATTTGTAATAGCAACTACAATCGTAGTCCTTGGTTTTGGCGGCTGGGCAGTAACCTCCGGCAAAGCCGTAAAAGGGTTTTCCCTTGCGGGTAAGGTAGAAGTGGCCGACAGGCTTCTTCAGACGGCGGAAGCTACAAATGTTTCCTGCGCGATAGTAGTAAAGAACGAGGCCGATGTACCCATAGCCATTAAACGCGTGGTCAACCCAAAGTTCCCCATGCAATTTAATATAGATAAGAATGACCTCTTAATAGATTCTTACAACGGCAATATCAAGTTGGAAGTACAAATTAACTCTCACGGTAATTTGGGCGTATTGCGCCGCGGAGATATCTTTGGCGAGGCGGAGGGTGTTTATACCTCCGGGCAAAAGGATATTCTGCTTGTGGCCGATAAGATGATAGGTACGCCGACACTTGCGGGCAAGACAAGAGGCAACTTCTTTAGAACTGCAGCAAGGTAACAATCAATTTTTTGAAATAAGACCCTCGCCTGTGGCGGGGGTTTTTGTTTCTGCGCCGCACAGGGCTTAATTAGTATAATAAAGGTAGTTAATATCGGAGATAATTATGTGGGATTACACAGATAAAGTGATGGACCACTTCAAAAATCCGCGCAACGCGGGGGAAGTTCCTAATGCAGACGGCACGGGCCAGGTTGGCAGTCTTGTCTGCGGAGATGCATTAAAGCTTACAATTAAAGTAGATAAAGCGACCGAAACAATTACAGATATCAAATTTCAAACCTTCGGCTGCGCAAGCGCAATAGCATCCTCTTCAATTCTTACGGAAATGGCAAAAGGCAAAACTTTAGAACAGGCCGCCGCGATAACCAATCAGGATATAGCGAAAGAGCTCGGCAACCTGCCCGAAGAAAAAATGCACTGCTCCGTTATGGGTATGGAAGCTTTGGAAGCTGCAATTAAAAGCTACCGTGACGGCGGCAAGCCCGTTGTGTTTGAGGAAGACCCCTCAGCCCATATTGTTTGCAAATGCTTTAACGTAAGCGAAGAAACAATTATAAAAGCCATACACACCAACAAACTTACCACGGTAGACGACGTTACCCACTTTACCAAAGCGGGCGGCGCCTGCGGCCAGTGTAAAGGCAAAATACAGGAAATTTTAGACAGAGTTTTATCGTGCGAGATTCCCGGCGCGTCCAAACCCAAACCGTTTGCTTCGCTTACAATAGTGGAAAAGATTAAACTTGTGGAAAAAGTTTTAAACGAAGAAATTAAACCCAAGCTTAACCTTGACGGCGGCAGCGCGGAACTTGTTGATATCAGCGGCAATACCGTAAAGATAAAAATGCTTGGTATGTGCGGCGGCTGTATGAACGCCAAATTTACCATAAAATCTTTTATAGAAAAGGTTTTGAAAGAGAAGATAGATCCTTCCTTAGAGGTTGAACAGGCATGAAGGTAACTTACTTTGATAATAATGCCACCACCCGCACTTTACCCGAAGTGCTGGAGGCTATGACTCCGTATTTTACGGAAAATTACGGCAATGCCAGCAGCATACATACCTTTGGCGGCAGCAATAAAAAAGTTATAGAAAACGCCAGAAGGCAGGTATCCGCGCTTATCAATGCAATGCCTGCGGAAGTTGTATTTACGTCGGGCGGTACAGAAGGCGACAGCGCCGCCGTGCACTCCGCAATTAACAGCTACCCCGATAAAAAGCACATAATAACCTCTGCGGTGGAACACCCCGCGATACTTGAGCCTTTTAAATTGCTTGCCTCCAAAGGTTATAAGGTGGATTTTATAGGCGTGGACAGCTTTGGCCGTTTTGATATGGAAAGCTACAAAAAGCTTATAGACGATAACACGGCTTTGGTTTCCGTAATGTGGGCCAACAGCGAAACGGGTACAATTTTCCCGATAGCGGAAATTGCAAAAATCGCGCATCAGCACGGCGCTTTAATGCACACCGACGCAGTTCAGGCCGTCGGCAAGATAGAAGTTGACGTTAAAGCGGCTGATGTGGATATGATGTCTTTCTCCGCCCA
>CAZBCE010000001.1:0-35234 GCA_964490555.1 uncultured Elusimicrobium sp. | reverse complement strand
GGTTATATAGAAGGCGAATCTATACTTATGTTCTTAAACGAACACGGCATCTGCGCTTCTTCAGGCTCTGCCTGCACGTCAGGCTCTTTGGAGCCGTCGCATGTGCTTAGGGCTATGGGCGTGCCGTTTCAGTTCGCGCACGGCTCTATAAGATTCTCCTTAAGCAAGGCCAGCACAAAGGAAGAGGTGGATTTAGTCCTTTCCGTAATGCCCGCCATAATCAAAAACTTAAGGCAGCTCTCCCCGTTTCACCGTCAGCAGGCCCTTGTAAAGTAATAGCCTGTCAGACGTAAAAAATGCTTTAATGTAAAAGTAGTTTATTTAAACCTGCGGTTTTATTCAAACAAGAAAGAGGTAATATGTTAACTTATATAATTGACAAAGTTTTAGGGACAAAAAGCGAACGCGAATTAAAACCCCTTCAACCCATAGTAGACAAAATCAACTCTTATGACGCGCAATATTCAGCTTTAAGCGACGAAGCTCTTAAAAATAAAACCGTTGAGTTTAAAGAAAGACTTGCAAAAGGCGAAACGCTTGACTCTATCCTGCCAGAGGCCTTTGCCACCGTGCGCGAAGCCGCAAAACGCGTTATAGGCTTAAAACACTACGACGTGCAGCTGCTTGGCGGCATGGTATTACACAGCGGCAAAATATCGGAAATGAGAACAGGTGAAGGTAAAACCTTAGTTGCCACTCTTCCCTCCTATCTTAACGGTTTAACGGGCAAAGGCGTACACGTAGTTACCGTTAACGACTACCTTGCCAAACGTGACAGGGAATGGATGGGGCCTATCCACGAATTTTTAGGTTTGACCGTCGGCTATATCAACCATGATATGGATAATGCCGAACGCCGCGAGATGTACCTTAAAGATATTACCTATGTAACCAATAACGAACTCGGTTTTGATTATCTGCGCGATAATATGGTTATCCGCGCGCAGGACAGAGTGCAGCGCAAACTTAACTATTGTATAGTGGACGAAGTAGACTCCATTTTGATAGACGAAGCCAGAACTCCGCTTATCATCTCGGGCCCGTCCGACCAAAAGACGGACAAATATTTTATAGTCAACCGCATGATACCTTCGCTCAAAATCCGTAAAGTTACGGAAAAGGACGAAGTTAACGCCAAATACGCGGGCGAAGACCTTTCCGTGGGTTTTGACGCTTTAATAGACGAAAAAAACCACACCGTTTCCCTTACCGACCAAGGCGTCGCCAAGGCTGAAAAAATGCTTGGCATACCCAATATTTATAACGATGTTGAGTCCGAATGGGTACACCACATTAATCAGGCTTTACGCGCCCACCACCTTTACGAACGCGATGTGCATTATGTAGTAAAAGACGGTGAAATTGTGATAGTGGACGAATTTACGGGACGCCTTATGCCGGGCAGAAGATGGTCCGACGGCTTGCACCAGGCGGTTGAAGCCAAAGAGCACATGCCCATTAAGGAAGAAAACCAAACCTTAGCCACAATTACCTTCCAGAATTTCTTTAAGCTTTACACAAAGCTTTCGGGTATGACGGGTACGGCTATGACGGAAGCCAATGAATTTTGGACCATTTATAAGTTAGACGTTGTGGAAATCCCTTCCAACAAACCCTGCTTAAGAACAGACTATCCCGACCTTGTTTACAAAACGGAAAAGGAAAAATTTGCCGCCGTTATAGCGGAAGTGGAAGGCCTTTGGAAAAAGGGCCAGCCCGTACTCGTCGGTACGCGCTCCATAGAAAAGTCGGAACACCTTTCAACTATATTAAGAAGCAAAGGTATACCGCATAAAGTTTTAAACGCTAAATATCACGAAATGGAAGCCCAAATAATCAGTCAGGCGGGCCGCAAAGGCGCGGTAACCATAGCCACAAATATGGCAGGCCGCGGTACCGATATCGTCTTGGGCGGCAATCCTTGTGATAAAGAAGAGCAGGAATTTGTAGCGCAAAACGGCGGGCTTACCGTAATCGGTACGGAACGTCACGAAAGCAGACGTATTGATAACCAGCTGCGCGGACGCTGCGCCAGACAGGGTGATAAAGGCTCCAGCCGCTTCTTTGTCGCGCTTGACGACGAACTTATGCGCCTTTTCGGCAGCGAACGTATTGCAGGCATAATGACGCGTTTGGGTATGGAAGAAGGCGAAGCTATTGAATCGCGCTTAATTTCCAAGCAGATAGAAGGCGCGCAACGCCGCGTGGAAGGCCATAACTTTGATATAAGAAAACACCTTTTGGACTATGATAAAGTTATGAACCAGCAGCGCACGGCGGTATATGGTTTAAGAAACGCAATCTTAGACGGCGCAAACTTTACCGAACGCATAGAGCAGATGTTAGAAGAAACCGCGGAAGAAGTGTTCTTTAAATTCTATAACGAACGCCACCCGCAGTCTTCCGACTTTGCAAGTCTTAACACTTATTTAAAACGTATCTTTACGGTTGATATAACTTTCTCGCCCGAAAGTGTGCAGGGTAAGAGCAAAAAAGAATTGCTTGAGGAAGTTATTACGGCAGTCAAAACGGCTTATTCAAACAGAGCCAAATATTTTGAAGAGCAGACAATTAACTTCGGCGAAATTGAAAGTATGCTTCTCTTGCAGCTTTTAGACCAAAGCTGGAAACAGCATCTTTACGAATTGGACCAGGTACAAAAGAGCGTCGGTTTGCGCGCCTACGGGCAAAAAGACCCGCTTATAGAATATCAAAAGGAATCTTTCTCTCTGTATCAAACTATGATGACAAAGGTAAGAGATCTTTTTGTTGAATATATCTTCCGCTTGCAGCTGCCGCCTAAACGCAGCGTGCAGCCCGCGGCGCAGGAAGGCCGCGCGCAGAACGAGGAAGAATCAGGGCAGGACGGGCCTCATAAAATAGGCCGCAACGACCTTTGCCCCTGCGGCAGCGGTAAAAAATATAAAAAATGTTGCGGAAAATAAACTTTAAAAATATATTTAAAAAACAAACCTCATCCTCTTCCGTTGCTAAGACGGCGGAGGATGCGGCGCAAAATGAAGAGGCCGCAGACGCTTTTGACCCTTACCTGCAGCCGCAGGAACCTTTACCTGCGGACAATACGGACGAATCCGTCTTAGCGCGCGTGCAAAAAGAATTTGAAAGTTCCGCCCCTGTTGCCGCTAAAGCGCCCGCAGAAAAACAATCCTCCGACAGTAAAGAAAAATTTAAAGTAGACGCTTTTGACTGCCCCGACGTCGGCCCCGTAATGCCGACGGTCAAAAAGAAACCTTGGTGGCTTATTTTTATAACCGATGTTTTTAACGGTTTTGTTCTTGCCGCCTGTATTGTTTTAACAGCCGCTTTATTGGGCGAAAGTTACTTACAGCGCACCTATCCCCTTTTTGCTTTTATTGCTTTTATACCCTTCGGCATAGCTTTGCTTAATATAAAAAGCGCGTTGTTAAGCTGGTTTTACGGTATGGCAACGGGGTCATTTTTTTATCTTATTATCCTTTACTGGATATATCCTACCGTGCAGGCAGGGACGCAGGAGGCTGTTCTGGCAGGCGGCGCGGTAACGGGCCTTTCAATAACGCTTGCTTTGCAATTCGGACTGTTTTCTTTAACTGTGCATTTCCTTAAAAAAGTTAAGTGGCTGTTCCCGCTTACTGCGGCTTGCGCGTGGGTAGCGTGGGAACTGGCGCATCAGTTTGTCGCCTATAAATATATGGGCTTTCCGTGGTTTGTGCTGGGTTATACGCAATATGCCAACCAGCCTTTAATACAAATAAGCTCGGTTACGGGCGCGTACGGCGTAAGTTTTGCAATAGCGTTTTTTGGCTTTTGTATGGCGTATATCTCCGGCAAAAGATGCAGCTTCGCAAGAATTATATACTTTGTTCTGCCCGTCGCTCTGCTTGTATTATTCTATTCTTACGGCGTTAAAACAATTAAAACATACGAGGGCCTTGCCCAGTCCAATCCGCAAAAGCTGGCTGTTGCGCTTATGCAGACGGATACCCACGCCACACTGCTTGCGGGTTATAACGAAGACGTAACCTATATGATTGCCGAGCAGGTGCAAGACCTTAACGGTAAAAAAGTTAATCTTATAATCTGGCCCGAAAGTTCTTATCCTGGCAGTTTTCAAGATGAAGCCTATTCCTCTTTCCTAACACGCCTTTCCGCCCGCACGGGCGCGCTGCAGATAAGCGGCTCTTACGAGCAGGAGGCGGACGGAGCGGCTTATGTCGCCGCGGGTTTATTTGACCTGACGGGGCTTAAAGATTCCTATCACAAAAATAAACTTGTTCCGTTCGGGGAATTTTTGCCTTTCCGCACCCTGCTTAAACCGCTTTACACTCAATATAATATTACCAGCCTCACGGGCGATTTTACGGAAGGCAAAGACCCCGGTAAAGTTTTTTATCTTACTCTTGACGATGAATACGGCCGCACAAAAACATTTACCATAGGCACGCAGATTTGTTTTGAATCTATCTTCCCCTCAATATGGCGCAAGCAGGCTTTAAACGGAGCGCAGTTTTTTGTTAACCTTTCTAATGACGGTTGGTTTTTGGATACTGCGGCGGCCTATCAGCATTTACGCGTAAATGTCTTCCGCGCGGTGGAAAACCGCCGTCCCGTATTGCGCTCCACCACCACGGGCGTATCCGCGTGGGTGGACAGTCTGGGTAAGATAAAATTTCAAACCAAGCTTGATAAGAAAGAAACAGCTCTTCTTAATTTTTACTTTCAGCCGCGCACGGCAAAAACTTTTTATACGCTTTACGGCGATATTTTTGCCTATATCTGCGCGGGCATAACATTAACCGTTTTTATTTTTACGCTGGTATTTATAAACTCAAAAGAATATGATTGAACCTAAAGAAATAGAAAACAGTATAGAAGATATTTCCGCCCGTCTGGCGAAGATATATAAAATACAGAATATAGAGCAAAAAAAACAGCAGCTTAAAGAAAAGGAATCTTTAAGCGCGGACCCCGCTTTTTGGAATGACTCCAATAACGCCAAACTTGTTTCAAAAGAAATTGATTCCTTAAAAACCGATATAGATACTCACTCCGCCCTTTCCCGCGCGCTGGAAGATAATAAAACTCTTTTTGAACTCGCGCTTGATATGCAGGATAACGCGGAGCTGGAAGCGGCCTTTGCCTCGCTTAAAAATTTAGACGAAAATTTAAAAGCCGTTGAGTTCAAAACCAAACTCTCCCACCCTAACGATAAGCTTAACGCCATAGTAAGCATACACGCGGGCGCGGGCGGTACAGAATCGTGCGACTGGGCCGATATGCTTTTAAGAATGTACACGCGCTGGGCGCAGGAACATAATTTTAAAGTAACCGTTACCGACGTGCTTGCGGGCGAAGAAGCAGGCATAAAAAACGTTACGCTTTTTATAGAAGGGCCTTATGCTTACGGCTTTTTAAAGTCGGAAAACGGCGTTCACCGCCTTGTCCGCATTTCTCCTTTTGACGCCAACAGCCGCCGTCATACTTCCTTTGCCTCCTTGGACGTGCTGCCCGATATTGAAGACGATATCAACATAGAAATAGCGGAAAAAGATATAGAAGTTACCACCTGCCGCAGCGGCGGCGCGGGCGGGCAAAACGTAAATAAGGTGGAAACGGCCGTCAGAATAACCCACAAGCCAACGGGCATAGTTGTTGCGTGTCAGGTGGAACGGTCCCAGCTGCAAAATAAAACGCGCGCCTTAAAGATGTTAAAGGCAAAACTTTACGAACTTGAGATGGATAAAAAACGCTCCGAGATGGAACGCCACTACGGCGAAAAGGGCGATATAGCCTGGGGCCACCAAATCCGCTCCTATGTGTTTATGCCGTACCAGCTTGTTAAAGATTTAAGAACAGGTTACGAAACCTCCAATATCCAGGGCGTTATGGACGGGGATTTAGACGCTTTTATGCAGGCCTATCTTGATTTTAAAGCAGGTAAATAATTATGCAGCAGGGTTTATATATACATATTCCTTTTTGCGTTTCCAAATGCAATTACTGCGATTTTATTTCTTACGCGCAGTCGGAAGATTTTATGCAGCCCTATATTCAGTGTGTGATTAAAGAGGCTGCGTTTTACAAAGACCTGCCTAAGCCGCAAACGCTTTATATCGGCGGCGGAACGCCAAGTCTGTTACCCGTCAGGGAAATGGATACTTTATTTAAAGGTATCAGCAGAGTGTTTGGCGATACCCGCAGATTATCGGAAGTTACATTTGAATGTAATCCTGAAAGTATTACCGAAGAAAAACTTAAATATCTTAAAGCTTTTGGCGTTACCCGTCTTAGCATTGGTATGCAAACCACCTGCGCGGAACACTTAAAACTTATCGGACGTGCGCATACGCGCGAACAGTTTTTTGAATCTTACGAACTTGCCTCAAAATATTTTGACAATATAAACATAGATATTATTGCCGCGCTTCCGCAGCAAACCCTTGCCGATTTTGAGTATACCGTGCAGGAGGTTGTTAACCTTAATCCGCGCCATATTTCCGTCTATGGCTTACAGGTGGAGGAAGGGACAAAACTTTACGAAGACGGTTATCAAACCGACGATGACTTATGCCGCAAAATGCTGGAACACGCCGCAAAATATCTTGCGCTTTGCGGATACGAGCAGTACGAAATTTCCAATTACTCCAAGCCGGGGTTTGAGTGTTTGCACAATATTAACTATTGGCAAAACGGGCCTTATATAGGCCTTGGCGTTGCCGCCGCCGCATACATAGACGGCGAACGCCGCCAAAATACCAATGATTTGGAAGAATATATAGCCTGCGTAATGCGCGGGCAAAACCCCGTAAAATTCAGCGAAACGCTGGAGGGCAAAGCTAAAATGGGCGAAAGTATTTTGCTGGGCCTGAGAATGATGGAAGGCATATTGCCCACGCAGGAAATGCAGGAAGTCTTTGCCAAAGATTTTAATAAACTTATAGACGAAGGTTTGCTGGAATTAATTAACGGCAGATTGCGCCTTAGCGAAGAAGGTAAATATATGGCTAACCGCGTCTTCAGCCGTTTTGTAGAGCCTTTTTAATATGAAGATAACTCCCGTAAAAACAAAAGTTTTTGAAACCTGCCAAAACCTGCCTGCTTTTATAGCGGAGCATTTACCGTCGGTAAAAGAGGGCAGCATTATTGCAGTGTCCTCAAAAGTGGCGGGCCTTTGGGAGGGCCGCACCGCGCCGCTTAAAGATAAAGAAAAACTTATAAAAAAGGAAAGTTCCTTCGCCCTAAAAACCGCTCTTTGCTATTTTACAATCAAAGACGGTATGGTTATGACAAACGCGGGCATAGACGAGTCAAATATAAAAGGTCAGCTGGCTTTACTCCCCAAAGACAGTTATAAAACCGCGGAGAAACTACGCAAAGAACTTTGCAAAATATACGGCGTTAAAAAGTTGGGCATTATTCTTACCGATAGCATGATACTGCCCTTGAGAGCGGGTATTATAACGGCGGCGGTGGCGTACAGCGGTTTTTGCGGCGTCAAAGATTACAGGGGTAAAAAAGATATTTACGGGCGTAAATTAAAAATGACTTTAGTTGATATTGCAGATACTCTCGCTGCGTCGGCAGGCCTTATGATGGGGGAGGGCAAAGAGCAAACGCCGATTGCCGTTATAGAAGACGCCCCCGTTAAATTTACATCTAAATCCCGCAGGGGGGAAATACAATATCCCCTTAAAGACGATTTGTATTATCCTTTCTTCAAAAAAGTCCTTAAATCTAAAATTTAATTTGATATTTTAAAGCGGTTTCAATGCAGCCCAGCGCAAAGGAATCCGTCATACCCGCAATATAATCCGTAATAATCTGCTGCGGATAAACGCCGTCTTTTTTATACACGCCTTTCATCGCGTTTATGTATCTGCCAAAACCCTGCGCGGTTTCTTTTTGCTCTTTTTGGTATCCGCCCTCAAGCCCGTGCTTAGCAAAAAGTTCCATATAATAATCAAACAATTCGCCGACGGCTTTTTGCAACACGCTTCTTTGTTCCGTAAGGGAAGGATGCCCGTAGATATGTTTGTAGTTAAAGTTTTTAAGCTCTACCATAAGTTCAAACTTCGCGTTGGAAAAGCCTATATAATCTTTATCTTTAGAATTCTCCGTCAAATCCATAACAAGAGTATTAATAATCTCACCGTTATTTTTGCCCAGTTCTTTTTGCAGCGTAAGCGGCACCTGCGAGTGCGTTATTATATGTTCGCGCACGGCGTCTTCTATATCACGGCCCAAATAGGCAATTTTATCGGCAAGGCGCACAATGCAGCCTTCGTAGGTGGAGGGCAAATGTTTTCTGTCTTTTATGGTTTCCAAATCGTTTGGTACAGTGGCGGGTTTTAAAGCATTATTATTAAAATCTTCCCCGCAATGGCAGATAATGCCGTCTTTAACGGCGTAAGTTAAATTTAAACCCTCGCCGTAATTTGCAAGATGTTCCACAACGCGGTAACCGTTAAGTTCGTGCATAAAAGGCGCGGGCGCAATTTTTTTTGCCAAGGCCCTTTCTCCCTCGTGCCCAAACGGCGCGTGGCCCAAATCGTGCGCAAGGCCTATGGCGTAGGCAAGTTCTTCGTTAAGCTGCCAGTTGCCCGTTCTGTTTAATCCCTTACAAACGCTTACGGCAATGGTGGCAACGTGCAGCACGTGTTCTATACGCGTGCAGATATGGTCGTTATCGGGCGCGGCAAAAACTTGCGTCTTGCTTTTAAGCCTTCTAAACGGCTGCGAGTGTATAATTTTAGTCTGGTCCCTAAAATATTCCCCGCGCACATCGCTTTGCGTTTCTTTGGTTCTTTTTAAATATAATTCATCAGAAAAGGGATTTTTGTTCATAGAATTATTATAATAAAGTTAGAGAGGTATTTATGAAAAACACGGCAGTATACCCCGGCACTTTTGACCCAGTTACCAACGGACATTTGGATATTATTAAGCGCGCAAGCTTTATGTTTGATAATGTTATCGTCGCGGTTTTAATAAACCAAAGCAAGAAACCCATTTTCAGCGTGCAGGAACGCATTGAACACTTAAAAGAATGCACAAAAGACATAAAAAACGTTCAGGTTACAAGCTTTGAAGGTTTGCTTGTGGATTTTATGCGCGCTAACGACGCTAAAGTAGCTATAAGAGGATTACGCGCCGTAAGCGACTTTGAGTACGAATTCCAGCTGGCCCACACCAACCGCGCTTTGTATAACGAGATGGAAACAGTCTTTTTAATGCCCAGCGCAAAATATACCTATCTTACCTCTTCAATGGTGCGGGAAGCCTACAGCCTTGGCGGAAAACTTAAAGATGTTATGCCCGCCATGGCGGAAGAAGCTTTAATAAAAAAGTTTTCCAAAAAATA
Source organism: uncultured Elusimicrobium sp. (assembly GCA_964490555.1). Lineage (GTDB taxonomy): Bacteria > Elusimicrobiota > Elusimicrobia > Elusimicrobiales > Elusimicrobiaceae > Proelusimicrobium. The sequence continues at coordinate 25,873 of CAZBCE010000001.1, read as the reverse complement.
AAATTTAACAGGTATAAATAAAAAGGCCCCGCTTTAAACGGGGCTTTTTTATATGTCGGAAGTTCTGCCGAATCTTTTTGTAATTTCCTTCGTTTCCAAAGTTATTACCGTCGGTCTGCCGTGCGGGCAATGCAGGCCGTCTTTGCATTTTTTAAGGTTTTGCATAAGAGCGTCGGCCTGAGTTTTCTCCAGTTTCTCGCCCGCCTTAATTGACTTTTTGCAGGCCATTGTGGAGATAAGTTTATACTTTAAATCATTGCTTGATTTTGCGGGGTTGCCCAGTACATTTGCCAGCTGCGCTATAAATTCTTTTAAGGAATTTTCGTCAAATTTAAGCAGCGCGGGAACGGTATTAACAAGTATCGTGCGGGCGGAAAAGCGGGAAAGTTCAAAACCCGCGTATTGCAAAATATCCTGCCAGGCTATAATGCTTTCCGCGGCGGAGGCGGAAACTTCCACGCTGACGGGGAACATTAAAGGCTGTACTTTTATGGACCCTTTTTCCAGCATATCCATATATTCTTCAAAGTAAACTCTTTCCTGCGCGGCGTGCTGGTCCACAAGCACAAGGCCCAGCGGGTTTTCAAAAACCAAATAGCTGTGGTGCAGCTGCCCCAAATAGTTATAAGGCGGAGTCCACCACAAAGGTTCGCCCGCCTGCTTTGTCTGCGTTTGATAATCGTCCTGCGCCTCGGCTTGAGTATTCTGCGGGTAAATTATTTTCTGCTCAGTCTGCGAAGGGGTTACATTATAGCGTTTAGGCTCTTCAAAGTCGCGTGCCTCAAAAAGGTTTTTATTTTGCGCGGGTTCGGTATTAAGCAGCATACTTAAAGCCTCTGGCGAAAAACTGCTTGGCTGCGGCACGGGTATTTCCGTTTGCGGGTCTTGCGTCTGCGCTTTCGGCGTTGCGGGCGCGGCTGCCGTCGGTAAAACTATTTGCGCGCTTTGCCCCTGCTCCAAAATACAGGCGGAAAGCTTGCGGTAAATAAAATTAAACACGCCGCCTTCATCTGCAAATTTTATGTCCCTCTTCTGCGGGTGTATGTTAACGTCAAATTCATCTGGCGGCAGGGTTAAAAATATTACTGCGGCGGGGAATTTATCTTTCGCGCGGTAAGGCTGATACGCTTTAAATAAAGCCTGTTGCAATATTTTGCAGTTTACGGGTCTTTTGTTGATAAAGAAGAACTGGTTATCCCTTGCCGCGCAAAGCTTGTCTGCGGGTGAAATAAAGGCCTTTAAGCCATATTGCTCATCTTCTATGCAAATCAAATCTTTTACAAGTTCTTCGCCAAGTATCTTTGCCAGTCTTTTGCGCAGACCTTCCTGCCCTTCTTTTTGCGCGGGCAAGGCATAAACTTTGGTATTGTCGGTTTTTATATTAAAGGCGGCCTGCGGGTTAGCCATTGCGGCTTCTTCCGCGCAGCGCAGCAGGTGGGAGCGTTCAACCGCGTCGGACTTTAAAAATTTAAGTCTGGCGGGCGTATTAAAAAACAAATCTCTTACTTCCACCGTGGTGCCTTGTATGGCAGGCGCTTCGGTTACGGGGGAGGCTTTGCCGCCCTCCACAATTATTCTGCCCGCTTTGCCCTCGCGGCAGGAGGAAATTGTAAGTTTGCTTATGGCGGATACGGAATATAAAGCCTCTCCGCGAAAGCCGAAGGTGTTTAATTTATCTAAATCTTCAAAAACGGTAATTTTGCTGGTGGTGTGGCGCAGTACGGCAACGGGCAGTTCTTCCGGCGCAATGCCGCCGCCGTTGTCATTAACGCGGATAAGCTTTTTGCCCGCGTTTTCTATATCAATATTTATCGCGTCCGCGCCCGCGTCAAGGCTGTTTTCTATCAGTTCTTTAAGCACGCCCGCGGGGCGTTCAATAACTTCGCCCGCGGCAATTTTACTTGCTGTTTTAGAATCTAAAAGTTTAATGGTTGTCATTGCAGCCTCTTCTTCCACTCAGCCAATATTTGTATGGCTTGCAGCGGTGTAATTTTATCTGTTTCCACCATTTTTAATTCTTCCAGTATCGGGCTGGAAAATAAATCAGGGCCCTGCGCTTCTTTTTTAACTATACCCGTACTTTCCTTCTCGCCCAAGTCTTTAAGTATTTTTGTGGCGCGCAGTATACAGCTTTTGGGCAGGCCCGCTATTTGCGCCACGTGTATGCCGTAAGATTTATCGGCCGCGCCGGGGCGGACCTCAAACAAAAAGTTTAATTTACTTTCGCCCTCGGGCGTTTTATATTCGCTTACCGCAACGTGAAAGTTTTTTATTTTATCGTACTTAGCCTCCAGTTCGGTAAGTTCAAAATAGTGGGTGGCAAAAAGAACTTTAGGCCCCGCGCCGTGCGGCTTATATAAATATTCCGCAATGGCCCACGCTATGGAAATACCGTCAAAGGTAGATGTTCCCCTGCCAACCTCGTCTAAAAGCACTAAAGTTGCGGGCGTGGCGCTGGCAAGAATGTGGGCGGTTTCCCTCATCTCCACCATAAAAGTGGACTGGCCTAAACTTAAAGCGTCCTGCGCGCCTATGCGCGTTAAAATTTTATCGGTAAGAGGTATCTGCGCAGTTTTTGCGGGTACAAAACTTCCCGCCTGCGCCATAACGGTAAGTAAAGCCGTTTGCTTTAAGTAAACGCTTTTGCCGCCCATATTCGGGCCTGTTATCATCATAATCTGCGGCCCCTGCCCGCCGAGAAAAACATCGTTTGGCACAAAGCTGCCCGCAGGTATATTTTGCTCTACAACGGGGTGGCGGCCTTTTTCTATAAGCAGGCTTTCGCCCGCGTTTAAAATTGTCGGTTTAATATAATTGCCGTTAAGCGCGGCAATGGCAAAGCTGTAAAAACAATCCGCCTGCGCCAAAGCTTTTGCCGTGCTTTTTAACAGGTCGATTTTATGGTAAAGGTATCTTTTAATTTCTTCAAATAAAGTCAGTTCTATTCTTAAAGATTTATCCTGCGCGGAAAGTATTTTCTTTTCCAACTCTTTTAATTCTTCTGTTATAAAACGCTCGCCGTTGGTTAAAGTTTGCTTGCGCACATAGTCGTATGGCACCTTATTGGCCTGCCCTTTTGAAACTTCTATATAATAACCGAATACGCTGTTGTACCCTACCTTTAAAGTGGGTATGCCCGTCCTTTCTTTTTCTCTTGCGGCAATATCGGCAAGGGCGCGGTCTGCATGGTCCTTAAGTTCGTTTAACTCGTCAAGTTCGGCGTTATAGCCTTTTCTTATAATTCCGCCGTCTGATTGTTTTAAAGGAGGGTTTTCGTTTATAGCCGCAAACAGCAGGGCGGAAACTTCTTTTAAGCCCGTTGCATTAGCATCAAAAACTTCTTTAAGTTGCGGCAGTAATTGCGGATAGGCGGCAAACCATTCTTCAAATTTTTCGGTAAGTAAAAGCGAGCTTCTTAAGCCCGCTAAATCGCGCGGCGTTGCGCTGCCTGCGGCGACGCGGCTCATAATACGCTCTATGTCGCAAAGGTCTTTAAGCAAAAGCGCCAGGCGGTCGCGCGCCGCTTCGTTTTGCATAAGGTTTTCCACACAAGTTTGTCTTTGCGCAATTTCTTGTATATCCAAAAGCGGGCGCAGCAGCCATTCTTTAAGCAGGCGCGAGGCCATAGGGGTTTGCGTATAATCAAGTATCCCCCAAAGCGTATTTTTGCGTCCGCCCGTCTGGCTGGCTACAATTTCAAGCGTATTTACCGCACTGCTGTCCAGCTGTAAATAATCTGTAATTTCTTTATAAAAAGGCGTAAAGTATTCTTTAAAATCGGCATTGGTCGCGCTTACATAACGCACGCACGCAATAGCGGCTTTTAGGGCTAAGGGAGTTTCCTGCAAAATTGCGGGCCATGTTTCCGGGATATTATTTAAATCAACAGTATCGGCGCGGGAAGATAAAGTAACTTCCTGCGGCAGCATAATTTTTGTTTTTATCTTTACCAAAGTTTCTTTTGAGGCCAAAATTTCCGCAGGGTTAATACTGCCCAGCAAATCGGCCAGCGCGATAAAAGCGTCATCTTCTTTATTTTGCGTTATCCAAAAATCTCCCGTGGAGGCTTCCAAACACGCCAGGCCCCAGCCGTGAGCGTCGGCCTGAACGGAAACTAAATAATTGGAGGCTTTTGCGTCCAGCATAGCTTCTTCCAGCACGGTGCCCGGGGTTATAATGCGGATAATTTTACGTTCAAAAAGTTTTGTTTTGGGGTCGGCGACGGAGGAGGTTTGCTCGCAAATAGCCACCTTTCTGCCCGCTTTTAAAAGCTTTGCTATATAAGTATTTGCCGAATGGAAAGGCACGCCGCACATGGGAGTGTCTGCGCGCGCTGTAAGCGTAAGGCCCAGAATTTTGCTTGCTTCTTTTGCGTCTTCGCTGAACATTTCGTAAAAGTCGCCAAGGCGGAAGAACAACAGAATATTTGGATTCTGGCTCTTAATTTGGGAATACTGCTTCATTAAGGGTGTTTCGGCCATAACTAATTATATTAATTATTAATATTTTATTCGGATAAAATTTCTAAAGCGTCCATAGCTTCTTTAAGCGTAATGGCGCGGACAAACTTTTCTCTTACCGCGGAAGAATCTTTAAAGCCTTTAATCCAGTATCCTACGGTTTTTTTGCTGCGGCACACGCCTGTCCTTTCGCCGTAAAAACGCACATTTTCTTCTACCAGTTGCCTGAACAGGGCCACTTTTTGCGCAGGCGTAAGCGGGCTTGTTTCCCCTCCGCCTAAAGTTTGTATTATTTCCGTAAATATAAAAGGATTCCCTATCGCGCCGCGGCCTATCATAACGCCGCTTACGCCTGTTTCAAACATAGCTTTTGCGCTTTGCGCGTCAATCACGCCGCCATTGCCTATAACGGGTATCGTTACGGCCTTACAAGCGTCTTCCAGCGCGTTAAGATTAGCCGCGCCGCTGTGCACGTCTACGGCTGCCCTTGCGTGCAGCGTTATGGCGGCGGCTCCGTTATCCTGCGCTATTCTTGCAAGCAGCGGGGCCAAAATATCTGTTCTGTTAAGGGAAACGCGCGTTTTTAAAGTAACGGGAATATTTACGCTTTTTACCGCCGCGCTTACAATCTGCGCTATCTTTTGCGGGTCTTTCATAAGCACGCAGCCCGCGCCCGCCTTATTAACTTTTTTTACGGGGCACCCCGCGTTTATATCAATAATATCAGCTCCGCTTTCCTGCGCAAGGCGGCAGGCTTCCGCAATGGTTTGCGCGTCCCCGCCGAATACCTGCATAGAAACAGGGTGTTCTTTTTTATCTACCTCAAGCATTCTTACGCTTTTGGCATTGGAATATTTTAAAGCGCTTGCGCTAACCATTTCCGCGCAAACAAGCCCCGCCCCGCCCTTAAGACACATAATCCTGAAAGGCGCGTCCGTTATCCCCGCCATCGGCGCGAGAACAAGGTTATTGGGGCAGGTAAAGCCGCCCAGTTTAAGGGGTTTGATAAAGGACATTATTTAAGTTCTTTCCAGCTGTCGGGTTTGGCTGATTGTAAATTTTTATCCATATAAAAGCACCAGCGCATAATATCGCGCACGGTCCTGTCCGTATTTTTAAATTCAAATACATTTAAAAACTCGTCATGCCCGAAGCCGCCCGCAACAATATGGTCCGAGGCGGAAATGCTGTAAAGCGCGCCGTCTACAAGCGGCTCGCCGTTAACGGAAATCTTTTTAATTTTCTTGCCCAAAGGTTCTTTGGGATTATATACAACGCTTAAGCCCGCGCTTTGCGGCCAGTTATTTTTGGCCTCAAGGCTGTATTCAAGCGCGTTTCTAAACTCGTCGCCGCGCATTTTTAAAAACATTACTCTGTCGTTATACGGCACGGAGTTTTGCAAATCCACCTCAGTCAGCGGGCCCTGCTTAAGGCCTGTTACAAAAGCGTCGGAGTTTATTATGCCTATGTCGGTATGGCCCCAGCGCCGTATGCATTGCGCCGTAAAAGAACCCAAAAAGGACGGCCTGTCGGAAGCATTATCCATGTCGGCCTTAAGAGCGGTTATTTTTCTGCCCGTTATTTTCTTTACCGCGTTTCTTGCCTGGTCAATAAGTTCCTGCACGGGCGCGTCTTTGCCGAAGGCGGCCTCGTCCAGCACCACGGTTTCGTCTTTATATCCCGCAACCATATTATTTTTATTAAAAGTAACGGTTGTTTTCGCTATTTCGCTTAACATAGGCGCGGAGCGGGTGATAAAAGTTTTTGCGATTTGTTCGGAAGCCTCTGCGGAAAGTTCTGCATTGCCGCCTAAAATAAGGTTAATTTCGGGGATTTCTTCCGCTATGTTTTTTTCGTCAGTTCTGGGCTCTTCTGATTCCACTTCAAGCCCTAAACTGCTTAAGAGAATTATAAAATTTACATTCTTTTCCCTAAGCTGCGGCAGAAGATTTTTGATACTTTCAATTTCGTCGGCTACCTGTAAATCTGCGGTACGCTGTACGGCGGGAAAGTCCCCTTTGGACACAACGCCAAGCACCGCAATTTTTAAATTGTCTTTTTTTATAATTACAAACTTCTTGGTGTTTTTTAAAGGCGTGCCGTCTTTCTTTTCTATATTGGAAATTACTATGGGAAACTCTGCCTTTGTCAAAGCGGGCTCAATCAAATCCCAGCCCAAAGCAAAATCCGCCGCGCTTAAAGTTGCCGCGGAATATCCCACACGATTCATTATTTTTATTGCGCCTTCCAGTTTGCCCAGCTGGCCTTCCTGCGTGCCGGAAAATGTGTCCCCGCTGTCAAAAAGCAGATAGTCTTCCTGCCTTGCGGCAAGCATATTTTTAAGCACGGCAAAACCGCCCGAAAGTTTATTATCGTTTTCGGCGTAGTTTCTGTCCCAGTAAAAACCCTGAATATCGTTGGTATGGAAGATTGTCAGAGAGACATTCTTTTTATCTGCGCAGGCCGTAAAACCCGCGCAGATAAGAGCAAGCAAAAGTAATTTTTTCATCTGTTATTGAACTTTTTTTATCCTTCCCGCTTCGGGCGCACGCACGCCTTGCGGATTAGCCGCCAGAAAGTCTATAAAAATTTCGCTCATCATTCTGTTGTCAAAGACAGTTTTGTCCTGCACTTTTTTAAACATATATCCTTCGGAATTACCCATAGCGATATAATCGTTTACTGCAACTGTATACATTCTGTCTTTATCAATCGGCTGCCCGTTAATCTTAAGGCTTAAAAGTTCGGGCCTGTTGTTTTTATATTTATAAACAACTTCTACGCCCGAGTATTGGAACAAACTTCTTTCCGCCGTGAGCGATTTTAAAACCATTTTCTTAATAAAGTTTCCGTTAACTTTCACAATCATCGTCTTGTTAGGGAAAGGGAAAGCTTCGGAAATAACCCTCTTCGTTATCGGCCCTTTAGGTATATCCACGCGCACGCCGCCCGTGTTTTGCAGTCCGATGTCGGCCTTTGTCTGCTGTTTAAGCAGGTCCGAAAACAAATTACCCAAGGGGGAGTCTATGCCTTTTGAAAGGTCCGGGCTGTCTTTATACAATTTTTCTTCCGCCGTTCCTATTACGGTTTCAAGTTCTTTGTTCCGCTTGGTTTCGGCAAAAGCTTTAACGTCGGGGTCCTCGCCTATTTTATCAACGTCAAGCGGGATATATTGCGATTGTATGCCTTCAAGCTTATGTGTTTTTTCGTTAAATTCTAAATCTATCTTGCTTACGCCGCGCATTTCAGAGCCGCTTTCCACAAAAGTAACGCCGTCTATAATTCTGTTGGGGATTATCTTATGCGCGTGTCCACCCAAAACAAGGTTAATGCCTTCAATGCCTTTGATAATTTGGTCGGGTCTGGTGGTGGTTTCGTGCTTGTCATCGGCTATAGAATCGTGGATTATAATGATAACGGCGTCGGGGTTAAGAGGTTTAATCTCGTGCATTACTTTTTTAAGTTTCTTTCTCGCGCCCGATGTTTTTATCCTCTTAAAATCAGGATTAGGGTCTTTTGCTATGCCTATTACAACTATCTTTTTACCCTCAATATTATATACGGCATGGGTTTTTACGTTTTGCGGATATGAGCCCAGTTTTTTATCAAACATATTAAGCGCAAGCACGTCGGGCCTGAGGTTTTGGATGTTGGCAAGCATGGCGTCTTCCTTAAAGTCGCCTTCGTGATTGCCTATGGTTACGGCATTGTATTTAAGTTTATTTAAAAATTCTACCGAGGCCGCGCCTTTTGTTTCTTTAGCCTCAGCGGTGCCGGAGGAAAAATCCCCGCTGTCCAAGAGCAGGTAAGGGTTAGATTCTTTTTTAATAAGATTAGCCAGCGTTGCAAAGCCGCCCGTGTTTTTGCCGTCAACAAGGCGGGGAAAATAAAAGCCGTGAGTATCGCTGGTGTGGTAAACGGTTACGGTATCTGCAAAACAAAAACTTCCAAGGAGCAAAAGCAAGGAGAGCGCAAGAAATTTCTTTAACATATTATCACCTTTTTTAACCTGTTTTTACGACGTATTTATTAAAGAATAACAAAAAAGACCGTATAAAGGCAACTGCGGGGGTTGATTTTTGTTTGCGCGCGCATATACTATGTATAAGATTTACAAGGAAAGGCGGCCCGTAAAAGCAGTTTGGGCCTTGCCTTATGGAGGGAAGTCCTCCTCTTCTTTTGGGGGGAGGCAGTAAAGATGAAGCATAACACCACAAAGTAAACCCCGCTGACGGTATCGGCGGGGTTTAATTATGCCCTTTTCTCTTTACCTCGCCCTCCGCCCGCTGCCTTTAATCTGCCGTATCTTCCTATTGTATTCTTCTTTGTTTAACCCCAATTGCTGTGTGTTTAAGGTGATTTTGAACGTTTATAAAGCGTATCAACCGCCGCGTTTTGTTTTGGTTGTAATTAAAACACCTCCGCAAGAGTTTGGCACTATTTGGCCTTATATCCTATTGTTTTTTGCCGTCATTATCCCTTTTGCTATTATTTTTGCTGATTTGGAGTGTATATAACCCGTAAGCTTTGCCGTATCCTATATTTTTACTTGTTCGCCGCAAAAAACAAAAATCTTTTACCATGGGTATTTATTGTTTTTTGCAAGTTGTAAAAATGGAAGGGAAAACTTACGGGTTATACGACTATGAAGCAATAAATAATAACAAAGAAAATCTTTTTAAAAGTTCTTAAATAAATAAAAGCCCCATTATAATCATCCGCCGATAATAATCAGCCAAATAAAAAACCCCGCCGAAGCGGGGTTTTAAACTTGACCATAACGTAAGATTAACGTTTGGAGAACTGGAAGCGTCTTCTTGCTTTGGGTTGACCCGGTTTCTTTCTTTCTACCATTCTGGGGTCTCTCGTTAAGAAGCCTTCTTTTTTCATAGCTTTCTTGTTGTCTTCGCCCAAAACCGCAAGAGATCTTGCGATAGCGTGGCGAATGGCGCCTGCCTGAGAGGCAATACCGCCGCCGACAACTTTAACTTTTACATCATAGGCTTTTTCCGCTTTAATTTCTACGAGCGGGGAAAGAACCGTATCCTGATGTCTGGGGCAGCCTACAAAGTATTCTGTCAAGGGCTTGGCGTTAATAACAATCTTGCCTGTACCTTTAACAAGTTCTGCCTGGGCTACGGAGGTTTTTCTTCTTCCGGTTTTAATTTGTTTGGTTTCTGTCATAAAATTCACCCTTTATTTATTTACCTTATCGGCAAAAGAATGTTCTTCTGTCGCGAATAATCTGAGTCTTTTCATTCTTTTAGCGCGGAGTTTGTTGTTATCCAACATGCGGAACACGGCAAGTTCAATAACCTTTGTAGGGTCATTTTCCATCTGCCTTTTGAAGGGGATTTCTTTGCCGCCTTTTGCATAACCGGAGTGGGTAAAATAAACCTTGTCTTCCAGTTTGTTGCCGGTAACTTTGATTTTTGCCGCGTTTGTTACCACGACAAAATCACCGCAGTCCATATGGGGTGTAAAAGTTCTTTTGTGCTTACCCATAAGAAGAACAGCCAATTGCGTGGCCAATCTTCCTAATGTTTTGCCGGAAGCATCAATATGATGCCATTTCCTGCTTGCTTCAGCTTCCTGTACGGAAGGTAGATATGTTTTGCTCATTTTGTACCTTGTGTGTTTATAGGATTTGACTCGGGTCCTATCGCACATATTTAATTTGCGGGGTGGTGTCCCTGCATTTACCGCACGTTACCACAACGCACGGTTAAAAACTGTTTACAACTTAAATCAAACGAGGAGTGGTTGGGATAGGATTCGAACCTATGTAGGGCACGCCCGACGGTTTTACAGACCGTTGCTTTTGACCGCTCAGCCACCCAACCGATCCTCAAAATTCTCTCTAGCGGTTTCCTCGCGTTCCCTTACAGGGACGAAAAAACAACCGCCGGTTTTATAACTTACTTAAACCGGATATGTAAATTATAACAAAAATACTTATCAAACCACAAGCAATTTACAGCGTTTTTGCGCTGTTTCGCGTTTTATTTATAAAACTTCTTTTAACGCTGCGGTAAATTCCGCCCATGGCTTAGCGTCGCCGCCGCCCTGTGCAAAATCTTCTCTTCCGCCGCCGCGTCCGTTAAGCAATGTGGCAATTTTGGCGGCAACTTCGTTTGCTTTTGCGCCGCCTTTAAAGCTTTTTACCACAAAGGATTTTTTGCCGTCCTTATCTGTGGCAACCAAAATTACCTTGCTCGGGTTTTTATCGGCAAGATTATCGGAAAGGTTTCTAAGTTCCTTAATTTCCGTATTTTCCGCGTTAAAAGCCACCAGCTTTCCGCCGTTTTTAAGCGTAAGCTCTTCCTGCGAGGCTTTATCCCCGCCGCTTAAAAGCTTGCGTTTAAGTTCCGCAATCTCTTTGCGTAATTCCTTTTCCGTTTCCACAAGGCTTTCGGCCTTTTTAACAAGTTCGGGTACGGTGGTGTTCAAAATTTTGCTGGTCATTAAGGCCGTATTTGCGCTTTCCTTAAGGGAATCTATCGCGCTTAAACCCGCAACGGCTTCAATACGTCTTACTCCTGCGGAAACAGCGCTTTCCTTAAGTATGCGGATAGTCATAATTTCAGCGGTATTTTTTATATGAGTGCCGCCGCAAAGTTCCAGGCTTGCTCTGTTTAAAGGGTCTTTAAAACCTTCTTTTGCTATGAGCACAAAGCGGGCGGGGTCTGCATAGGTTTCCCCAAGCAGGATTGTTGCGCCAAGGGCTTTAGCGTCAGCCAACGGGCGCACCTGCGTTTCCACCTTTAGGTTTTGCGCTATTATATGGTTAGCTTCGTTCCACACCGCTAAAAGCTGCTCTGGCGTTGGGGCGGCGGCTACGGTATAGTCAAATCTCAATTTGTCGGCCGATACATAAGAACCGGCCTGATGCACCTGGTCGCCCAAAATGCGCCTTAAAGCGGCGTTAATAACGTGGACGGCGGTGTGGTTGGAGGCGGTTTTAAAGCGGTTAATATCGTCAACTTTTAAGGTAACGGTTTGTCCTTTTTTAATACTGCCCTCAACTACGGATATTTTATGTAAATAAAGTTTTTCCAGCGGTTTTTGCGTGTCGGAAACTTTAACTGTTTCTTTCCCGTCAATTTCTATGCTGCCGATGTCGCCCACCTGCCCGCCGCTTTGCGCGTAAAAGGGAGTGGTATCAAAAACGGCATAACCGTTGGCGTCTAGGGAATCAACGCTCTTGTATTCTTTTGTCAGCAAAGCCAACACTTTTGCAGGTTGCGTTAAAGTTTCATAACCCGTAAAAACAGTGGCGGAAAGTTTGCTTTCCAACTGTTGCATTACAAGCACTTTTTCTTTTTCAAACTCGTCAATTTCAGTCTTAGAACTTTCTTTGGCGGCTTTTTGCGCTTCATAAAAACCTTTCTCGTCTAAAGTTATATTCTTTTCGGCAAGGATTTCCTTTGTAAGTTCAAGGGGAAAGCCGTAAGTTTCGTAAAGGTTAAAAGCCTCTTCGCCCGATATAGCGGCGGGATTATTTTTGATAAGCCCCTGCAGTCTTTGCTCGCCGTCGTTTAAGGTTTTAAAGAAAGCCGTTTCTTCCGCCTTAAGCGCGTTCATAACGTGCAGGCCCGTGGGCAAAAGTTCGGGGTAAATATCTTTATAAATTGCCATTATTGTAGGCACAAGTTCGTGTAAAAACGGCGTATTTCTGCCAAGCAGTTTGCCGTAGCGCGCGGCGCGTCTTATAAGACGGCGCAAAATATAACCGCGCCCGTCATTTGCGGGCAAAATACCTTCGGAAATTAAAAAGGTTGCGGCCCTTGTGTGGTCCGCCACAATACGCAGGGTGGAAGTTTCTATTTTTGTTTTGCCTTCCGTGCGCAGTATTTTTTTGGCGTGGTCTATAACGGGCGTAAATAAATCGGTATCAAACGGGTTATCAACATTCTGCATAACCATGCAAAGCCTTTCAAGGCCCATACCCGTATCAATATTTTTTTGCGGTAAAAGTTCTAATGTTCCGTCTTCTTTGCGGTTGAACTGCGTAAAAACTAAATTCCAAATTTCCACATATCTTCCGCAGTTGCAGGCAATGCCGTTTTTTGCGCATTCGGGGCAGCCCTTATCTTCGCCGAAGTCATAATAAATTTCCGTACACGGCCCGCAGGGGCCTGTAGGTCCCATAGTCCAAAAATTGTCTTTCTCGTCAAATTCGTAAATTTTCTTAGGGTCAACAAGTTTGGACCACGCGTCAAAAGCTTCCTGGTCGCGCGGCGCAATACCGCCTTTATAAATGCTTACATAAAGTTTATTTTTATCTATCTTAAGAACTTCGGTAAGATATGTCCACGCCCAGGGTATAGCTTCGGCCTTAAAATAATCGCCGAAGGAAAAATTACCCAACATTTCAAAAAAAGTTAAATGTCTTTTTGTAAAGCCGACATTATCAATATCGGTAGTTCTTAAACATTTTTGTGATGTCGTGGCGTTTTTAAGGTCTTTTTTTAAGCCTAAAAAATTTGCTTTAAACTGCACCATACCGGCGGAAGTGAACAAAAGGGTAGGATCTCCGTGCGGGATAAGCGAGCTGGAAGGAAGTATGGGAAGCCCCAATTTATTAAAATAATTTAAATAGCTGTTGCGTACCTGCTGACTTTTCATAATTATAATACCTCAAAATATTATAAAGTATATCATATATATGACTGGCGATTCTATAAGCAAAATGCTGTTTATAATTAACCCCAAATCGGGCAAAGGCGCGGACGCGTCGCAGCTTGCCCGTGCGGTTAAAAACAAGTTTCCCTCCGCGCAGGTTGTTTATACGGAGCGCAAGAACCACGCCAAAGAACTGGCAGCGCAAGCGGTTAAAGACGGCGTTCAAAAAGTTATTGTCGCAGGCGGCGACGGCACAATAAACGAAGCCGTGCAAAGTTTAGCAGGTACGCAAACCGCGCTTGGCGTTATAGCGCGCGGCAGCGGCAACGGCCTTGCCAGAGAGCTGGGCTGCCCTCTTGGTAATTTTGACCTTGCTCTTGAAAATATTAAAAACTCTAAACCAGTGCTTTGCGATGTCGGCATGGCACAGGGGGAATATTTTGTAAATTTAGCTGGCCTTGGCATAGAAGCCGATATCGCGCATAAATTTGACGAGCAGGGCAAAACAGGCGCACGCGGCATGTGGCCTTATTTTAAGATAGGTTTTAACGAAGTTATAAAATATACGCCTAAATATTTGGAAGTTAAACTTGACGACGGTCAATTTTTAAGCTGCACGCCGCTCACGTTGGTTTTTGCAAACGGGCGCCAGTACGGCAGCAATTTTAAAATTGCGCCGCAAGCCAGCCTTACCGACGGTTATTTGGATATGGTTATCGTTCAAAACGCCAACCCGATAAGATTGCTTTTAAGCCTCCCCAATTTTTTTGTACAGGATTTTTCCCCCATAAAAGTTACCAAGACAATAAAGGTCCAAAAGGCCCTTGTGCATTGCCGCGGGACATTCTACTATCATATTGACGGCGAGCCTAAGCAGGGCAAAGATACCTTTGAAATAGAAATAAAAAAGGCCGCGTTAAATATTTTAATGGAATGATTTTATAAAGAAATTTATTTTCCCTTTATTTTTATTATCTTTCGCCTCCGCAGAAAAGCGCGATAAAAAAGAAGAACTTTTACAAGCAATCACCTCAGCCGATGAAAAAAACAAATAAATTTTTGTTTACCCCTTGCAAAATTTACGTACGTGTACGATAATATAACATTATTAACGTTGTAAAACTTTTGTCTTTAAGGCAAAAGTTGCGCGGTTTGCCCGTATATTATGCGGCGCGCGACCGTATACGGCTCTCCCGCCGCAGGCGATGACGGGATTGGTTGACAGCCCAGCTAACAAATGATTTAATTACCAGACGGGGTTACCCGAAGGGTAAATTTGGAGGATGTTATGAAACTCAAAATCACAGCTAAAAATATTAAACTTACAGAGGCCATAAAAGAATACTGCCAGTCAAAAGCTGATAAACTTGATAAGTTTTTCGGGGATGAAGCCTGGGCGGAAATCGTTTTAACCGTTGACAGAAAAATAAACCAGCGCGCCGAACTTACCGTCCACGCGAGTAAAAAGAAATTTACGGCAAAATCCATAGAAGAAGATTTGTATAAAGCCATAGACGGAACAATATTAAAAATTGAAGCGCAGATAAAGAAAAATAAAGGCAAAGCCGTACAAAGCAAGAAATTGCAAAAGGAAGACCTTGCCTCTTATTACGGCGCGGTATTTGCCCCGCAAAACGACGTTAAATTTTCCGTCATTAAGCAGGTGGAAGTCCTCCCCATGAATCCGGAAGACGCCGCCTACGAAATGGAAAGGCTCGGCTATACCTTTTGGATGTTCCTTGACGAAGAATCCAAACAGATTAATCTTATCTTTAAGAGATTGGACGGCACTTACGGGCTTATCCAGCCGATAAAAGCAGCCAAATAAAAGGTGTCCCGTGCCAGAATTTGCCCGCATAATAACCGTAGAGCAGCTGCTTGAGGCTAAAGGTAAAGAATTAAGCCTTCAGCTGCTCTGCGGCAAAAAGAACCTTAACAGGGAAATTACCAAAGCAACGGTAAACCGTCCGGGCCTTGCGCTTGACGGTCATTTGGAAAATTACCGCGCGGAAATAATACAAATTATCGGCCGCGGGGAATATGCCTTTTGCGCAAAACTGCCTTACGACGCGCTTAAAGAAAACTTTAAAAAAATGGTGGAAAGCGACAGCGTCCCCTGCGTAATAGTTACCGCGGGAATGAAAGTTTTGCCCGCCATTCGTCAGGCGTGTAAAGAAAAAGATGTTCCTCTTTTAACTACCAGCCTTGATACTTCAACCTTTGTTTCGGAACTTATTGCCTATTTAGATGACTGCATCTCTCCCCGTACGCACATACACGGCGTTTTGGTAAAGGTGTCGGGCTTAGGCGTTTTAATCCGCGGCGACGCGGGTATAGGCAAAAGCGAATGCGCTTTAGAGCTTATCAAACGCGGGCATATACTTGTTGCCGACGATGTGGTGGAAGTCCAGCGCCGCCGCGGCCATGTTCTGGTCGGTTCCTGCCCGCCTATGCTCCAGCATTATATGGAAGTACGCGGCCTTGGCATTTTGGATATAGAACTTCTTTTCGGCGTCGGCTCTTCCATAGAATCTACGACAATAGAAATGGAAGTTAACCTTGTGGCCCCGACGGGGACAATAGACAGAGTGGGCATAGAACAGCAAAAAACTACAATTTTAGGGGCGGAGGTTAATTCTTTAACCATTCCCGTTACCCCGGGCAGAAACTTAGCTGTTTTAATAGAAGTCGCCGCTTTAAACCAAAGGCTTAAAGGGCAGGGCATAAGCTCCGCAAAAGAGTTTAACAAAAGACTTTTAGATAAGATGAAAGGAAAGAGAAATGGAGTTAAATAAGAAAGGAAAATTTTTTATAATCACGGGTATCTCAGGCGCGGGCAAAACGCAGGCGCTTAAGATCTTCGGCGATTTCGGTTTTTATTGCGTGGATAATCTGCCCCTCGCTCTTTTTAATGATTTTTCAAAATATCTTAAAGAACGCGACGACCTTAAAAATATAGCCTTGGGCATAGATATAAGGGAAGGCGAGCGCATTAAAGATTTGCCCAAAATAATGAAGACCATTGAAGGGCAGGGTTTTAATCCCAAACTTTTATTTTTGGACGCCTCCGACGAAGTTCTTGTCCGCAGGTTTTCCGAAACCAAGCATAAGCACCCGCTTGCCGAGCAGCTTTTAACGGCTATCGGCAAAGAAAGGGAACTTTTAGCGCCCATAAAGCAAAACGCCGACAGCGAGATTAAAACAAGCAATCTTACGCTTGGCGAACTTAAGGAAAAAATTTCTCAGTTATTGGAAATTAAATCCTCTCAGGAAATGAATATTTCAGTTGTTTCCTTCGGCTACAAACACGGTCTTCCGATGGAAGCCGACGTGGTGATGGACGTGCGCTTTCTGGCTAACCCTTATTACGAGCCCGAACTTAAAAATAAAACGGGGTTGGACGCAGAGGTGCAGGAATATATAAAAAAATCGCCCTTTGCCATGGAGTTTTTGGAAAAGTTTACGGATATGGTTATGTACCTTATCCCCAAATATATTAAAGAAGGTAAATCTTACCTTACGATAGCGGTAGGTTGCAGCGGCGGCAAACACAGAAGCGTGTTTATGGCCCACAGTCTGGCCGAAACCTTAAGAACAAAAAAGCTTAAAGTGTCGGAATTTCACCGCGATATTAAGATAGAGAAGAAGGAAGTATGGTAAAAATTATTCTTGTAACGCACGGCGATATGGCAAAAGCCATGCTTGATACCGCGGCAAAAATATGTTCTTTTGAGGAAGATTCAATAGACGTATTTACCGTAAGCGGAAAGATTGATTTGCAAAATATTTCCGGCGGTATAAGGCAAAAGATAGACCCTTTAGGCACGCTTATCTTGGTGGATACTTTCGGCGGAACTTCCTGCAATGTGGCTGCATCTCTCACGCACGGTATGCCCAATGTAAACGTAATTTGCGGGGTAAATCTTAATATGCTGCTTGCGGCAATAAACAACAGGGAAAAGCTTTCCTCCGCCGATTTGGCGCAAAAAGTGCTTGAAGACGGTAAAAAAGCTGTAATAAACGCTACGGAAAAACTAAAATAGATATATGGCGATAGTTTTGGCAAGAATTGATAACAGGCTCATACACGGACAGGTGGTTGAAGGCTGGCTTCCCTCAATAAAGGTAAGCGAGGTGGTCGTGGTGTCTTCCGCCGCGTCGGAAAGTTCTTTAATGAAGAAAATGCTGCGTATGTCCCTGCCTTCAGGTTACGGCCTTAATATTCTTGACGGGGCTGCCGCCGCGCAGTATCTTAAAGACCATGCGCAAGAGGAGATTTTTTTGATATTGGAAGATTTTGCTTCTCTTTCGTATTTAGTTAAGAACGGCGTAAAAATAGAAAATGTTAACATAGGCAATACGAAGTATGAAGAGGGAAAGAAGGAATACGGCGAAGGGGTATATCTTAACGAAGGGGAGCTTGCCCTGGTTAAGGAACTGTCGGACAAAAATGTAAAGTTTGACGTCCGCGCGCTGCCGTCCTCTCTCTCAAAGAGGTTAATTTAATGTTGGAACTTATTCTTTATTGTGCGCTTATAGCCTTTATGGAACTTGATACCACATATCTCGGGCAGGTTCTTATTTCCCGTCCGATAGTGGTGGGCAGTCTGTTGGGTTTTGTAACGGGCGATTTCTTTTTGGGCCTTCAAATAGGTATTTTTACGGAACTTATCTATCTTGATTTTATGCCTATCGGCGGTGTTGTTCCGCCCAGCGGGGCCGTAAGCACAGGCGTTGCTATACTAATGGCGCACTTCTTTTTGATGGATATTTACTTTGCGTTTTTTGTTGGTATTGTAAGCGGCATAGTGTTTTCTTTTATAGAAAAACAAATGAGAAAATACCGCGCTCGCCTTTTGCCTTTCATTGAAAAGGAAATCATAGACGGCAAAACAACTTCTGGCCTTGTTCTTTTGCAAAGTCTGATTTTGCAGTATCTCGTCGTGCTTACATTCCTGATTGTAACGCTTACGGTTGCGGGGCCCGGCTTTAACGCCGTCAGCGCCGATATTCCCGAAAAGCTTCATATAGCTTTCAAATTTTCTTATTTTGTAGTGCCGTGGGTAGGGCTTTCGGTTTTGTTTATCTCTTTCAGCAGCAAGCCCAAGGCGGATTAATATGATAAAAGATAATTTAAAAATATTTTGCAGAACTTTCCTGTTGCAGGGTTTTTGGAACTACGGCAAATTGCAAAACGTAGGGCTTTTGTTTATAACCGAGCCCGCCTTAAAGCGCCTTCACGGTGACAATCCGCCTATGTACAAACGCTCTCTTGCCAGAACGCTGGAAGCTTTTAACAGCAACCCCGTTATGAGCACATACAGCATAGGCGCAATGCTTAAACAGGAAGAAAGAATAGCCGCCTGCTCACTTGCGGACCTTCATGACGAAGAACGCGAGTGGCGCATTATCCGCTCCAGCACAGCCAACACGGCAGCTTCAATAGGCGACAGGCTTTTCTGGGCAACCTTAAAACCGCTTTCTTTAGTTTTATGTTTTGTAATTTTATCGGCGGGCGAGATTCATGTATTAAAAGAAGAAATGTACCGCGGGGAAATGTTCTTTTCCGTTCTGCTTGCCATAGGCGGCTCTCTTCTTGTTTATAATATTCCCGCCATCGCCGCGCGCTATAAAGGATTTTTGGACAGTTATAACGGCAACGAGGATAATTTCTACGGCCTCATAAATCTTAACTGGAATAAAGTTATATCTTTCCTTAAAACTTTAGGGCAGATTTTTACGGTATTTATAATCTTCTTCGGCCTTTACATAAGGTTTAAAGACGCTATGCTTGACGCGGATTTTATAGCCAGAGCGTCCCTGCTGGTCGCCTTTATCGTCTTAAGTATGTTTATGAAGAAGCTTAATATACCCAATATTTTCTTATATGTTATAGCCACGGTGGTATTTGCCGCGGCGTCTTTCTTAGCTTAAAAGAGGAACCCTTTGTGATAAAAGAAGAAATAAAAATTAAAAACAGATTAGGTATCCATGCCAGACCTGCGGCAATGATAGCGCAGGAAGCGGGCAAGTTTAAGAGCGAAATCTTTATTTCTAAAGACGGAATGGAAGTTAACGCCAAAAGTATTATGGGCATTATGATGATAGCTGCCGAACAGGGCAGCACCATAAGCGTTATGGTAAACGGCCCGGACGAAGACAATGCTTTTAAGGCGATAAAAGTAGTTTTAGGCAAAATTTTTGAGGAAGAATGATTACAATAAAAGGCATTGCGGCCAGTCCCGGTATCGCCATCGGCCCTGCCTATATAATAACGGCTGATACCGCTACTTTTGAAAAAAAGAAAATACCTCCGTCAGAAACGGGCGCAGAAGTCCGCCGTTATGCCTGCGCGATAGAAAGCACGTTAGAAGACCTCAATAAAACAGAGGCAAAAGTAAAAGAACTTTTCGGCGCGGACTATGCCCAGCTTTTGCAGGCCCATAAACTTATCCTTCAAGACCCTATCCTCACCCAGGGTGTAATAAATAAAATAGAGAAAGAAAATGTATCGGCGGAGTACGCTCTTTACGCTTCCGTTCAGGAAATTAATTCTACCTTTGAACTTTTAAGAGATGATTTTTTCAGAGAGCGCAAATTTGATATTGCCGACGTGGCAAAACGTCTTTTTGAAAATCTTACAGACAAAAAACAAAATAAATTTTCGGGCATAAAAGAACCCTCAATAGTAATAGCGCACAATTTATATCCTTCCGAAACTATTAATCTTAAAGGCAAAAATGTATTGGCTTTCGCCACAGACGTCGGCGGGAAGACCAGCCACACCGCTATTCTGGCGCAAAGCATGCAAATGCCCGCTGTCGTCGGCCTTTCCAACGCCGCCGAGCAGATAAGAAACGGCGACCTTGTTATCGTAGACGGGGAAACAGGCGTAATAATAATAAATCCCCCGCAGGATATTGTAGCCGTTTACAAAAAAGAACAGGGCAAAATAAAAAAGGCGGAACGCTCTTTAAAAGACATCAGCACGCTGCCCAATGAAACCAAGGACGGACACAAAGTTTCACTTTACGTTAACTACGACCCGCGCAGAGATTTAAAGGAGTGGGACTCTTTCCATTCCGACGGGCTGGGTCTTTTGCGTACGGAATTTATTTATATGGACCGTCCCGAGCCTCCGACTGAAGACGAACAATTTGTAATATACAAAAAATCGGCCCTGCGTTTTGATACGCGTCCGTTTACCATTCGCCTTGCGGATTTGGGCGGGGACAAAATAGCCCAGCTGGGCCTTGCTCGGCACGAAACGGAAGACAACCCTTTTATGGGCTGCCGCGGCATAAGATTATTTTTAAAATATCCCGCGCTTATGCAAACGCAAATCCGCGCGGTAATAAGAACAGCCGCAGTATCGGAAGCGGAAGTAAAACTTATGATACCTATGGTTTCTTCCATAGAAGAAGTCCTTGCGGTTAAGAAGGTTTATAAAACCTGTTTAAGCGAACTTTCCGCCAAGGGCATTGTGCCAAAAAAACCGATACAGCTGGGCGTTATGATAGAGGTTCCCTCAGCCGCTTTAACGATGGACGCTATCCTGCCGGAAATAGATTTTGTTTCCATAGGCACCAATGATTTAATACAATATCTTATAGCGGTAGACAGAGTAAACCAGGAAGTTGCCGATTTATACGACCCCTATCACCCCGCGGTGCTTAGGACAATAAACTTTATAATTCAGGCCGCGCGCAAGAAGGGCAAACCCGTCAGCATCTGCGGCGAAATGGCCTCCGACCCCGAGCTTGTTCCCTTTTTGGTCGGCTTGGGCGTGGATATATTATCTCTGTCTCCCAGAATGTTTTTGAGGATAAAAAATACTTTAAGAAACCTTAATTTCAAAGATTGTTCCAACTTGGCGCAGGCGGCTTTGCTTATGCCCAGTTCAACGGAAATAAGAAAACTGAAAGAATTTTATAAAACTGATGAAGAATCTTCGTAACTTTTCCATAGTAGCGCACATAGACCACGGCAAGACTACTCTTTCCGACCGTATCTTGGAAGATACCAATACCATACCCAAACGCCAAATGCAGGCGCAGATGTTAGACGGTATGGACCTTGAACGCGAGCGTGGCATTACAATTAAAGCCAAAGCCGTGCGCATCAAATATAAAGACTATATTTTAAACCTTATTGATACCCCGGGACACGTGGATTTTTCTTACGAGGTTGCCCGCTCTCTTCGCGCTTGCGAAGGCGTACTTTTACTTGTTGACGCCTCTCAGGGCGTGGAAGCTCAAACAGTGGCGCACGCTCATTTGGCGCAAAGCCTGGGTTTAAAAATTATTCCCGTTATAAATAAAGTAGATTTAAGCCAGTCCGACGCGGACGTGGCGGAAGAACAGCTTTGGGAAGTTTTAAAAGACCCCATTACCGCAGAGCGCGTCAGCGCGAAAAGCGGCCTTGGCGTTGAACACCTTTTAGAGCGTATCGTGCAGGATATTCCCGCCCCTCAAGGCGAGGAAAACTCCAAAACACGCGCCCTTATCTTTGACTCTTTCTACGACCCTTTCCGCGGCGTTATCGTATACGTCAGAATGGTTGACGGCGTATTAAAGTCGGGCCAGAATATAAAACTTATGGCGTCGGGTTTTTCTTCCAAAATAGAAGAACTCGGTTTTATGACGCCAAAGCAGGAAAAAGGTACGGAATTAAAAGCTGGCGAAGTAGGTTATATCATAGCGGGCATTAAAGATATACATCAGGTACAGGTTGGCGATACAGTAACGCTTACGGAAGCCCCCGCAGATGTCGCTTTACACGGCTATACGGAAACAAAACCCGTGGTTTTTGCCAGTATCTTTCCGATAGAAACAACAGATTATCCTCTTTTAAGAACCGCTTTGGAAAAGTTAAACCTTTCCGATTCTTCCTTCAGTTATCAAAGTGAAACCTCCAAGGCTTTAGGCTTTGGTTTTCGTCTTGGTTTTATGGGCCTTTTACACATTGAAATTGTAAAAGAAAGACTTGAGCGCGAATTTGGTTTATCCTTAATAGCCACCAGCCCCAACGTTATTTATCAGGTAAAATTTACCGCGCGCAAAAGCCACCCGCAGGAACTTTCCGCCTTGGCGGACGCGGGCGACGGGTATAAGTGGATAGATAACCCTGCCAACTTCCCTCCCTACGGCGATATTTTGGATATTAAAGAACCCACTATTAAGATAAAAATAGTAACGCCCATCGTCTATATGGACGCCGTTATGACTTTGCTTAAGGAAAAGCGCGGAACATTTATAAGTATAGACCACATTTCCAGCCAGCGCGTTATGGTCAATTATTATATGCCTATGGCGGAAATGGTTATAGATTTTTACAATAAGTTAAAATCCTGCTCAAAGGGCTATGCCTCTTTTGACTACGAAATTGACGAATACCGCAGCGCCGATGTCGTGCTGATGGAAGTTCTTATCCACGGCACGCCCGTTGACGCTCTTTCCGTCATTACCCACAAAGACAGAGCCGCCAACCGAGGCAGACTTCTTTGCGAAAAACTTAAAGAGCTTATCGGCCGCCAGCAGTTTGAGGTTGCCGTACAAGCCCGCGTTAACGGTAAAATTGTCGCGCGCGAAACCATTCCCGCCTTCCGTAAAGACGTTATTGCCAAATGTTACGGCGGCGATATAACCCGCAAACGCAAATTGTTGGAAAAGCAGAAAGAAGGTAAGAAGAGGATGAAGAGTATTGGGAATGTGGATATTCCGCAGGAAGCTTTCATCGCCATGTTGAAAATAGAAGAGTAGGAATTTTTCTTCTGTTCAAGTTTATAGAGGCTAGCAATTTGTCGTGTGCTGGCCTCTTTTTTATTTTTTGCTTGCTAAAGTACAGAGAGTCGCTTCGCTCCCGTTCCCTTTCGTACTTCGCGCTTGCAATAAAATAAAAAATAATCTCAGCCTCGCCAAATCACGCAATTTTTTAGGACGCAAAATAAAAATAACCGTCTTTCTTGATATTCAACGAATATTATGTTATCTTAAGTTAAATTATTTGGAGGTTGCCATAATGCGTTACGGGAATGGTTTTACACTAATAGAATTGCTTGTAGTCGTCTTAATAATAGGAATTTTAGCCGCAATAGCCTTACCCCAATATGAAGTATCTGTCGGAAAAACAAAATTTAATAATTATGTATCCATCGGCAAGACCGTTAAAAATGCTCAAGAAATGTATTTCCTCAGCCACGGAAAATATGCCTCTACCCTTCAGGAACTTAATATAAGCTTTAGTGATAAAGATTGCAGCTACCGCAATAATAATGCCTATATGGACTGTAAGGATTTTACCATTGCCTTATATAGCCCGTCCGCGCCATATCAAGTTGAAGTTGGAACTAATACTCTCAGATTTGTTCATGCTTTTGACAATTCCGCAATAGATTCTGCCGTTGCCGATTGTGGCCGCCGCAGATGCTATGCTGCTCCCGCCAGGGAATATTTAAAAAAGGTATGCGCTGCCGCAGGCGGCAGGGAATGTCGGGCGGAGTCTGCAAGTTGGGCCTATTATGCTTTGGATTGAATATTTTAAAATACTCTCTTAAAAACTAAGAGAGTATTCTTTTTATATTTGCTATTTTTTGCTCTACAATTCTTTCAAAAATCTTATTACTCATGCAGTATAAAGGGCTTGTAAGCATTGTAAGGTATATCGTTTTTTTAGGTATCTTCTGTTTCTTCCCGCCGTCAAGCAGGTTGCCCGCCAAAGCCAGCAAGTAAAAAGTATCCAAACTCCACAGCACCGGCCACGCCACGGCGGCCCTGTTGGCAAGTTTATATTTGGGTATCTTGCTTAAAAACGACGGGGCGGCCTTAAGGTTTTCTATGCCCCACGTTATCCACTTATATATAACGGGCCGCAGCTTGCGGTAATTTTTTTTGTCCAGCAAATCCTGCGGCATAAGGTCGTGTTTGGATAAATCCGTAAGCGGCAGATAACTTCTGCCTATCTTTATATCAGCGGGAATATCTCTTAATATATTAGTTATCTGCAAGGCTTTGCCTATTTTTCTGGCGTTTTCCACAAAGTCCGCATCTTCTTTCCCGTTTAAAAGCAGTTTAGCCCAAAACACGCCAGGCTCTCCGCCCATAAAATTGCAATATTCTTCCGTCTTCCTCTCCGTCGGTACGGCTTTTAAAAGGCCGCTGTTTTCTTCTGGGAAGTATGATAAATCCCATTCCATTCCCAGGCATACATAATGAGCAACGTCTAATATTAATTTTCTGTGCGGGCGGGAGAGAGTATTAAATTCATTAAGGCATACGTCAATATTATCTAAAAGTATTTTTTCCGACGGATATATATCCGCGGCAGCTTCGCTTGCCGCCTCCTTAAACGCGTTCAAGGACGGCCTGTCCTGCTTTTCCAGCATATCGGGATAGCCCTTTATAAGGTTTATCCTCTTATCGGAGGCTATTAAAGTGGTATCGGCAATGGTATCTGCAACGCGGCACAGCAGATAACCGCAGTAAAAAGTTTTCCTTATATCAGCGGGCATTATTTTGGCGCTCAAGTAAAGGCTGCGGGAGTTTTGTTTAAGCAAGGTATCAATATTCATAACATAGACTTTACAAAATTTTGCGGCCTCTTTTGAGCCCTTTTTTGTTTTTTTCTCGTCTCGGATACTCGCCCCGCGTCGGGGGCTCGCGGTATACCTCACGAGAAAGAAAACAAAAAATCATCTCAAAACATTCTTGTGCTTAGTGGGATACACGGGGCTGCGCCCGCTCGGGGTATACCTCCTGCGCAGCTTCTTGTCTTGCTTCAAAATACTTGCAAAATTGCCTTGTCCTTTGAGCCCTTTTTTGTTTTTTCTCGCCGCAGATACTCGCCACGCGTCGGGGTCTCGCGGTATACCTTACGAGAAAGAAAACAAAAAATCATCTCAAAACATTCTTGTGCTTGGTCGGATACGCGGGGCTTCGGGAGTGCGCCGCCGCACTGGGAGTGCGCCATCGCACCTCGGTGTATGCCGCCCCTGCAGCATCCTTAATATACACATATATATGTTTTTTGTCATACATATATATGTAATACATACTTCTGTCCGCGTTACAGCGCCACACACATATATATAGGGGGTGTTGCGCTGTGGATGTTAGACTAAAAAAGCAAATCCTCGTCGATAAAGTATAATGTACAAGCGGATGGCTGTATATATTACATATATATGTGGATATAAATGCAAAACTGTAAAATTGTAAATTCTCAGACGTTAGAGTGCTATTTTTATTAAAGAAATACGGTTTTCTAATTTCTCAGTCGGCTGTACCTTCGATAAAAACAAAACACCCAAAAACATAGCATACTTTTTGAAAATTGCAAAAACATTTTTTAAATATTGTCCAAAATA
The DNA here is from genome assembly GCA_964490555.1 of uncultured Elusimicrobium sp. Lineage (GTDB taxonomy): Bacteria > Elusimicrobiota > Elusimicrobia > Elusimicrobiales > Elusimicrobiaceae > Proelusimicrobium. The sequence goes on along the minus strand of CAZBCE010000001.1, from coordinate 424 downwards.
ATGTTTAAAATGCACACAAAATAGGAGCAACTAAAACACAAAGCCTTTACCTTTTTTTGTAAATAAGTTAAAATATTTGTACAGAATTTTTTATATTTCTCCGACGGTAAAAAATAATTGTTGACAAAAATATAAAATATCTGTTATACTATTTAAGAAGCAACAAACAGCAGCGGTCAGCTGCAAAGAAAGTAGTAAAAGAAAGCCTTTTACGAAATACTTAAAAAAGGCTTGACAAATTATCGTCTTTAATGATATACTGTAAAGGTAGCAGATATTAAACGTTGATCGCAAAAAATTAATGTTGACAACAAAAAAAATAAATGCTATACTAATTAAGTAGTCAGTAAACAATCGATCTTTTAGTAAACAATTTTTAAAGCAGTTGACAAAGCAAACTTAAAAAGCTAGAATATAAAAGTAG